>NZ_PENV01000001.1:0-489529 GCF_003144375.1 Proteus genomosp. 4 str. ATCC 51469
TGATAGAAAACCATTACCTTCGAGATAAAAATTAATCACATTTAGTTTAAAATCAAGAGAATATTTAGCCATAGAAAAACACCCCAAAGTTGGTGTCCAACTTTTGGGGTGCAGTTCATTTATTAATGTGGTGTTTTTTAGTACATATATACTTTAGCATTAAGATTTGACCAAAGAAAAAACCCGCTACCTCTTGCGAGATAACGGGTTCTTATATGGTGCCGGCTACCGGAGTCGAACTGGTGACCTACTGATTACAAGTCAGTTGCTCTACCAACTGAGCTAAGCCGGCTAATTCTGGCGGAAGGATAGAGATTCGAACTCTAGGATGGTTTCCCATCGGCGGTTTTCAAGACCGCTGCCTTCAGCCACTCGGCCATCCTTCCATAGCGCGGAATTATGCCTATCTCTGACCCTGCTGTCTAGTCCTGATTGTAAAAAAAATGACTTTTTTATCCGTTTGCTCAATTCTCAGTCTTTTTTTGCTTAAAAAATGCTAAACCACTAATATAGTGGTTAAATTTTGATAATTTAAAATAATAAACAAGAAGGTATTGTGAGAGATATGGAACAACAGAGAAGGAAAAAAACTTAAAAAGTTGATGATAGCAATATGAGGATAAATAAAATACAGGTAAGAAAAAACCCGCTACCTCTTGCGAGATAACGGGTTCTTATATGGTGCCGGCTACCGGAGTCGAACTGGTGACCTACTGATTACAAGTCAGTTGCTCTACCAACTGAGCTAAGCCGGCTAATTCTGGCGGAAGGATAGAGATTCGAACTCTAGGATGGTTTCCCATCGGCGGTTTTCAAGACCGCTGCCTTCAGCCACTCGGCCATCCTTCCATAGCGCGGAATTATGCCTATCTATGACCTCGCTGTCTAGCTTCTATTGTAAAAAAATCTATTTTTTTTGTTTGTTTGCTCAAAGTTCATTCGAATATCCCTTTTAAAGCGATAACCTGTTAATATAATGGCTGAATAATGGTGATTGTTTATTCAACTTTTCTTTTTTAACTACATTGTCTCTTAAAGGCTCGCAAACTGAATGCGTACATTGAACCAACTCAAGCCAAATACACTAACTCGCTTATATGTCCTGTTTCTTCTTTTTATGGTCATATCACTTTTTTTATACGCTTACAGTTATTTTGATACTTGGCTCGATAGTAAAAAGAATGCTATCAACAACACGACTCATAAATTTGCTTTGCAGGTTGAAGATTACCGTTATCACTCTAATCAGCTTTTTCAGTTATCAAATAAAATATCAGACACGGCCTTTTTCCCATCCTTACCACTGACTCCAATAAAACTACGCTCTGATGTCTTTTGGCTTGAAGGTCGGGATCAAACTATAGATGCCATTATATTTGGTAAACCTAACGAACAAACGTTCCAGCTAGCACAACGCTTTGCAAATTCACTCGAAATTATCTGGGGTGTACGTAATGATTACAGTTCACTTTATTATCTAAATGGTAAAGGAAATGATCTTATCTTAATTACGACCCACTCTGTGCTTAAACCAGAAATTCGTTACAAAGAAAGCTACCTGACGTTAACCGCTGAGAACAAACGTTCTGAGCTGCTGATGCAATCAACCGCTTTAGATGAAAAAGAGAGTCTTTCTCCTATTAGAAAGATGTCTACAGAAAATATCTATTACTATACCTACCGCATTATGTTTAATGTGCCAGGGCAACTTACAAGCGTGGTCGCTTTTGATTTACCTATCAATAATTTTTTACCCTCAGAACTATCACCACACTACTTGAGATTACTGCCAACAGGCCAACAGTCGGTCTATGATAAAAACAGTATTGAAATTTCAACCGATGGCTCTTCTTTGATTTTTTCTCAACCTATTGCGGGCATTCCCTATTCACTCTCTTATGAATATCCGTTGAAACTCATTATCAAAGAGATTGCTTATAAAAACATCTGGTTGTTAATTAGCCTACTTGCCTTTATTTCAGTTTCTGTTTTCGGACACATCTATATACGTAACAAATATGTTTTCCCGTACATCTCAATGACTCGTAATCTACGCATCAAAGAAGAGATGACTAACGACATTATTTCTAATCTTCCTATCGGCTTATTGGTATACAACTTTTCCTCTAACCATAAAATTATTAGCAACAGCCATGCTGAAAAACTATTACCTCATATCGATTTATCAAAGATCCGACAGATGGCGATTGAGCATAATGGTTTAATCCAAACAGCGATCAATAATGAGATTTATGAGATTAGAACCAGCAATAACAGCAATATTGACAATACGTCATTATTCATATTTCTGAATAAAGACAATGAAGCACTTATCAATAAAAAATTACAACTTGCACAGCAAGAATATGAAAAAAATACCATCGCGCGACGTAAGATCTTATCTAATATGTCATTAGAATTAATGCGTCCGATTAAAGATATAAATGAGATGGTTTATCAATTCAAAGAACTATTGCCCGAAAGCACGCATCAGCAATTGCTTAACTTATTATTAGAAAAAACAAATTACATTTCCGAATGGATAGAAAATATTACGTTAATTAATAAGTTAGAAAATCAAGAATGGAAAATTCACAAAGATGAATTTGAGCTTTCAACATTAGTTGAATCTATTTTGATAACTGCATCACCATTTATGATAAGAAAAGGCTTAACCCTTTATTTCCATAATAATATAAGGCCTGGTTTACTTTTAATTAATGATGGGCCAGCATTAAGTAAGATTATTTTATCATTGATTAATTATGCCATTAGTACGACTAACTATGGAAAAATAACTGTTAATTTAAATTTAGTTAAAAATAAAGATAAAGAAGAAATACTTATTGATATTATTGATAGTGGAAGTGGGCTAACACCACAAGACATTGCTAATATAAAATACCCATTCCTCGGACAAGCGATGGGAGATAAATATTACTCCAATTCTGGGATTATTTTTTATTTATGTCATTTGTTATGTAATAAAATTCAGGGTGAGTTAACAATTAAGAGCCAAGAAAGTATTGGTTCTCATTTCCGGATTGCACTCCCATACCAGCATATAGATACGGAAGAACGAACTTTTAACGTATTATTGGAAGGAATAAGCGCAAAACTCGCCATAAAAAACCCTGAAATAGAAAAAATCATCTGCCGACAACTTGATAAATACGGCGCGACATACTTTGATAAAAATAGAGAGAATCTTTATCCCGAATACGATATCATACTTAAAGATACTCCGGATGATAGTCCAGAGTCTCCAACAATATTATTAATGAGCTCTATTGTTGGATTTGAAAAAATATCAAAAAATTTAATAAAGTGTAACTTTAACTTCGGTGATCCTTTAATAGAAGCTATTACTTATTTAATTGAAGAAAATGAGTCATTTTCTCTAGATACAACTGAAGAGAGTATTTTGGATGAAAATAATAACCTTGATAATTACGAAGTAATTCTTAATAATTATAGGAAGAAGTTGAATGGTAGTGATTATAAGGAATTATTTATCAGTACTGTTCCTATTGATGTTGAGAAACTACACTTAGAAGCAACAAATAAAGACTTTTATTCTCTAGCCCAGACAGCTCATCGTCTAAAAGGGGTTTTTGCCATGTTAGATTTAGAATATCTCAGAGAAAGCTGTGAATATTTAGAGCATGACATAAAAAATCATAATGAATTAGAGATCAAAGAACGTATCACTCAACTGGATAAATGGATTCAACAGTTGCTGCAGCAAGGTAACAATTAAACATGAATAACCTTAATATTATTATTGCCGATGATCACCCAATCGTTTTATTCGGTATTCGTAAATCTTTAGAACAAATTGAATGGGTCAATGTTGTTGGTGAGTTTGAAGATTCAACGTCACTTATCAATAACTTACCTAAGTTAAATGCAGATGCATTAATTACTGACTTATCTATGCCTGGTGATAAGTATGGTGATGGTATTACCCTAATTAAGTACATCAAAAGACATTACCCGAATTTGTCGATTATTGTACTTACCATGAATAACAACCCAGCTATTTTAAGTGCTGTCCTTGATCTTGAAATTGAAGGTATTGTACTTAAACAAGGTGCTCCAACGGATCTACCAAAAGCATTGGCAGCGTTGCAAAAAGGCAAGAAATTTATGCCTGAAAGTGTCGCGAAACTACTTGAGAAAGTAAATGCAAATGGTTATGGCGATAAACGTTTGTCACCTAAAGAAAGTGAAGTACTAAGATTATTTGCTGAAGGCTTTCTCGTCACTGAGATCGCAAAAAAACTTAATCGTAGTATTAAAACGATTAGTAGCCAGAAAAAATCAGCAATGATGAAACTGGGTGTTGATAACGATATTGCATTACTTAATTACCTATCATCAGTAACTATTGATAAGGAAATTAACGGCCCAGATTAATTTTTTCAAGCGACTGTTTGCAGTACCGATAAAATCAGGAAGCTCAACCTATTTTGGGAGCTTCTCTGCTTTTTTGTCTTTATTCTCCCGCGCCACCCCCCCCGCTAAGCGCTAAACGGATGTAATATACCCTACACTCATCTTTTGTCTGATAATGCCTTAGAAGCTATAGGATGTGTTATTTACGATATCATTCTTTATGTCTATCTTATACATGCAGTTAATATTGTTATTACTTAACAAATAGAAAAGAGATTAATAAATTAATCTCTTTTCTATTTGTTTATTTTTATGGTGGCTACATAAACTACTTTTTAGGTATATGTCCTACCAGAACTTCTCTTAAGATGGAAAGTGATACCGGTTTAGACACACAATCATTCATTCCGGCATCAATACAACGTTGCTTTTCTTCTGCTATCGCATTCGCTGTTACACCAATTACTGGCATATCACTCCCCATTTCTCGTATGTGAGTTGCAAGCTGATAACCATTCATATTTGGCATATTGACATCAGTTAGAATGATATCGATATGATTTTTCGCTAAATAGGCTAATGCATCACACCCATCTTCTGCAGTTGCTGTGTTAAAACCAATTTTTTTCAGTTGATCGGTCAGCAATAAGCGATTTATTGGATGATCATCAACAATCAAGATGGTCAACGCTTGTAAACCACAATCGGTATTCAACTCAACCATATCAACACAATTTGCTTCAACTTTATTTTGTGGTAGTTGTAGTATTATTTTTGTTAATTCATTTAGTTTATAAGTACTACATACCCATATGTTTTCTGCTATTTTTTTGGATGGTTCGAGGTAATGTTCATTGAGCCTAATAAATTGGCAATGATGCTCTCTCGGATAATCATAGTCCGTGATAATAAAATCCGTTGAAGAGAGTGTTGTTTCTTCTGTTAATAATTCACAGTTCAACCCAAAGTAATTGAGGTATCGCCCAATAAACCCTTCTAAATAAAGGTTTTTGATATCAATAAAACAACGAACGGTGCTCTCTTTATAAATATCCTTTTCGGTAGCAAGTTCATTCTCTTCTAACGCACCATAAAGTGGTATTCGAACTGTAAATCGGCTACCAATATTTTCTTGTGAAACAACACTGATATCGCCATCCATTAAGTTAATTAGTTTTTCACAAATAGCTAAACCTAATCCTGTACCTTCAGATGCGCTTTCTGTATTTTGTGAAACCTGGAAGAATGGCTCAAAAAGCTCATGTAATGCCTTCTCACCAATCCCTCGTCCTGTATCATGAATATCAAAATACAGGTAATACTCATCTTTATAAAGATGTAAGGTGATACACCCTGTTGTAGTAAATTTAATACTATTATTCAATAGATTAGAAATAACCTGTTGTACCCGAACAGGATCACTATTTACAATTTTAGGTACATCTGGTTCGATAAAGCAGTAGATAGCTAAATCTTTTTTCGCAATCAAGGGTAAATAGTTAGAAATAACAAAAGAGAGTACTTGGCGACAATTAAACGGTTTAATCTCAATCTTTAATTGTTTAGATTCAATTTTTGAGAAATCGAGAATATCACTAATAATTTTTAGCAGTAATGATGAGGAGTTATCCATCGTTTTTAATAATCGACTTGTATCATCGTTTTGTGCAAAGGATTGTAATAATTCTAAGTTACCAATAATGCCATAAAGTGGTGTACGTAATTCATGACTCACCGTAGCTAAAAACATCGATTTTGCTTGGTTAGCTTGTTCTGCCGCTGTTGCCATATTTTGTAGCGAACGTTCCATTTTGACACGAGCGCTAATGTCCACTAAAACACAGATAGCCACATCTTCATTTTGATAGCGTGAATTAACAAAACTGATTTGTAAGTGATTACGGTTATTCGTCACTACATCAACCATATTGCTACTTTTTTCAGCAATAATAGATAAAATATTTTGCTTATCACTGTGACTGAGTAACCGAAAATAGTTATGTGCTAATTCATTACTTAAAATGATCATGCCATCGCGTATTCTCAGGATACTAATTCCGACAGGTGCCGATGCCACAATTTTATGGTTAAACTGTTCATGCTCTTCTAATCGGGAAGCATTATTTTCTGCTGGTGAGAATATTTTTCTTTCGAAGATCCACACAAAAATAAAAATAAAAATGGCAGAAATAATATTTAAAATCAGTGCATTAAAAATTGTGAATTTAAATTCATTTAAAATTTGCTTGAGTGGTAATGAATACACCACACTAAAAGAGGATGGCAATAGTTTTCGTTTTGCAACTAAGTCACTGAAATCTTCATCAAAACCAAAATAAGGTGCGCTCACATCAGCGACTTGCTTAACTGAACGATAATTATTTTCTGCAGGATAGCTTAATACCGTGGTATTTCGGCTATTTAGAAGATGGATAGAAATTACTCTGTCTTTGGCAGGAGAGAAGTATTCAAGGCGAATGGCTCTTTCAATACCAATTAATCCAATAAATTTACCAGAAGCATAAACAGGTGACATAACATATAAAATACCACTATCCCCTTTTGCATCTGGAACTATCCAATATTGATTAACTTCTTTGCCTTGCGCCCGTTGATTAATGTAGTTACGTGTATTTTCGTAAACCATTTTTTTCAACATCTCAGTATCTACAGGTGATGCGCGCAAAGGGAAGTTAATCATGCACATACTGTGCGAACCTACCATGAAAACCTGGTTTATTCCTTGTAATGCAGGGGTATTATCTTTCCAATAATATAAGATACTGTTAAACGAACGAAAATAGTTATTGGTTTGTCCTTTAAATAATTCACAGTCCGCCGTTTCATTGAGTTTATGAAGTGAAAATGGTCCTTCATAAAATAATGAATTTTTTATACCTGGATTTAAATTAATTTGCTCTTGATGACGTTCTGCGAGGTATTGTAAATCACGGATAGTGCCAGAAGTTTGTCGAAAAAAACCGAGGAGATTAGTGTAGTTATTACTATACTCTTGCCGAATATCTGACTTAGTATCATTAAAGATGTTGATGAGGTAAAACATCGTTAATAATGCCCCCATCGCCCACAACATGATACCTAATACGCGAAAAAGGTAGCGGGAAATTTTTAACGATGTTTTAAAGGACGAGAGATATCTCAAACAACCACCCTAATCAATATTCCTACCGCATAAGAAACTTATTCTATTCTAGCAGAAGTTACTGTATGTCTGAATAATATGATCTTTATCATCAGGATAATTATTTCTGATGATACTCTGATCCTACCACATAAAAAAAGCAGGCAATTATGCCTGCTTTCTTTTATTTATACATCACAATAATGATAAATATTATTCTTCATCTGCATCATCGGCTAAATCTGATCCCGACTCTTCAGGTGATGTCTCGTTAATAACCTCATTAACTTCATCATCATCTAATGCGTCATCTTCATCTTCAACACGTTGCAAGCCAACAACCAACTCATCTTCTGTTGTACGAATTAAGGTAACACCTTGTGTATTACGTCCAACAATGCTGACCTCTGAAACACGAGTACGAACTAATGTACCTGCATTGGTGATCATCATAATTTGGTCAGTTTCTTCAACTTGAATTGCACCTACTACTTTACCGTTACGCTCACTCACTTTAATAGAGATAACGCCTTGTGTAGCACGATTCTTCGTTGGGTACTCGCTTTGTGCAGTTCGTTTACCATAACCATTTTCAGTGACGGTTAAAATATCACCGTCACCACGAGGAATGATCAGAGAAACGACTTTATCATCACCACTCAGTTTCATACCACGAACACCTGTCGCAGTACGACCCATAGGACGAACACAATCTTCTGCAAAACGAACCACTTTACCATCAGCAGAGAACAGCATAACTTCGTTCGTGCTATCGGTTAAGTCAACACCAATTAGCTCATCGCCTTCATTTAAGTTGACCGCGATAATACCTGCGCTACGAGGGCGACTGAAATCTTGCAGAGGTGTTTTCTTCACTGTACCGCTTGCCGTTGCCATAAAGACAAACTTACCTTCTTCATACTCTCTCACTGGCAAAATAGCCGTAATACGTTCATTTTGCTCAAGAGGTAATAAGTTGATAATCGGACGGCCACGAGCACCGCGACTTGCTTCTGGTAACTGGTAAACTTTCATCCAATAGAGACGACCACGGCTTGAGAAGCATAAAATGGTGTCATGGGTGTTAGCCACCAGCAGGCGATCAATAAAGTCTTCTTCTTTAATTCTTGCTGCAGACTTACCTTTACCGCCACGACGTTGTGCTTCGTAATCGGTAAGTGGCTGATATTTAACGTAACCCTGATGAGAGAGTGTAACAACTACATTTTCTTCATTAATCAGGTCTTCGATATTAATATCTGCTGTATTCTCAGTTATCTCAGTACGGCGTGGATCGTTATATTGATCTTTAATCGCATTTAGCTCTTCTCGAATGACTTCCATCAAACGCTCAGGGCTTCTTAAGATATGCAGTAATTCAGCAATTTGCAGCAATAAGTCACGGTATTCATCTAACAGTTTTTCATGTTCAAGACCAGTTAGTTTCTGCAAACGCAGATCCAAAATAGCTTGAGCTTGTTGTTCTGTAAGATAGTATTTACCGTCATGCACACCATATTGTGGCTCTAACCATTCAGGACGAGCAACATTGCTGTCACCAGCACGCTCTAACATGGTAGAAACACTACCTAAATCCCAAGGTTGTGCAATTAATGCTGCTTTTGCTTCTGCTGGGTTTGGTGCTTGGCGGATCATTTCAATAACAGGATCAATGTTCGCCAATGCAACAGCCAGCGCTTCTAAGATATGAGCACGGTCACGCGCTTTGCGTAATTCGTAAATTGTACGACGAGTAACGACTTCACGACGGTGACGAATAAAGGCAGAAATAATTTCTTTTAGATTTAATAGTTTTGGCTGGCCTTGGTGAAGCGCAACCATATTAATACCAAAAGAAACCTGCATTTGTGTTTGTGAGAATAAGTGATTTAATACCACTTCACCCACAGCATCACGTTTTATTTCAACAACAATACGCATGCCGTCTTTATCAGACTCATCGCGTAATCCGCTGATACCTTCAATGCGTTTATCTTTAACAAGCTCTGCTATTTTTTCAATTAAACGCGCTTTATTCACCTGATAAGGAATTTCTGTCACAATAATTGTTTCGCGACCGGTTTTCTCATCAGTTTCAATATCAGCCTGAGCACGGATATAAATTTTTCCGCGACCAGTACGGTAAGCATCTAAAATTCCTCTGCGACCATTAATAATAGCGGCAGTCGGGAAATCAGGCCCCGTGATATGTTCCATCAACTCTTCAATAGTGATGTCTTCGTTATCAACATAAGCAAGACAGCCGTCGATAACTTCGCCTAGGTTATGTGGAGGAATGTTTGTTGCCATCCCCACCGCAATCCCTGATGAACCATTGACTAGCAAGTTTGGAACACGGGTTGGCATAACTGCCGGAATATGTTCTGTTCCGTCATAGTTAGGAACAAAATCAACCGTTTCTTTTTCCAAATCCGCCAGCAGTTCATGGGCGATTTTCGCCATACGAACTTCGGTATAACGCATTGCAGCCGCCGAGTCACCATCAACTGACCCGAAGTTACCCTGCCCGTCAACCAACATGTAGCGCATAGAAAAAGGCTGTGCTAAACGAACAATCGTTTCATAGACAGCACTGTCACCGTGCGGGTGATATTTACCGATAACATCCCCAACAACACGGGCTGATTTTTTATAAGGTTTATTCCAATCGTTTCCTAGTACATTCATCGCGAAAAGAACTCGGCGGTGTACTGGCTTCAGTCCGTCTCGAACATCGGGTAATGCGCGTCCTACAATAACAGACATCGCATAATCCAAATATGAGCTTTTCAGCTCTTCTTCGATATTAACTGGTGTGATTTCTCTGGCAATGTCGCTCATGGAGCCACTGTCCCTCATACTACGGATTCAAAGGTTTAGAACTATACCACAAATCGCCAATTTTTGGAAAAAGGAAACAACTAAATTAATGATCCTTTCGCTATTCTCTTCGATTTCACCGTCTAACGTTGGTAGAATCATGGCAATATGAAAATAGGAGTAATACTTTCTGATGAATGATAAAACAACCTCTTTACATGCTAACGTGGATCAGCATGAAATCGACAAGTTTGAAAGCGTCGCATCACGCTGGTGGGATCTTGAAGGTGAATTTAAGCCATTGCACCGTATAAACCCACTAAGACTTAACTATATCCAAGAACGCGCTGACGGCTTATTTGGAAAAAAAGTCCTCGATGTTGGCTGTGGTGGCGGTATTTTATCTGAAAGTATGGCGTGTGTCGGTGCCGAAGTTACTGGCCTTGATATGGGCACAGAGCCATTACAAGTTGCACGCTTGCACTCACTAGAGTCAGGTATTCCTGTGACTTATATTCAAGATACCGTTGAAAACCATGCAAATGAAAACCCGCAAGCTTACGATGTTGTTACCTGTATGGAGATGTTAGAACACGTTCCAGACCCTTCATCTGTTGTAAGAGCCTGTGCAAAATTAGTAAAACCAGGTGGGCATGTTTTCTTTTCAACTATCAATCGTAATAAAAAAGCATGGCTAATGCTGGTGGTAGGTGCGGAGTATATTCTAAATATGGTACCTAAGGGCACACATGATGCTAATAAATTTATTCGTCCATCAGAACTGCTCAGTTGGGTTGATGAAACCGACTTACGTAGCAAAAATATGATTGGCTTACATTATAACCCAATCACTGACAAATTCCGATTAGCGCCAAACGTCGATGTGAATTATATGGTGCACACACAATCGACACATAACTCGAATTCGTGAAACTGAAAGTTTGATTTGGTTTAATAAAACATCAAACGATCACATTTTTTAAAATTGACTTTACATCATTGTCACCTGAATTTGAGTTTCTTACTGCCTGTATTTATGCAGGGTACGGGCAGTTATTAAAAAATTTATCCCCTATTTATCCACAGAAACAATCAGATTTGTACACTTGATCAATCTCTCAATTACCTTTATCTTGTTATCACCATTTGAACCAACCCCTATATATTGTGTTTCCTTAAATTTCACACCACAAGACTCCTTGACACTCTTTGTCATCGGGAGCGTTTTTTTGCGGTATAAAATTTCAGGTAGCACTAATGCAAGAAAGGTGCATCGCTCATGAATCACAGCCTGCTCGTCACAAAACGTGATGGTCATAAAGAACGCATTGACTTAGACAAAATTCACCGTGTAATCGCCTGGGCCGCTGAAGGCCTAGAAAATGTCTCTGTATCTCAAGTTGAATTACGTTCTCAGATTCAGTTTTATGATGGTATCAAAACTGCTGATATCCATGAAACACTGGTAAAAGCTGCTGCAGACTTAATTTCAGGTGAAACTCCTGATTATCAATATCTTGCTGCCCGTCTTGCCGTATTTAACTTACGTAAAAAAGCCTATGGCCAATTTGAGCCACCAACGCTCTATGAGCACGTTAAAAAATTAGTTGATCTAGGCAAATACGACCGTCATCTTCTTGAAGATTACACCCAAGAAGAATTTGAGCAGATGAATAACTTTATTGTTCATCAACGTGATATGAACTTCTCTTATGCTGCGGTTAAACAGCTAGAGGGTAAATATTTCGTTCAAAACCGTATTACTGGCGAAATTTACGAAAGTGCACAATTTTTATATGTTTTAGTTGCAGCTTGCTTGTTCTCTCGTTATCCACAAGCAACACGTATGGACTATATCGAACGCTTTTATAATGCGATTTCTACTTTCAAAATTTCATTACCAACGCCAATTATGGCTGGCGTCAGAACACCAACTCGTCAATTTAGCTCTTGTGTATTAATTGAGTGTGACGATAGCCTTGATTCTATCAATGCAACATCAAGCGCTATTGTAAAATACGTTTCTCAACGTGCGGGTATTGGTATCAATGCGGGTCGTATTCGTGCATTAGGCAGTGCTATTCGTAATGGCGAAGCGTTTCATACCGGTTGTATTCCTTTCTACAAACACTTCCAAACTGCGGTAAAATCTTGCTCGCAAGGTGGTGTTCGTGGTGGCGCTGCCACACTGTTCTACCCATTGTGGCATTTAGAAGTTGAAAGCCTGCTGGTACTGAAAAACAATCGTGGTGTCGATGATAACCGTGTTCGTCATTTAGATTACGGTGTGCAATTAAACAAATTAATGTATGAACGTTTAATCAAAGGCCAGGATATTACCTTATTCAGCCCTTCTGATGTTCCTGGTTTATATGATGCTTTCTTTGCCGATCAAGATGAATTTGAACGCTTATATGTACAATATGAGAAAGATAAGAGCATCCGCCAAAAACAAGTTAAAGCGGTTGAGTTATTCTCATTAATGATGCAAGAGCGTGCATCTACGGGCCGTATTTACATTCAAAATGTTGACCACTGTAATACACACAGCCCATTTGATCCGGCTATTGCACCTATCCGCCAATCAAACCTGTGTTTAGAAATTGCACTACCTACTAAACCATTAAACGATATTAAAGATCCTAATGGTGAAATTGCACTCTGTACCTTGTCAGCCTTTAACTTAGGTGCAATTGAAAATCTTGATGATTTAGAAGAGCTAGCTCGTTTAGCTGTTCGCTCACTGGATGCGCTATTAGATTACCAAGATTATCCAATCTTAGCCGCTAAACAAGGCGCAATGGGCCGTCGTACCTTAGGTATTGGTGTTATTAACTTTGCTTATTACTTAGCTAAACACGGTGTTCGCTACTCTGACGGTAGTGCAAATAACTTAACTCATCGTGCATTTGAAGCAATTCAATACTATTTATTAAAAGCATCTAATGAATTAGCAAAAGAACAAGGCGCATGCCCATGGTTTAATGAAACCACTTATGCTGAAGGTATTTTACCTATTGATACCTATAAAAAATCATTAGATGTTCTGACAAAAGAACCTCTGCATTACGACTGGGAAGGCTTACGCAAAGACATTAAAGAGCACGGCTTACGTAACTCAACATTGTCTGCACTGATGCCATCAGAAACCTCTTCTCAGATTTCGAATGCAACCAATGGTATCGAGCCACCTCGTGGTTATATCAGTATTAAAGCCTCTAAAGACGGTATTTTACGTCAAGTGGTTCCTGAGTATGAGCGTTTGAAAGGCGCTTATGAATTACTGTGGCAAATGCCAAGTATTGAAGGTTATTTGCAGTTAGTGGGCATTATGCAAAAATTCGTTGACCAAGCGATTTCAGCGAACACTAACTACGATCCTACTCGTTTCCCTAGCGGTAAGGTTCCAATGAACCAGCTGCTGAAAGATTTGCTGCTCGCTTACAAATATGGTGTGAAAACACTTTATTATCACAACACCCGTGATGGTGCAGATGATGTACAGGGTGATCTGGAAGAAGTCGTTGAGACGGAAGATTCAGATTGTGAAGGCGGCGCGTGTAAAATTTAATTGAGGAAGCTATGTCCTATACTACTTTTTCACAAGTTAAAAATGATCAACTTCAGGAGCCCATGTTTTTTGGGCAGCCTGTTAACGTAGCGCGTTATGATCAGCAAAAATACCCTATTTTTGAAAAGCTAATTGAAAAACAACTCTCCTTCTTCTGGCGTCCAGAAGAAGTGGACGTTTCTCGTGATCGTATTGACTACAATGCATTGCCTGATCATGAAAAACACATTTTTATTAGTAATTTAAAATATCAAACTCTGTTGGATTCGATTCAAGGCAGAAGCCCTAACGTGGCATTCTTACCTTTAATCTCGATCCCTGAGTTAGAAACATGGGTTGAAACATGGTCATTCTCTGAAACCATTCACTCGCGCTCTTATACTCATATTATTCGTAATATTGTTAACGATCCTTCTGTCGTATTTGATGATATCGTTGAAAATGAAGAAATTTTAAAACGTGCGCGTGATATTTCTTCTTACTACGATGAGTTGATCAGATTAACTAACCTTTATCACATGTATGGTGAAGGTGATCATCATGTTCAAGGTAAAACCGTTAATGTGACTTTACGCAAATTAAAGAAACAACTTTATTTGTGTATCATGAGTGTAAATGCGTTAGAAGCGATTCGTTTCTATGTAAGCTTTGCGTGTTCATTTGCCTTTGCTGAACGAGAGTTAATGGAAGGTAACGCTAAAATCATTAAATTGATTGCACGTGATGAAGCATTGCACTTAACGGGTACGCAACACATGCTGAATCTACTGCGTTCAGGTCAAGACGATCCTGAAATGGCAGAAATAGCCGCAGAATGTGAACAAGAATGTTATGACTTGTTTGTTGAAGCCGCAGAGCAAGAAAAAGAGTGGGCAGAATACCTGTTCTCAGAAGGCTCGATGATTGGTTTAAATAAAGAAATTCTCTGCCAATATGTTGAATATATTACAAATATTCGTATGCAAGCAGTAGGTCTTAAATTACCATTTAAAGCGCGCTCAAATCCTATTCCATGGATCAATGCATGGTTAGTGTCTGACAACGTTCAAGTAGCACCTCAAGAAGTTGAAGTCAGTTCTTATCTTGTGGGCCAAATTGATTCACAAGTTGATACTGATGACTTGAGTAATTTCGAACTGTAATACCGAGAAATAACACTGATACGTTATGGCATCTCATAAAGTGACCCTGCATCAGCAGGGTCTTTCAACACCACTAGAATTTCATACTGACGCCCACCCTTCATTGCTTGATGCTTTAGAGCATGGGAAAGTCCAAGTCGAATACCAATGCCGTGAAGGTTATTGTGGCTCTTGTCGTCTACGTTTAGTGAAAGGCAAGGTTTGCTATCGCAATGAACCTTTAGCATTTATCCAACCCGATGAAATCTTACCTTGTAGCTGTCATCCGATTAGTGACATTGAAATAGAAATTTGCTCTGAATGATTTGAATTATCTTAATTTTCCTTTTTTTCTAACACAGTTGTCCATCATTGACTAGAATTAAATTACATTGATGAAAAAAGGAAAAACATTATGAAATTAAATTCTATTTTCTCAGTTGTTGCTATCTCTGCATCACTTTTATTAGTTGCGGGTTGTTCAACTCCACAAAAAATAGAAACAGTAAATGGGGAAACGATTTTAACAACAGATAAGCCCCAAGAAGATGAAAAGACCGGATTAATTACCTATAAAGATGCAGAAACTGGGCAATTGAAACAAATTAATCGTGACCAGATAAGACGAATGGTAGAGCTTGACGATTAATATTCTTAATTAATCACCTCTATTAAGCGCCAATTGATACTTATTAATTGGCGTTTTTTTATTCATTTTTTATTTTCCGTAAAGAAATAATTACAGTATACGTAATTAAAATTTGACAGATATTTACCATTCTTATACTCTGCATTTTATATAAATAAAATAGCTAGCGAGCAGAGGACTTAGTGAAAAATCGCACTATAGGTAGTGTTTTTATTGTTGCAGGAACAACAATTGGGGCAGGCATGTTGGCAATGCCACTGGCTGCGGTGGGTATTGGCTTTGGTACTATTATGCTATTACTCGTAGGACTGTGGTTATTAATGAGTTATACCGCGCTCTTGCTAGTGGAAGTTTATCAATACAACGATCCTCATACTGGTCTTGGTTCAATCGCTAAGCGTTATCTTGGTGTTGGTGGTCAAGTGATCACTGGACTTGCTCTACTCTTATTGATGTATGCATTGACGACAGCTTACATCAGCGGTGCTGGCGAATTGCTTTCATCTACCCTATCCTCTTGGATTGGTCATGAACTCTCTGTCACTCAAGGTATTATAATCTTTACAGTGATTGGTGGTGCTGTAGTAGGTATTGGTACCACATCAGTTGATATGATTAATCGGCTGCTATTTACAGCAAAAGTTTTCTTCTTAATCTTTATGCTGGTTGTGATGTTACCCCACGTTGAAAGTGTCAATTTAACGTCAATGCCAGTCGCTCACGGGCTTATTCTTTCTGCTATTCCCGTTATTTTTACTTCATTTGGTTTCCACGGTAGCGTGCCAAGTATTGTAAGTTATATGAATGGCGATATTAAAAAGTTACGTATTATCTTTATTACTGGTAGTGCAATCCCTCTTGTTGCCTATATTTTATGGCAAATTGCCACATTAGGAGCCATTCCTACAAATACCTTTATGGGAATTATGGCGCAACAATCAGGTTTAAATGGCCTACTTACCGCTATCCGCGATGTCGTTGCAACGCCTCGCGTCAATATTGCAGTAAACCTATTTGCTGCATTGGCGTTAGCTACCTCATTCCTTGGTGTTGCACTAGGCTTATTTGATTATCTTGCTGACCTATTTAAACGCAGTAATCGTGCTACAGGTCGTATGCAATCAAGCTTATTAACCTTCGTTCCGCCTTTACTTTGTGCTCTTTATTTTCCTAACTTTGTACAAGCATTAGCTTATGCAGCTATTGCATTATCTATTTTGGCATTGCTACTACCTGCTTTATTAGTTTGGAAAGTAAGACAAGAGCAACACAGCACGGATAAATACAAAGTCAAAGGTGGAAAAGGTGCATTAGCTGTTGTCTTTACTTGTGGCTTAGTTGTGGTCGGTATTCAAGTCGCCATCACTTTTGGTTTATTACCTCAAGTCGGTTAATCACTTTTTTATACAGACAACAAAAAAGCAGGTGTTGATTGCTCAACACCTGCTTTTCATTTAACGTTACTACAAGTTTTTGCTTAGAAACTTAAACCTGCACCAACATAGAAACCATCAGCTAATTTATTATTACTTCTATTATGTGAGTTTTCGATTTCAATCACACGATAACCTGCATTGACATGCAATGGTTTAAATACCGTTAATTGCGCGCCCACATCGGCTTCATAATAAGATTTGCTACCAGACGTTAATCCTTCAGGAGAGCCATAAGCCTCACCATAAACACTTAAAGAAGGTAAAACATCCCAATTAAGCCCAACACCACCCGCTAAAGCAGCGCCATCATCACCATTTTTTGGTGATAAATAGAGCGCTTTACCACCAACACTTGCTGAAAAAGGCCCTAAAGGCAGAGCAAACTTCGCACCTAAGCTACCTAACTGACCATCATGATCACTACGAGCCCAGTTACCATTAAAAGAAAGGCCCGCATTAGGATTACCTAGTCCTGCACGAACGTCCGTATAATGCTCACCCGCTTGAATATTCATTGATACTGCATTGGCATTTGCCGCCATAAATAATGTACTTATAGCGCCGACCAATAAATATTTTTTCATTGTTATTACTCCAGCAAATAATTGTCCTAACTTATAATTATACAACAAATTTATTAAACAACTTGAGTCAAAATTGAAAGCTAATCTGTAGAATTTTCAATCTATGTAAATAAGTTACGTCTATCAATATTATTGGTCTAATTGGTTTTATTAATGAGTTTAATATTGTTAAAGTGGAATTGCAGTCAATATTAACCATAATAAATATAAGGCTGTTCGCTTCGTTTTATTCACACATGCTATTTTTTTAGAACGTTTACTATTTCATAAACTGGAGATATGTGATGGAAAAGAAAAAGCTAACAACGGCGTCTGGCGCACCTGTTGTAGACAATAATAACTCAATGACCGCAGGCCCACGTGGCCCAATGTTGCTTCAAGATGTCTGGTTTCTAGAAAAACTTGCTCACTTTGATCGTGAAGTTATTCCTGAAAGACGTATGCACGCAAAAGGCTCTGGCGCTTTTGGTACATTTAAAGTTACTCACGATATTACACAATATACTCGCGCTAAAATTTTCTCTAAAGTGGGTAAAAAAACAGAAATGTTTGCTCGCTTTTCAACAGTTGCTGGTGAAAGAGGTGCCGCAGACGCAGAACGTGATATTCGTGGTTTTGCGTTAAAATTTTACACCGAAGAAGGTAACTGGGATATGGTGGGTAACAACACCCCTGTTTTCTATCTTCGTGATGCGCTGAAATTCCCTGACTTAAACCACGTTGTAAAACGTGATCCTAAAACTAACCTACGTAATATGGCATACAAATGGGACTTCTTCTCTCATTTACCAGAAGCATTACACCAATTAACCATTGATATGAGTGACCGTGGTTTACCACAAAGCTACCGTTTTATTCATGGTTTTGGTAGCCATACCTACAGCTTTATTAATAAAGATAATGAGCGTTTTTGGGTTAAATTCCACTTCCGTTGCCAACAAGGCATTAAAAACCTGATGGATGACGAAGCACAAACACTCGTAGGTCAAGATAGAGAAAGTTCACAACGTGACTTATTTAATGCTATTGAGCGCGGTGATTTCCCACGTTGGAATTTACAAATTCAAGTGATGCCAGAAAAAGAAGCATCAACTGTACCTTATAATCCTTTTGATTTAACCAAAGTTTGGCCTCATGCGGATTATCCATTAATTGATGTGGGTTACTTTGAATTAAACCGTAATCCTGAGAACTATTTTTCTGATGTTGAACAAGCAGCATTTAGTCCTGCTAACATTGTTCCTGGTATCGGATTCTCTCCAGATAAAATGCTACAAGGTCGCCTATTCTCTTACGGTGATGCTCACCGTTATCGTTTAGGTGTTAACCATCATCAGATCCCAGTTAATGCACCAAAATGCCCGTTCCATAATTACCACCGTGATGGTGCAATGCGTGTTGATGGTAATAGTGGTAGCGGTATTACTTATGAGCCAAATAATGGTGGCATGTTCCAAGAACAGCCTAATTTTAAAGAGCCACCATTATCTATTGAAGGTGCAGCAGATCACTGGAACCATCGTGAAGACGAAGATTATTTCAGCCAACCTCGTGCACTGTATGAATTACTGAGTGATGAAGAGCATCAACGTATGTTTGCTCGTATCGCGGGTGAATTAATACAGGCAAGTAAAGATACACAAAAACGCCAAATTGCCTTATTTAAGAAAGTCCATCCTGAATACGGCGCAGGCGTTGAAAAAGCAATGAAAGCTTTAGCGAAAGCAGAAGTTAAGTAACTGCATAATAAGAAGCCTTGTGAGCAACTCGGCAAAACAGAAAGGCGCCTTCGGGCGCCTTCATTATCTCTAATAATTTTTATGGTTTACTGTTATTAAAATAAATTATCAAAAATAGGCATTCTTCAAACTAAGTTTATATATATTTTTGAGGGGAAGTTCGAAAAATGCATAGATATCACTTCAACATTTGCCCTTTCACCCATTCTTGCACTTGTTTACGAGAGATTTTAATTCCGCCATTTTTAAGGCTTTCAGGAAGTTGTAAACAAGCAACAGGTCGTTGAAATCCGGCTAATAGAGAGTGATACCACTGTGGTAATTGATTGATTATTTCAATATCAGCATCCACAACTGCGACTGGACGCTGCCCAAATTCAGCATCATCAATAGGGACCACAAAAGATTGGCTAATACTTGGATGTGTATTAAGGATTTTTTCAATATCTTCTGGTTGAATTCCTTCACCGGCACTGAAAAAGAGATTATCCAAGCGCCCTAAAACACACCACTCATCTGCACTAAAACAGCCTTTATCTCGCGTTGAATACCAGCCATCAGCCGTAAGCGATAGCGGTTTTAATTTACCATCAAACCAATAACCTAATGCGACACTATCAGACATTATCTGGAGTTCATCATCCACTAACCTAACTTCTTTACCTTTTAGTGGAAACCCGACTCCTGCTTTACCATCTGCACGTTTTGCACAAACAGTTGATGCCATTTCGGTCATACCATAACCACACCAGCATTGAATTCCCCAATGTTCTGCTTCTTGCGTTAGCTCAATAGGGATCATTGCTCCCCCTAATAGAACCGACTTTAAGGTAACAGGTTGCTTATCTTGTTGCGTTCTACTTTGTAAGAAGCGCCATAATTGTGTGGGAACCAAAGAAGCATGAGTGCAACCTTGTAACGCTTTTTCAAAAGGGTGCATATCACGTACCACTAGAGTTGCGCCACGTAACAACCAACGCCAAAAAATACCTTGCCCAGAGACATGAAATAGAGGTAAAGAAAGTAACCAACTATCGCCTTTTTCAAAAGGCATTAATGACAAAACCCCCGTTGCACTACAAAGATGCGCATCAAAGGTATGCACCGCAGCTTTGGGTAAACCTGATGAGCCTGATGTCAAAATAAGTGTTGCCATACGAGATGGCTCCCATAAGACATCATTTATAGTTTGAGTTTTATATTGACGTGACGTGTTATCTAACTCAATACCTCTAAGATCAAGCAATGTTGCATTTAAATCTAGCGGTATCTCACTCAAATCAGCATAAAAATCAATACATAAGTGAGGTAATAATTCATCAAGTAAAGATTTTGGAAGCTGTGGATTTAAAGGTAAAACCTTCGCACCACATTGAAAAATAGCGAGTAGTGTAAAAACAAGATTGATATGATTTTTGCCTCGTAACAATACTGTGCTTTGAGTATTAACACCCTGCTTAATAAAATGGTTCGCTAATTGATTAATATGACAACTTAATTGTTGCCATGTAATAGGCGAATTGCCTGAAATGATGGCCGTTTCATTTGGGGTTAATTGTGCCCAGTGATGCCACGGCCATTGTTTAAATGGAACTACTGTTGCCATACTGTCTCTAGCTGTTCAAGAGAGATAAGTGGAATATCCACATTTGGCCAAGGACGAATAAGTTGCTGTTTGATTAAATCAACAGTATCGAGCCCCGGAATGCTATTAGGTGTTAACCACTGTGCAATTCTTGCTAATTGAGTCAGCCCGAAGCTACTTTCAATACTTGAGCTGATAATGGCATCTAATCCTAACGCATGCGCTTGTTTAACAAGCAGTTGACAGCGTTCAAGGCTTCCCACCAGCGTAGGTTTTATCACAATCGTAGTAACGCCGGCTTGTAGTTTTACTTCAAAACCGTCATCACGCACTGTTTCATCCCAAGCAATATTAATTCCTGTTGCTTGAGAAAAAGCCAGCGACTCTTCTGGTGTTTTGCAAGGCTCTTCTAAGAATGCGATACGATCACGCCATGCAGGGTTTACATACTTCGCAAATCCTTCTGCTTTGGCTGGTGTCCAGCTTCTGTTCGCATCCAATCTTAATTTTAAGTCTGGAATGGCTTCTAATAGCAGGTTAACAACGATCCCATCACGTACCGCTTCATATAATCCCACCTTGATTTTAGCGACTTTTTCACCTTCCATATCATTAAGGCTTAAAATCAAATCATCAGGATCGCCATTACATAAAGGAGCCGCGCGATAGTTTGCCTCTAGTGGCAATGTACCTTCAAGCTCTGCTAATGCACAACTTAGGCCAAAAGCCACGCTTGGCAGTTCACTGTGCTCTGGGTTTTCACCCGCACACCACGCAGTTAACCAAGATTGCGCTGATGCTTGTGCTTGCTCTAAAGTTTCACGGCTAAACTCAGGAAGAGGTGAAATTTCACCCCATCCTTGTTTGCCATTTTGCTCTAAACAGACAAGAAAACCATCACGCGTTTTTAGCCTTTGATAGCGCAGAACAACGCCTGCATCTACAGGTAGGCTGAATGAATAGAGTTTGGCGTTTCGCATCATGGGTTACGTTTAAATCGAGAGAAATCAGGTTGACGTTTTTCGTTAAAGGCGTTGCGGCCTTCTTGACCTTCATCCGTCATATAGAACAGCATAGTTGCATTACCCGCTAATTCTTGCAGGCCTGCTTGACCATCACAATCCGCATTTAATGCTGCTTTCAAGCAACGTAATGCCATTGGGCTGTTTTCCAGCATTTCACGACACCAACGAACGGTTTCTTTTTCAAGATCAGCATAAGGTACAACAGTGTTAACCAAGCCCATCTCTAATGCTTCTTTTGCATCATATTGACGGCATAAGAACCAAATTTCGCGCGCTTTCTTTTGGCCAACAATACGAGCCATATAAGAAGCACCCCAACCACCATCAAAAGAACCCACTTTAGGGCCTGTTTGACCAAAAATAGCGTTTTCTGCCGCGATAGTTAAGTCACACATCATATGAAGCACATGACCACCACCAATAGAATAACCAGCGACCATTGCCACAACAGGTTTCGGACAAGTACGGATTTGGCGTTGGAAATCCAACACATTCAGGTGATGCGTACCGCTATCATCACGGTATCCGCCGTAGTCACCACGAATTTTTTGGTCACCACCAGCACAGAATGCTTTTTCACCTGCACCTGTTAAAATAATAGTACCAATTGTGTCATCATAACGTGCATCGGCTAATGCTTGGATCATCTCTTTCACTGTCAAAGGACGGAAAGCATTACGCACTTGCGGGCGGTTAATCGTAATTTTTGCAATGCCATCGACTGATTTATGGTAGAGAATATCTTCAAAACCTTCAGAACAATCTAGCCATTCAATCGGTGCATATAACTTTTCTTCGCTCGGGTAAAGCATAATTAGGTTCCTTTAACCAAAGAGGGATAAAACATGATTTATCACCGCAGCATAAGCAGCTGGCTGTGCCTGATGTGCATTATGTCCAGCTTGCGGGATAGTCGTTAATGGTAGCGAATATTGCTGCGCTATCGCTTGAAATTTTTTATCTTTCTCACCACAAAGCCAAATAAATGGCAAAGTGAGTTGCTGCAATTCAGAGACTAGCCAAGGCTGATGACCTAAAGAAAGCATCTCTAAACTTTCTGCAATACAAAACCCCGCATTATGGCGACGTTTTTCAATCAGTAATTGTCGGTTTTCATCACTTAGATCAGCAAATACAGGTTGTTGATACCATTGTGTTAATACATCACAAATAGGTTCATTACGAAAACGCTCAGCCCAACGTTTATCATGTGCAATACGATTTTGCCTTTCTGTTGCATCATTTAAACCTGGGTTGCCACCTTCTACAATCAATCCCATTAACCCTGCCGTATCACCAAAACATGCATGATACATCGAGATCCTGCCACCTAACGAGTAACCAATTAACCAATAGTGATCAATACCTTGCTCTTTTAGAGTGTCTGTTAACAAAGTGCTCACTTCAACAAAATCTTTTGCGCTGATAGATGCAGAACCACCATGACGAGGCAAATCAATCACAAGTGATGGATATTCATGGCAAGCCTGAATGACAGGCTCCCATTCACAACCTTCACCTAATAGCCCATGCAACCAAACTAACCAAGGCCCTTCATTATGGGTATTATATCGCTGACATGCTAAAGTCATGAGATGTTACCTGTTTTACCAGCTGATTTAATGTTTTTGCACCATCAGTATCATCAACAATTAATTCAATTAATGTTGTTGTTGGCGCCCCTGTCCAGCAATCCTGAACAGTCGTTAACAGTGCATCCCAACTTGTTGGTGATACATAATGCAAACCAAACATTGCGGCTGCATGTTTGAAATTTAATGAGTGAGGCATACAGTAAAAACGTTCTCGTTCTGCCTCTGGCGTAGGTAACATAGAAAATATTTGCCCACCGTTATTATTCACTACGATAATAACATTAGGTGCATAAACTTGTTGATGTAACGCCAAACTATTTAAATCATACAGTGCCGATAAATCGCCCAAAATTGTTAATGTTGGCTTTTTTGTCGCGCGGTGAACACCTGCAGAGGTTGAAATTAAACCATCAATACCACTTGCACCTCGATTACTCATTACCGGATAACCTTGTGGTAATCGAGCAAAAGCATCAATTAATCTCACTATCAGACTATTGCCAACAAATAACTGTCCATCACTAGGAAGTAATTTATCTAATTGATGTGCAACCTGTGCTTCACCAAAATAATTCGTTATTTCACTTACCTTTTGATAGGTTTGTGTAGCTATACTCGTTAATGCTTTAGCCCAAGGTAAATTATCAACAGCTAGGTGTGCCCTTAACCATTGCATGGGTGATAATGTGAATTTTTCACCTTGATGATGACCGGGATCTAAGCGTCCTGGAATAGGGTCAACAATCCAATAAGTGTTGGGAGAACATCCCACCTGCCATTGCAATAAACGTTTACCTGTTAAGCTTGAGCCAAATTGAATAACGATTTCGGCATTATTAAGTTCTGATTTTGCTTGTGAGTTATTCAACCATAAATCGGCACAAGGTAATGGTTGTCCAGTTTGGGATAATACATCACCTAATAAAGGCCAACCTAATTGTGATGCCCATTTTGCGACTTCAACACCTTCTTCTGGGCTAATACGCCCTGCGATCACAACACCTTTTTTCTGGCGTAACTCATTCCATTGAGGATGTGTTGAAACTGCGTTAAAGCGAGTTTCTTGTAACCACGGTTTATCATTTTGCCACCAATTCCCTAAAGCCTCAGTCCATGGTGTTAATGTTTCAACATCATCACCATATAACGGTTCAGCAAAAGGACAATTAACGTGTAATGCGCCATGAACCAATGTATTCATCGCATTATCAAGTGTAGAAACTAACCAGCTTGCGGGAATATCCGTTGTCGGTCGTGGTAAAGAGAGTGTTTGTGAAGGATGCGTTGCAAAAATACCTTGCTGACGGATAGCTTGATTTGCACCGCAATCAATTAATTCGGGCGGTCGGTCTGCGGTTAAAAAGATAACTCGCTCCCCTGTTAATCCCGCTTCAATTAATGCCGGATACAAATTAGCGACAGCGGTACCTGATGTCACAATCACTGCAACAGGATCTTTGGTTGCTTTTGCCAACCCCAAAGCTAAATGACCAAGCCCACGTTCATCAAAATGCGTATGACATATTAATTTTTGATTAGCGGCAGCTGCGAGTGTTAAAGGAGTCGAACGTGATCCGGGTGCGATACAGATATGGCGTAAACCATGACGAGTCAAAGTTTCGAGTATAACTTTAGCCCATTGGCGATTAAACGAACTATTAGACATTGATCATCCCAACAACGAAAACCTGCAATTGCTATTATAATATCTGTTCCTAAATACTTTTCCTTAGCCTAGTTCAATGAACAGAAGTTTTCGTTAAATAAATCGTTAAAGAAAACACTCAAAGAGTGCATTATTTAGGCGAATTGTCCGCCTTATTTTCAAAGCGCTCTTTTTTATCGTTAAGAACAAGAATAAATAACGCTACAGTGCTAAAGAATAGCATCAATTAGTTAACAACTAGCAGTGGTTATTTGAAGAGTAGCACTAAATAACTGACTGTAAAAAAACACCCATCAAATTATGATGATTATTGCTGATGCTATTTATTCTAACTCAGACTTTTAGTAGAAAATTAACTCTCTTTCTCTAGCAATGTTCGTAAACCCGCCGCTTTATTTTCAATTTCTGTCCACTCTTGCTGTGGATCAGAGCCTGCCACAACACCCGCACCTGCATACAGCGTCAAGGTATCATCGTGCAACTCACCACAACGCAAGCTTACTGCAAATTCGGCATGAGGAAGCGATAAATACCCTGCAGATCCAGCATACCAACGACGCTCAAAAGGCTCATGTTTACGAATAAAAGTGCGCGCAACACTTCTTGGTAATCCACACACCGCCGCAGTTGGCTGTAATCGTTTTAAACAATCAATATCATCTGAATTAATTAATTTTCCATGAATATAACGACGAAGATGTTGTACTTTACGTAAACGGATAACATCAGCTGGAGAGACATCAATACCGTCAACACCACCTTGTAATCGTTGACAAATATCATCAACGACGACCAAATTTTCATGCTGGTTTTTTTTGTCATTCATCAGCCAATCTGCAAACGCTGTCGCTTGTTGCTCATTATCCGAACTCGCTACAGTTCCAGCTAACGCTTCGGTATACAACATCAAATCATCACGTTTATATAATCTTTCAGGAGTTGATCCCATAAAGGCATCTGAAGGTGAAAATGCCAGCATATAATGATAGCAATGATGATTGACATCACGACTTGCTTTCATAAATTGAATGGCTTTAAGTGGATTATCTAATGTTAAGCATGTAGCCCTTGCTGGCACTACTTTTTCAAATAAACCTTGGTTAATTTCATCTAATGCAATATCAAGATAATGAGTCCACTGCTCTTGCGTTAAAGAGTGATTAACTTGAGTCACAGAAACAGAAAGAGGCTCAATATCTAGCGATTGATTTAATGTTTGCAGAAAATCTAAGGTGTCTTTTTTATCAGCGTCATCAAGTAGATTTAAATGAACAGAAAGCTGTTGCTGGTGGCGCCTAATTTCAATTTTAGGTAAAAAAAGATAGGCATCATCCCCATTTATCTCATCTATACGGCCAGGAATAATGGTATCCCACGCATTTAAGCCCCAAATACGCACATCATCAATATTTATATCAGACTGATGAATTGCTAAAAATTGGCGAGCGTCTTGAATATGATTGAAGCAACATAATTGCCCACATGCTGCCACTTCTTCACTCTCATCGCGATGCTGCCAGTAAAATTGCGGATAATACACCTGGGCAGCAAGCCATGAGAGTAATGGGAACGAAACCTCTGACGGCAAGGCGACTTTCAAATGTAAAAGATTACCTTGTGCTGTCAGATTTATTTTTTTAACTTTTTCGTACAGTGTCGAAAACACAGGATTAACCTTTTCCACTCCAAATACCCACAACTAATTAAAAGGGAGATTATACGTCTCTATAAGAATTATCAAAGAGCTGATTAATTATAACCTTTGTCATTTATCAAAGTTTTGTATTTTTCATGTTACAAAGTAGAAGCATTAATCTGTAAATCCTAAATAGTAAACAAATCATTCTAAGAACATGCTGTATAGATAAAAAATCATTATACATAAGAGAGGTTATATGGATACAACCACCTATGAACATATAGATAAAATTATCGAAACGCCCGATATTCCCAAAGAGGCACTCAGCTTAATACTCGGAATAGATAACGAAAATGGGCGCTTACCCGGAATTGTTACTTCTCATGATTTAATTAAGATAAAATCTTATATTAACAAAGCACTTTCACTCCCTTACAAATTAGAAGATGTTATCAATTTTATTGGTTACAATGAAATAAGCATACAACAGCTCTCCTCTGATAATATCTTGTCTCTTTTTGTTCGTATCCGAGAACATGCATTTGAATGGAATAAAATTGAATATGCAATAAAACAACAAGCTATTGATTTAGAAATCATGGGAAGGGAAATAACATCCACGGGTGAAAATATCATCTTATTTATTAGCCAAATGCCTTTATTAACCAAAATCTCAACTGTTATCAATGATCTTTCTGATCAAGAATTAGCTAATATTAAATATACCGATCAGGATAAACAAATTTCGACCCAACTTATTCATATATTAGAAAGTATGAAACAAGATATCGAAACTGAACGAGATAAAACCCTTAAAATAAAAGATCTCTTATCTACCTTTAGAAGTAAAATAATGGGTGGGAAAGATAGTAGAAATATACAATATCAATCTATTTATCATGAGGTCATTAACAAAAAAAAACTCATTAATGAATTCAATAATAGTAATAATATCTCTCTCATTGATGAACGAGACTTACTGATTGAAGATATTAAAATATTAAAAGAGGAGTATAAAAACTATGTTGGTCTTGCTTTTACAGGACTTGCGGCAGGTATTATTGGCGTTATTATTACAGGAGGTATTTTTGGCGCTAAAGCTGAAAAAATACGCAAAAAGAGAAATGAATCAATAGAAAAAGTAAAAAGCCTTAATAAGGAGATAGATATCTATACTAATTTATCTCTCTATTTAAATTCTCTTTATATTGAATTGGACGATGTAGAACAACTTATCGAAGATACAAATATAGCATTAGAACATATTGAATATGTCTGGCAGGCCATAATAACAGAGATAGATGCATCAATAAGTAACTTCAATAAAATAAACAATGCATTAGAACTCATTAAATTTAGTATCTATTTAGAAAAAATCATTTCACCTTGGTATATGGTTATTGGCTATTCAAAAGAGATTTTTATTTCTTTTGATAATGCACTCTCTTCTTTTTACTCATCAAATTAACAAAAGGAAATTGTTATGAATAATAGTAAAAAACAGGTAACTCCTGAAATACTATTTGAGCATACAAAACTATTTCATGCTTATCGAAACATTCTTTATTTAAGTAATAATAAATGTTACATGAATAATGATTTCAATAACGAATTAACCTTATTTATAGAAAGAAACAATAAAAATATTGAAAATATTATCTATTTCTCACTTATTTTAAAAACAAGATTAAGACAAAAATTACTTAATGATACATTTAAAATAGTTAATGAAATTGATAATGAGATAAAAAAAGATTCACTCAGTATCGAATTAAAAATAAAATTAGAAGAGGAAAAGAAAGAGATACTAGATATATTTCTAAATGAAGTCAATGAAACTAAAAAAATCATTGATGAACATTGTTTATTTCTTTCATCAGAAATAAATCAACTTAAAACACAGTTTGTTAGTGATAGGGTTATGCCTTTTATTATTGATAAAGAAAATTTCATCAATACATTAACAACTCAAATTGCAACATTAGAGCATGAAAATGAAAAGACAAAACAAGAACTCGATATCATACGCCAAAGTGAAGATATTTTAAACAAACGGAGTTTTTTTGACCTTTTTAATGGCTCTATTCCTTTAAAATCAGAAATTGAAGCACTTAACATTGAAAATAAGGAAAAAAGTATTTTATCTTCATTGATAGAAATACTTAATACGTTATTTTCTACATTAAACCATGGTTTTTCATATGCTAAAATTGTTGAAACTCGTCATCAACTCACAACACTTTTTCTTTCACAAATAAAACAACTTAGCCAATTAAAAAATGAGAAGCAAAATACTTCATTTACATTAAAACACTACTATATGTTAATTGATATTGACCTTTTTTTAAGGGAGTTCATTGAACAATTAGTCGTGTTAAAGGAGTCTTGGAAAATGATAAATTCACAATTTACAACTTTAAAAAGTAATATGTCATTAACGGAAAAAATTCTTATCCCCCTTTTTCCATTCTTAGATAACTTCACTTTATATTATAGTAATAAAGAACAATTAAAATACACCGAAAATTAACCATAAAAAACGGCTCTATAAAAGAGCCGTTTTATTATTTGAATTTTTTGTTCTTACGATTAATTTACAGCAGGTGCAATAATCGCAAAATTCGTCAATTCAATTAATGGTTGTGGCCATACACCTAATGCAATCACAACAATCGCACAGATTAATGCAACAAATGTCGCCATATTTTGTGATGTGGTTGCAACCGCTGGCGTATTGTCATTGTCTGGTTTACGTAAGAAAACAATCGCAGCTGCGCGTAGGTAGTAGAATAAACCTATCGCACTGCCTAGCACGACCATACCAGTTAACCACCATAAGCTTGAGTTAATACCTGCAATAATCACATATAGTTTACCAATGAATCCTAAGGTAATTGGTACACCAGCCAGTGATAACATCATCAGGGACATAACTACAGCAACAACAGGACGGCGCCAGAATAATCCACGGTAATCTTCTAGTGAATCCATTTCGCTTTCACGATAAGGACTTGAAGCTACCGCGATTGCACCAAATGCACCTAAGCTTGCAAACAAGTAACCAGCTAAATAGATTTCGGCCGTTTCTTGCGCCAGCACAGGACTGTATTGCAATACAATTAATGCCACTAGCAGATAACCAAGATGTGATACCGAAGAGTAACCCAGTAAGCGCTTCACGCTTTTTTGCGTTAACGCCATAATGTTACCAAACAGAATAGAGGCAATTGCCATGAAACCTAAGATCATTCGTAAGGTTTCACTATCTGCTGCAGGCGCTTCAAGGAATAAACGCATCACAACTGCAAAAATACCAATCTTACTTGCAGTGGCTAAGAATGCCCCCGTTGGTGCTGGCGCACCTTGGTAAACATCAGGTGTCCATAATTGGAATGGGAATAAAGATAATTTAAATCCAATTCCCACCAACATCATGCCTAAACCTGCAAGCACTAATGGTTTATGGATATTGCTATCACTTAAACTTTGTCCCATAGCAGTAAAGGAAAGGTTTCCTGCTTCTGCATAGAGCAGTGCCATACCAAACAGTAAGAAAGAAGACGCAGCTGCTGAAAGCAGCATGTATTTAATACCCGCTTCCAGTGATGGACGTTGTTGGAATGCATAGCCGATAAGACCAAACAGTGGCAATGTCAGCAATTCAATACCAATAAACATCGATGCGAAATGATGAGCAGATGAGAGTAAAATCCCCCCCACTACTGCAATCGCAATCAGCAAGTAAAACTCTTCTTTGTTATCTTGATAGCCTTCTAACCAAGGATAAGCAAAAGCGATAGTACCAATACCAGAAAGAATAACTAGCGCAGTAAAGAAGCTAGAGTATCCATCAACATGGTAAAGCGTGGTCACGTCAACGACGCCTAATGCATTAACGTAATAGAGTGATCCCAACGCAATAATGAAACCCGTTGCTGTCAAAGTGGCAATGGTGAAATGATCGCGTCGCCACGCAATGGACAGCATCACAACCACCACCGTCAATCCGACGATTAATAGCGGTAGCATTGCGATCAATTGTTCAGGAGTTATTGTCATGGCGAATTACGGCCTTACTGTTGAAATAGAAGCGGAATACCAAGTCTGGAGATTTTCCATCGCTGATGCCGAGGTGTCTAATACTGGTTGTGGGAAGAAGCCCAAAATAACCAGTAAAACGACCAAGGTGATCAGGATAAAGAATTCTCTCAGATCCAACCCTTTATAGGTTCTTTCAGCTGTTTTCGGTGAACCGTAGTAAGCCTGTTGCATCATCCATAGTGCGTAAACAGATGCAAAGACTAAACCAAAGACCGAAATAATCGTGATCAGCTTAAAGTTGCCATAAGTACCAAACAGGATCATAAACTCACCAACGAAGTTACCTGTTCCTGGCATACCTAAAGAGGCAACTGCAAAGAACAGTGAAAACGCAGGTAAGAAACGGATGCTTTTCCACAATCCACCCATTTGATTCATATCACGCGTACCTAAGCGCTCATACAGCATGCCACACATGATAAATAGACCTGCAGCTGACAAACCGTTAGTGATCATCTGAATGATAGCACCTTGATAAGCCAATACAGAGCCAGCATAAATCGCAATCACGATAAAGCCCATGTGAGAAATACTACTGTAAGCCGCAAGACGTTTAATATCTGTCTGACGAAATGCCAGTAATGCTGCATAAAATACGGTAATTAAACCTAACCACATTGCCACAGGAGCAAGCAATGCTGATGCTTCTGGGAACAGTGGTAAGTTAAAACGTAATAAACCGTAAGCTGCTGTTTTTAACAAAATACCGGATAAGTCAACAGAACCCGCTGTTGGTGCTTCTGCGTGCGCATCGGCTAACCAGCCATGAACAGGAACAATTGGCATTTTCACCGCAAATGCAGCGAAGAAACCTAGCATCAGGATAAATTGTAGCTCGGTACCTAATACGGTGTGCGCTTGTAATAAGGTGTCATAGCTAAACGTCCAAATACCTGTTTCACGGTAGAAAGCAACCGCTAAACCGATAATGGCCAGCAACATTAACAGGCCACTTGCCTGTGTATAGATAAAGAATTTTGTTGCTGCACTGACGTGTGCTTTATCACTACTTCCTTTGTGTCCCCATAAAGAAATCAGGAAATACATTGGGATCAACATCATTTCCCAAAAGAAGAAGAATAAGAACAAGTCTGTTGCTAAAAATACGCCCATTACACCTGCTAAGATCCACAGCAGGTTAAAATGAAAAGCACCTTGTGATGGTTGGTTTTCACTCCACGAAGAGAGCACCGCCAAAATACCTAAAATTGCGGTTAAAACAGCCATCAGCAATGACATACCATCAAGTGCGAACTGGATGTTGATCCCTAACGCAGGTATCCACGGCACAAAGTAATACTCTGTCCAGCGTGGTGCTCCATCAGCACTGAGTAGTTGATAATCGCCTTGCAACCAAAGTTGCACAGAAATAACGAGTGTTAATCCCATCGTCAGCAACGCAACCCAGCGAGGAACTTGCGAGCCGATTCGTTCAGCCTGCCAACTTAGCAGGCCACCGATGAAGGGAATAAGTATTAGCCAGGGTAATAACATGGCGCAATGTGTCCCTTAATTAAACCAGAAGCAGCAGAGCGATAACCAGCACTGCACCTAAACCGAGAGAAGCCGCATACCAACGTGCTAATCCATTTTCACTGAAACTTAATCCTTTATTGGTGCCTTTAAGCAAGCAACCAAATAAATTAAAGAATTGGTTCACAGGATCATTTTGGATAAGCCACGCCGCCCCTTTATAAGGTTTGACAAACAGCACTTCATACAGAGCATCGAATCCCCAAGCATGGAACCACCATGTTGAGAAGAAACGACCAGTACGAGTATTGGCAACCTTAGAAACACATTGACGCTGTTTCAGGTATAACCATGCTGCAATGGCAACGCCTACAATCGCTACCACACCAGAAAGTATTTCTAACACATACTTACCATCATGAGATGTGCTTCCTTCAGGGAACACAGCACCTAACGGTTGAGTAATTAATGCACCGATAAACGTTGATAACAGTGCTAATACCGCTAATGGGAAAGTATGTGTAAAACCTTTAACTTGGTGTGCTTCGGTTTTGGTTTCACCATGGAATACGATGAAAATCAAACGGAAGGTATAAAGTGACGTAAATAACGCACCAATTAACCCTGCTAGCATTAAGTTAAAATGCCCGTTTGAGTACGCACCCCATAAGATTTCATCTTTACTGAAGAACCCTGCTGTTAATAGTGGTAATGCCGCTAATGCGCCACCACCAATTAAGAAACATGCATAAACAAATGGGATCTTCTTACGTAACCCTCCCATCTTAAAGATATTCTGTTCGTGGTGGCAGGCTACAATTACCGAACCTGCGGATAAGAACAGTAACGCTTTAAAGAAAGCGTGGGTCATTAAGTGGAAAATTGCGGCATCCCATGCTTGAGCGCCTAAAGCCAAGAACATATAACCAATTTGGCTCATGGTTGAATAAGCAAGAATACGTTTAATATCTGTTTGTACTAAGGCAGCAAAACCCGCTAACACTAATGTCACAGCACCGATAATACCGACTAACTCCAGTACTTCTGGTGCCATTAAGAATAGCGCATTGCTACGTGCCACTAAGTACACACCTGCTGTAACCATGGTTGCGGCGTGAATTAATGCAGATACAGGTGTTGGGCCTGCCATTGCATCGGCTAACCAAGTTTGTAATGGAAGCTGTGCAGATTTACCTACGGCACCGCCTAATACCATTAACATTGCCCAGTTAATAACACTTGAACCTACTGCTAATTGCTCAGGAGCAAGCACTGCCATTTCACGGAAGCTTAATGTACCTAATTGGTCAAACAGGATAAACATACCGATAGCTAAGAACACATCACCGATACGCGTTACGATAAACGCTTTCATCGCCGCTGCGCCATTGGCAGGATTGCTATAATAGAAACCAATTAACAGGTAGCTACATAGGCCAACCCCTTCCCAACCCATATACATCAGCATCATGTTATCAGCCAGTACTAAAACAACCATACTTGCGATAAATAAGTTGGTATAAGCAAAGAAGCGAGAATATCCTTCTTCTCCACGCATATACCACGATGCATACATATGAATAAGAAAGCCAACACCGGTAATAACACCCAGCATGGTTAATGAAAGACCATCAAGAACCAGAGTGAATGGAATATTAAAATTCCCTGCTGACATCCAGTTCCATAAAGTCAGAACATAAGTTTCTTGCCCATTGGCAAAGAAATCCATACCAGCCCAAAGTGCAACTAAAGCCGATAAACCAACCGAACCTGTACCAATCCATGCTGATACGTTTTCAGACCAACGACCACGTGAGAAAGCGAGCAGTAAAAATCCCAGCAGTGGTAGCAGAATGGTTAAATAGAGTATATTCATCCGCGCATCTCACTGACTGTATCAATATTGATGTTTTGGCGATGTCTATGAAGCTGTAACAACAATGCCAGACCAATACTTGCCTCTGCCGCTGCCAAGCTGATTGCCAGAATATACATTATCTGACCATCTGTTTGACCCCAAAAGCTACCACCGACAACAAATGCCAGTGCAGCCGCATTAATCATAATTTCTAGTCCGATCAACATAAACAACAGGTTGCGGCGAAGTACTAAGCAGGTAAAACCTAACACAAACAGTACCGCAGCCAAGATCAAACCATGTTGAAGAGGTATCATTTTTGCTCCCCTGCGTTTTCGTTTTCGACGAGATCGTCATGGCTCTGATCACGACCAATGTGATAAGCAACTATTAATCCTGACAATAAGAGAACAGATGCTAACTCAACAGCCAGAATATAAGGCCCAAACAAGCTAATACCGACCTCTTTCGCGCCAATTATTTCTCCAGTAATTTCACCGTGAGTAACACTACTAATTGCATAAATAAGCACGACTAATAGCATCAGAGATAAAAGTGCTGGCCCAATCCAAAACTTCGGTTGTAGCCACTTTCTCTCTTGATCAACGACGGATTTACCTAAGTTGAGCATCATCACCACGAAAACGAACAACACCATAATGGCGCCAGCGTAAACGATGATTTCTAATGCACCTGCGAAATAGGCGCCCAGCGAGAAGAAAACCACAGAGAGTGCAATCAATGAAATCACTAAGTACAACAATGCGTGTACTGGATTGGTATGAGTGATAACTCTCAATGTTGCAAGGATGGCAATCAGCCCCGCGATGTAAAATGCAAATTCCATGAATATCGCTCCTTACGGTAACAGGCTTTTGACATCGATAGGTTTAGCTTCATCATCTGCATCACCTTTATCTTTGCCGTTAATCGCCATACCTGTTTTACGGTAAAAGTTATATTCAGGATATTTGCCGGGTCCAGAAATCAACAAATCGTCTTTTTCATAAACCAGATCCTGACGCTTAAACTCACCCATTTCAAAATCAGGCGTCAATTGTAACGCCGTTGTTGGACAAGCTTCTTCACATAAACCGCAGAAAATACAGCGAGAAAAGTTGATACGGAAAAATTCCGGATACCAACGACCATCTTCATGTTCTGCTTTCTGTAATGAAATACAGCCAACTGGACAAACTGCTGCACACAAGTTACAAGCAACACAGCGCTCTTCACCATCGGGATCACGCGTCAATACAATACGTCCACGGTAGCGTGGTGCAACATTGACAGGTTCTTCCGGGTACATCTGTGTTTCGCGTTTGGCGAAGGCGTGTAAGCCAATCATCCAAATGCTTCGTACCTGGGTGCCGAAACCAGTCAATAACTCTTTTAAAGTCATGGTTCAATCACCCCTTATTGAGCGTTGTAAAGTATCACTGCAGCAGTTACCAGCAGGTTGATAAGAGTTAACGGTAAGCAAATTTTCCAACCAAAAGACATCACTTGGTCGTAACGCGGACGCGGTAACGATGCACGAATAAGGATGAACATCATCATGAAGAATCCTGTTTTCAGTGCAAACCAAATGAATGATGGTAAGAAAGGACCTTGCCAACCACCAAAGAATAACGTCACGATAAGACCTGATACTGCAACGATCCCGATATATTCACCGACAAAGAATAGACCGAATTTCATACCGGAATATTCAATGTGATAACCATCAGCAAGTTCTTGTTCTGCTTCTGGTTGGTCAAATGGATGACGGTGACAAACAGCAACGCCAGCAATCGCAAACGTAATAAAGCCGAAGAATTGTGGAATGACATTCCACATATTCGCTTGTGAATTCACAATATCTGTCAAGTTAAAAGAGCCTGCTTGAGCAACAACCCCTAAGATTGAGAGTCCTAAGAACACCTCATAACTTACGGTTTGTGCTGATGCACGCATAGCACCTAACAATGAGTATTTATTGTTACTTGACCAACCCGCAAATAACACGGCATAAACCGCGATACCCGCAACCATCAAGAAGAATAAAATACCGATGTTTAAGTCAGCAACAACCCATGTTGAGCTAACAGGTACAATGGCAAATGACAGCAATAAAGATGAAAACGCAATTACTGGTGCTATGGTGAAGATAAAGCGGTCAGCAAATTTTGGGATCCAGTCCTCTTTAAAGAACATTTTGATCATATCCGCAATTAGCTGTGCTGAACCTGCATAACCTACACGGTTAGGCCCATAACGGTTTTGGAATAATCCCAGTAAACGGCGTTCCCCCATACTCATAAAAGCACCACAGGTGACCACGACAAGCAAGATCACCACGGCTTTTAGAACGGTGAGTAAAATCTCTGTAACTTCAGGAGATAACCAGCTCATTATGCAATACCCCGCAGTTGACGAACCGATACACCCACCAGCGATGGAGAAATACCTGCCATACCTAACGGCAAGCCGATTTGACCTTGAGTCAGGTGAGCACTGATTTTCACAGGTAAGGTGAATTCACGACCTTCGTAAGTAAACATGGCTTGCTGACCCTGAGTTAACGCTAATGCTTGTGCATCAGATTCGCTCAATGTTAGATAAGCCGTTTCCATACGAGATTGGATAACTTCCGCACGTTGTGATAATTCTTCACTACCAAATAAACGGTAGCAAGGTGCGACAGTCCACTGATTTTTCTGTGCATTAAATGGCGCAGGAATATCCGTGAAGTAGCCTAGTGTATTATCACCACATTCAATTAGACGCACACCTGGATCACCAAAGCGTAAGCTGCCACCCACTTCGGCTTGGAATTTATTCCATGCTTGAGGTGAGTTCCAACCCGGTGCCCATGCAAATGGAATTTGCTGACGAGGCGCTGTTGGGCTGTTATTACCTTCCATTGAGAATGCAAATGGCGTGTCGATATCTTTTGGCTGACGCTGTTCATGAACAGACACATTCGCCAACATAGATGTACGACCACTATAACGATGTGGTTCACGTGCCAGTTTTTGACCGCGAATACGGAATGACGCATTCGGTGCAGCATCAACAATGCCCGCAAACTGAGGAAGACGTGTTGCACAATGTTCAATCACATTGTCTAACTGTGTCCAATCCAGTGTTCTTTCATGCCATTGTGAATCAACCGCACTTAACCAACGCCAGCTTTCATGCATCACGACTTCTTTGTTATAGAAAGAAGGTTCGAAAACTTGGAAGTAACGCTGTGCTCTGCCCTCTTGACTCACCATTGTTCCATCGCTTTCAGCGAATGAAGAAGCAGGGAGAACCAGATGTGCTTTCGCCATAATGTCTGTTTGCTGATGATCAATAACAATTAAGTTATCCACTTTCGCAACCGCATCATCAATCACATCAGCGTCGTAATGGCGATATAAATCGTTTTCCATAACAACAACGGTGTCAGCTTGACCACTGCGCATAATTTTTAACGCATCATCAAGAGGTTGCGCATTCATCATGGCAAGACCCATGCTGTTTGCATCATCAGCAACGAAAGAAAGTCCCACTTCATTGCCTTTTGCTTTTAATGCAAACGCAATGTTGGCAGCGGCTTTAATAACGTCTTCGCTACCTGCATGACTACCACTGATAATTAATGGTTTTTTTGCTTGAGAAAGTGCTTGAACAACCATCTCGATATGTTTATTCAGCGCTTCATCAATACCATCAACCGCAGGTGCTTCACCATTAATGTTATTGGCAATTGCAAAACCTAAGCGTGCTTGATCAACAACCGGGGCACGATAACTCCACGCAGCAACATCATCAAGACGAGTTTCATCAACATGAGTCACAAACAGAGGATATTTCGCACGTTGCCCGATATTCATAATCGCAGCAATTTGCCAGTCAGCGACTTTTTGTGCAGCAGCCATTTCGCGTGCTTTACCTTTCACTGCTTGGCGTACAGACAATGCCATACGAGCACCGGTTTGCGTTAAATCTTCACCTAACACTAAAACCGCATCGTAATCTTCAATTTCACGTAGAGATGGAGTATGAACACCACCGTTTTGTAAAATCTCTAGCATTAATGTCAAACGTTTCTGCTCTGATGCAGAAATACCGCTATAGAAGTTTTCAGCACCCACAACTTCACGTAATGCAAAGTTACTTTCGATACTTGCACGCGGTGAGCCAATACCGACAATACGCTGGCTTTTTTTCAGCATATCCGCAGCAGCTTGAGTTGCTTGAACAGCATTGATCTCTAACCAGTTACTACCTAAACGTTTTTTAGGTTGACGAGGTCTGCTTGCTAAGTTCACATAGCCATAGCCAAAACGACCACGGTCACAGAGGAAATAGCGGTTTACAGTCCCGTTATAGCGGTTTTCAATACGACGTAATTCACCATAACGTTCACCTGGGCTTGTGTTACAACCCATGCTACAACCTTGGCAAATACTTGGTGCAAACTGCATATCCCACTTACGGTTATAACGTGATGAGTGAGTTTTATCAGTAAATACACCCGTCGGACAAATTTCGACCAAGTTACCCGAGAATTCGCTCTCTAATGTGCCATCTTCAACACGTCCAAAGAAAACGTTGTTATGTGCACCAAAGACACCTAAATCAGTACCATCAGCATAGTCTTTGTAGTAACGAACACAGCGGTAACAAGCAATACAACGGTTCATTTCATGAGAAATAAACGGTCCCAGATCTTGGTTTCTATGTGTACGCTTTGTAAAGCGATAGCGACGCATAGTGTGACCTGTCATTACCGTCATATCTTGAAGGTGGCAGTTACCGCCTTCTTCACAAACTGGACAGTCATGAGGATGGTTTGTCATATACCATTCAACAACGCTTTCACGGAATTTCTTCGCTTCTTCGTCATCAATAGAAATAAACGTGCCATCAGTCGCTGGTGTCATACAAGACATCACTAAACGACCGCGGGTATCCTCAGCATTTTGATACTGCTTAACCGCACACTGGCGGCAAGCGCCAACGCTTCCCAGCGCTGGGTGCCAGCAAAAATAAGGAATATCTAAGCCTAAATTAAGACAGGCTTCTAACAGGTTATCAGCCCCGTTAACTTCATATTCTTTGCCGTCTACATGAATCGTAGCCATAGTCAGCATGCTTCCCAAAGGCCTGCACAGCAGGCGTTAAACCTAGAATGTGTCGTGAAAAATTACCAGCGGCTTTTCAGCAAGTTAGGCTGAATACCTCTGATTAAGTTGGCATTGGTATAATCTTCTTGAATAATGCCCGCTTCAAATTCTTCACGGAAATATTTAATGGCGCTTTGTAAAGGTTCTACTGCACCCGGTGCGTGAGCACAGAATGTGTGTCCTGGACTTAAAGAACGACATAAATGCTCAAGGGTTTCAATATCACCAGGGCGGCCTTTACCGTTTTCTATCGCACGTAAGATTTCGACACTCCATGGCAAGCCATCACGACAAGGTGTACACCAGCCGCAAGATTCACGCGCAAAGAATTCTTCTAAGTTGCGAGTTAATGAAACCATATTAATTTCATTATCTACTGCCATCGCAAGCGCTGTGCCTAAACGGCTACCTGCTTTTGCAATCGTGCCAAAATCCATTGGGAGGTCGAGATGATCTTCAGTTAGAAAGTCAGTACCTGCACCACCTGGTTGCCATGCTTTCAGCTTAAGACCATCGCGCATACCGCCTGCGTAATCTTCAAGGATCTCACGCGCTGTTGTACCAAATGGTAATTCCCATAAGCCCGGAAATTTCACGCGACCTGAGAATCCCATTAATTTAGTACCCGCATCTGGGCTTTTGCCTTCACTTAAGCCGATATACCAATCTTTGCCATGTTCAATAATCGCGGGCACATTACACAGTGTTTCAACGTTATTGACACAGGTTGGTTTACCCCATGCACCTGATGTTGCAGGAAATGGTGGTTTAGAGCGCGGGTTAGCACGACGACCTTCTAAGGAGTTGATTAATGCTGTTTCTTCACCACAGATGTAACGACCAGCACCTGTATGAACGAACAGTTCAAAATCAATACCTGAACCGAAGATATTTTTACCAAGGAAACCCGCTGCTTTTGCTTCCTCAATTGCATGGCGTAAATGCTTAGCCGCTTCAATATATTCGCCACGAAGGAAAATATAACCACGATAAGCTTTTAGTGCGTGAGCACCGATAATCATCCCTTCAATTAACAGATGTGGAAGTTCTTCCATTAAGAGACGGTCTTTATATGTTCCCGGCTCCATTTCATCTGCATTACAAAGGATGTAACGGATATTCATGCTTTCATCTTTTGGCATCAGGCTCCATTTCAAGCCTGTTGAGAATCCAGCACCACCACGACCTTTTAGGCCAGCATCTTTGACTTCTGTCGTAACTTCAGTCGGTGACATGCCTTTTAATGCTTTTTCTGCCGCTTTATAACCGTTTTTAGCACGGTATTCATCCAGCCATACAGGCTGACGATCATCGCGTAAGCGCCACGTTAGCGGGTGCGTTTCTGCGCTACGAATAATCGGTTTTGCTCCTGAAATTGCTGTCATGGATACTGCTCCAGTAACGTTTCAATCTCTTCAGGTTTAACAAAGCTGTGAGTATCGTCATCTACCATCATGGTAGGACCTTTATCACAATTACCTAAACAGCAGGTTGGCAGTAATGTAAAGCGACCATCTGGTGTTGTTTGACCAGGGATGATATTAAGATGCTTTTCAATTGCTGCTTGAATGCCTTGATAACCTGTAATATGACAAACCACGCTGTCACAAAAACGAATAATGTGACGACCAACGGGTTGACGGAAAATTTGGCTATAGAACGTAGCAACGCCTTCAACATCGCTAGCAGGGATACCAAGAACATCCGCAATCGCATAGATTGCGCCGTCTTCCACCCATCCACGGTTCTTTTGCACAATTTTCAGTGCTTCTATAGATGCTGCTCGCGGATCTTCGTAGTGATGTTTTTCTTGTTCAATTTCAGCACGTTCTTCTTCAGTTAATACAAACGTCGCTTTCTTTGAATGCGTGACATCAACAACTTCAATCTGCACCGCATCATCTTTTTGGTTTAATTCATTTTGCATGATTAACGATCCACATCCGACATTACAAAATCAATACTTCCCAGATACACAATCAAGTCAGAAACCAAGCTACCGCGGATAACCGCTGGGATTTGTTGCAAGTGAGCAAAGCTAGGCGTACGAATACGTGTGCGATAGCTCATTGTGCTGCCATCACTGGTTAAGTAATAGCTGTTGATCCCTTTAGTGGCTTCAACCATCTGGAATGATTCATTAGCAGGCATAACCGGGCCCCATGAAACCTGTAAGAAGTGATTAATCATGGTTTCGATATGCTGTAATGTGCGCTCTTTTGGTGGAGGCGTTGTCAGTGGATGGTCTGCTTTAAATGGCCCTTCTGGCATGTTTTTATAGCACTGTTCTAAAATGCGTAAGCTCTGGCGTAACTCTTCTACTTTCAGCATTACACGATCGTAACAGTCACCATTACTTGCGACAGGAATTTCAAATTCAAAGTTTTCATAACCTGAATATGGACGCCATTTACGCACGTCAAACTCAACGCCTGTTGCACGAAGACCAGCACCTGTGACACCCCACTCTAACGCTTCTTTCGAGTTATATGAGGCGACACCGATAGTACGACCTTTCAAAATACTGTTTTGCAACGCTGCTTTTACGTAAGAATCTAGACGTTTTGGCATCCAATCTAAGAATTCACGTAATAAACGTTCCCAACCGCGTGGCAAGTCATGAGCAACACCGCCAATACGGAACCATGCAGGGTGCATACGGAATCCAGTAATCGCTTCAACAATGTTGTAGACTTTTTGACGGTCAGTAAAGGCGAAGAACACCGGTGTCATTGCACCAACGTCTTGGATAAAGGTACTGATATACAGTAAGTGGCTATTAATACGAAATAGCTCAGACAGCATGACACGAATGACTTTAACGCGTTCAGGCACTTCGATACCAGCAAGTTTTTCCACTGCAAGTACATAAGGCATTTCGTTAACGCATCCGCCAAGGTATTCGATTCGATCTGTATATGGGATATAGCTGTGCCAAGATTGGCGCTCACCCATTTTTTCAGCACCACGGTGGTGATAACCCACATCAGGTACACAGTCGACGATTTCCTCACCATCAAGCTGAAGAATAATACGGAATGCACCGTGAGAGGATGGATGGTTAGGGCCGAGGTTTAAGAACATAAAGTCCTCATTCTCCGTACCGCGTTTCATTCCCCACTCTTCAGGTTTAAATGTCAGCGATTCCATTTCCAGATCCTGCTTCTGCTTTGTCAGCACATAAGGATCGAACTCTGTCGCACGAGCAGGATAATCTTTACGCAGTGGATGACCTTCCCAATCAGGAAGCATCATTATACGGCGTAAATTTGGGTGCCCATTAAAGACAATCCCAAACATATCCCAGACTTCACGCTCATACCAATTCGAGTTAGGAAAGAGAGATGTGATTGTCGGAACATTAAGATCATTTTCACTTAATGCGACTTTCAACATAATATCTTTATTACGATCGATTGATATCAGATGATAGAAAACGGAAAAGTCTGCTGCAGGCAAGCCTTGACGGTGCGTACGAAGGCGCTCATCAAAGCCATGCATATCAAACAGCATGACATAAGGTTTTGGTAAAGATTTGAGGTATTGCATTACCTCAATGAGTTGTTCCCGCTTAACCCAAACAACTGGCATGCCAGTACGAGTAGGCTGGAACGTAAACGCATCTGGCCCAAATTTCTGACGCAGTTCATTAACCACCTGATCATCAATATGATCGGTCGTTTCCCACGCTGGCCGAGCGCCTTTTTGCGCTATCTGATCGGTCATTTCTATTCACCACAACTTTGATCAGGGTTACTATGATCGCAACACATTGCTCTGGTTACGTCTTAGGCAAAAGCCTTTAAATTTCGTCAGGAGTACGCAGATTTTTGACTGCGATACGCTCACCGTGTTTTCTTTCTCGTTCTGATTGCATATTGGCACGGTAAACGCCTTGGTCGCCGACAACCCATGATAATGGGCGACGTTCTTTACCAATGGACTCTTGTAATAACATTAATGCTTGCATATAAGCTTCAGGGCGTGGCGGACATCCAGGAATATACACATCAACTGGAATGAACTTATCCACACCTTGCACTACGGAATAGATGTCATACATACCACCAGAGTTAGCACATGCACCCATAGAGATAACCCATTTAGGTTCTAACATCTGATCGTATAAACGCTGAATAACCGGTGCCATTTTTGTAAAGCAAGTACCTGCAACCACCATAAAGTCAGCTTGACGAGGGGATGCACGTAATACTTCTGAACCAAAACGAGCCACGTCATGCACAGCTGTAAATGACGTCACCATTTCAACGTAACAACAAGAAAGACCAAAGTTATATGGCCATAAAGAGTTTTTCCGTCCCCAGTTCACAACGTCATGCAACGCATGTTCCAGTTTTCCCATATACACGCTGCGATGAACGTGAGCATCTAATGGGTCACTGACAATTTCCTGTGATTGCAGGGGATAACGGTCATTCTCACCGTTCGGATCTATGCGGGTGAGGGTATAATCCATTTCTAATGCCTCGCTTATTACTGCTGCGGATGTTTGCCGCTGGTTAATCGAACATGGCTTTTACTCGCAGTTTCACGGCGAGAGCGAATAGGCGTCCAATCTAATGCACCTATACGAACCAAATAGAATAATCCAGCTAATAAAATAGCGATGAAGACTGATGCTTCAATAAAGCCTAACCAGCCGACTTCACGAACGGAAACAGCCCAGGCATAAAGAAACAGTGCTTCAACATCGAAAATAACGAAAAACATGGCAACTAAATAGAATTTAGCCGACATGCGCAGACGAGCGCTGCCAACAGAATCAAGACCAGATTCATAAGGAACATGCTTTGCCCTTGCCTGTGCGCGTCCGCCTAAATAGCGGGCACCCAACAACATGAGCGAACATAACCCCAATGCGCCTATGAGGAAGACAGCAAATGCCCAATGATGGGCGATAACTTCGGTGGTTGTAGACATACTCATTGCTTACTCATCAAAGGTGGTGTCAATTAACCAACTCTTATCCGGCGGTTTACACCACATTTCTAATTACGAAAAAAAAGGCGAATTAAACAGGCTTGCTAATTAAAGAAATAATAACAGTCTATTTATACCTTTCTTATTTTTTAGAAAACTTTGTAATAAATTACGCTGTTTTCTATCGCGATTTAACAAATTTAACACTCATTTTTAACACCCAATTACTGGCTAATGCTAAAACGTGTCAGTCAATCTACAAAATTTTTGCTAACACGCTTAGTCTAACCGATAATTCGATTTTACTACACCAGTATCTCAGGAAAAACCTGACTCAACACAGGCAAATGTGCCTTATTTTCTTGATCAAACTCACAAAATAGTCGAAAAAATACTTAATCAGTTTAAAATTTATCCAAATTTTAACAAATTAACTTTCCAATATTGTGGAGGAGGTCAAATATCCGTTTTGATTTGCGTTTTTATTCTCTAAAAACCTAGACAATCTTTTTATTTGTTAACAAATCCTACAACTGATTAACCAAGGAGGAAGGTAAACATTTTTTTAACAAGTAGTTAAGGCGGTTATGGAATGAAATGTCACAAAGATAAATACATAAACCAACATAAATATTAACATAATGTTACTATATCCAAATATGACAATAAAAAAACGGAAATAAATGCGCTTAATTGCATCTATTCCCGTTTATCATTATTCATCACTATTCAGTCTTATTTGACTGTTTTTTTTAATCTTTAATTTTTGTGTTTTAACACTCAATATTTACACAACGATTAATGTGATTATTCCAGATCAGTAGAGCTAATATCTTCAGGTGCAGTGACGGTATAAGGTGTTTTCTTGTTTTCAATTGCATTGAATACTGTTAACACCGCTTCATTTTGTTCATCAAAGTTACGATATAACCAATATTGTGTTTCAGGTAAACGAGGTAAACCTTCGCTTTCGCCTAAAATACGTAAATCGGCATTTTGCATTTCAAGTGGACGCGCTGTAATACCCACTTCTGCATTTACGGCAGCACGAACAGCTGATAAAGAAGCCGCTTCATAAGCAATACGCCATTGAATGCCCGCATCATCTAGTGTGTTCGTTGCTAATTGACGGAATGGGTTTGTTTCATCCATCACAACTAAAGGGATCGGCTCATTCATTTGTATTTGGAAATCAGGCGCACAGTGCCATAACACAGGTGCGGTGCGTAACGCTGTACGCGGATGATGACCAATACGGGCTGTTGTTAATGCTAAATCAATTTCATGATTATCTAGCATTGTTTCAATATATTGAGAACGTTTAATACGTACATCAACCGCTAAACGCGGATATACTGATGCGATACGATTTAATAAAAAAGGCAATAAAGTATCAACAGAGTCGTCAGAGGCACCAATACGTAACTCCCCTTCCGCATCGCTATACGTTAATGACGCAGTTGCATCATCATTCGCACGTAAAATTTGACGTGCATAACCTAATAATTGAAGGCCATGCTCTGTAAGTAACTTATTACGACCATGACGGGCAAAAAGCTCTCTGCCCACCAATTGCTCTAAACGTTGCATCTGCTGACTAACAGCAGACTGGGTTCGACATACGGCAGCCGCTGCGGCTGCAAACGTGTTTAAATCTGCTACAGCTACAAACGTTCTAAGCAGATCGAGGTCGAGATTCATTATCGGACGATTTGCATTAATCATTGTTTATTCTTCACTTATTTTTGATTTTTAAATTACATATACCTGGTGTTTTTTATCAAAAGTCTAAAAAAGACTTCTAATTAGACAGTACTCTACTCTGAAAAGGAGAGCAAAGACATACCGAATACTTTACATTTGTTTCTTATCGTTTACACCTCCTAGATAGAAAGGAATTGCATCTTTTTGTAACAAATTAAATTTTATTATCATTTCAAGCATTCACAAGAAAGAACTGCATACCATCATCACAAGTTAGACTTGGATCATACTATATTGCTTTCTCGTACATAAATTTTAACATTTTGAAAATAATTTAAATTATCTTAACTATGTATTCCGATTTAAGTATCTTCCCCTATAAATTAAATTTAAGATTTAAATTTAATTTATACTTAAACTGATTGATTGCTATAGAATAAAGTAGATTTAACCATATTATTTGAAAATTTAATATATTAAGTCAGATAATACAAATCCGATAAAATTATTCAATAATTGATTATGCAACATTCCATCTACCTATGTATCACATCAACTTATTTCTAATAACCACACTAAAAAGCCCTTATTCACCAGAATAATAATCCAGAATTATTCTTGAAACTGAAATATAAACCTTACATAAGCCACGCAATCAGTCATCAAAATAACATTCTAAGAATAAACTGACCTTTTACACCAAAAATTACCTAGCATCTTCAAAAGTTTGTAACGTAAGAGTAGAGTGATAGAACAGTTATTTGCTGGGACAGCCTTTTCATTTGTATCTTTCTATATGAATAGCAATTGGCGATAAATGTCGCTAAGTCGCCACAGTAGAGATACACGTCAGACCCTATTAGGTAAACGCGCTATGAATCAGATTAAAAAATCAAACAAACTCGAACATGTCTGTTACGACATTAGAGGTCCGGTTTTGCAAGAAGCAAAACGTCTGGAAGAAGAAGGTAATAAAGTTTTAAAACTCAATATTGGTAACCCGGCACCTTTTGGCTTTGAAGCACCTGATGAAATTTTAGTAGATGTTATTCGCAATCTACCAAGCTCACAGGGCTATAGTGATTCAAAAGGACTGTTCTCTGCGCGCAAAGCAATCATGCAGCATTATCAAGCTCGTGACATGCGTGACGTCACTGTTGAAGACATCTATATTGGTAACGGTGTTTCTGAATTAATCGTACAAGCGATGCAAGCCTTATTAAATAATGGCGATGAAATGCTGGTACCAGCTCCAGATTATCCTTTATGGACAGCAGCTGTTTCCCTTTCCGGGGGAAACGCAGTTCATTATATGTGTGATGAACAACAAGGCTGGTTCCCTGATCTCGATGATATTCGTAGCAAAATTACAAAAAATACCCGTGGTATTGTCATTATCAATCCAAACAATCCAACAGGTGCTGTATATAGCAAAGATATTTTGATGGAAATCGTTGAAATAGCTCGTCAACATGACCTAATTATCTTCGCCGACGAAATCTACGATAAAATTCTCTATGATGATGCCGAACATCACTCTATTGCAGCGATGGCACCTGACTTATTAACAGTCACCTTTAACGGTTTATCAAAAACCTATCGCGTTGCAGGTTTCCGCCAAGGTTGGATGGTATTAAACGGCCCTAAAAAGCATGCTAAAAGCTACATTGAAGGCTTAAATATGCTGGCTTCCATGCGGTTATGCGCCAACGTTCCGATGCAACACGCCATTCAAACTGCATTAGGTGGTTATCAAAGTATTAGCGAATTTATTCTACCGGGTGGTCGCTTATACGAACAACGCAATCGAGCTTGGGAATTGATCAATCAAATTCCTGGTGTGTCTTGCGTTAAACCTATGGGTGCATTGTATATGTTCCCTAAAATAGACCTTAATCGCTACAGTATTAAAGACGATCAGAAAATGATCCTTGATTTATTACTGCAAGAAAAAGTATTACTGGTACAAGGTACGGCCTTTAACTGGCCATATCCAGACCATTTCCGTATCGTCACCCTTCCCCGTGAAGATGATTTAGATATGGCAATTCAAAAATTTGGACGCTTTATTGTGGGTTATCACCAATAAAATTGTCTTCTATTAGAGAAAACGCAGTATAACAACCCGTTATATTGCGTTTTTTTATTTTCTTTTTTATTGACGTTTACATCTGTTAGTTATCCACTCACAATAATGTCTTCAATCACGCAATTGGGAGATATTATGAGTTACTTTTTTGCCCACCTTTCTCGCTTGAAACTCATTACTCGTTGGCCTTTAATGCGTAATATTCGCCAAGAAAATGTTTCTGAGCACAGTTTACAAGTCGCTTTTGTCGCCCATGCTTTAGCGGTGATTAAAAATCGTAAGTTTGATGGTAATGTCAATGCGGAGCGTATTGCATTACAAGCGATGTATCATGATGCCAGCGAAGTGATCACTGGCGATATGCCAACCCCAATTAAGTACCATAATCCACAGATTGCTCATGAATATAAAAAAATAGAAAAATACGCACAGCAAAAATTAATTGAAATGCTACCCGAAGAATTACAAGAAGATTTTCGTCCTCTTATTGATGAACAATTACATAGTGAGGAAGAAACCTTTATTGTCAAACAAGCGGATAGTTTATGTGCTTATTTAAAATGCCTTGAAGAACTTGCTGCAGGTAACAGTGAATTTAATCTAGCAAAAAATCGCTTAGAAAAAACATTGGCAGAAAGACACAGCCCTGAAATGGACTATTTTATGAAGGTGTTTGTACCTGGGTTTAGTTTATCTCTTGATGAAATTAGTGAGTAAATGATCAAAAAAACGCCGTTTATAATAACTAAACGGCGTTTTAGAAAAATGCAAAATATTAGAATGGAAATAATAGCGGGATCAAGAATACGCTAATAAACATTACAATAATCGTAAATGGCACACCAATCTTAATAAAATCTGCAAATTTATAACCGCCAGGTTCAAGAATAAGTGTATTAACTGGTGATGATACAGGTGTCATAAATGCGGCTGATGCAGCAACACCAATCACCATTGCAAATGGTAACGGTGAAACATTCATTTGATTTGCAGCGGCAATCGCAATAGGAGCCATTAATACCGCCGTTGCGGTATTTGAGATAAACAACCCAATTGATGCGCAGAGTACAAATAAACATACCAACATCACTTGAGGCCCTGCACTACCAGCGACATCCATTAAACCATTTACAATAAGCTCAATACCGCCCGTTTTTTGTAATGCCGCGGCAAATGGCATCATACCCACAATCAAGATAATACTTGGCCAATGGATAGAACGATAGGCACTTTCCATATCAATACAACGGAATTTACCCATTAATAAACAAGCAATAAGTGCAGCAATAAAGTTAGGCACTTCATTTGTCACCATTAATGCCACCATTAATGCTAACGAAAATAATGCATGAGGTGCTTGTGATGAAGCTGGCGCAACCGTTTCAATTTCTGCGGCTAAATTTAACACGATAAAATTACGTGGTTTAGTCGATAAAACCCGAATAAGCTTCCAATCACCAATAACCAACAACACATCACCAAGACGTAATGGCTCATCAACAATTTTACCCGGTAACGCATTACCTTCTCGCCGAATAGCAACAACGTTTAACCCGTAGCGAGTACGGAATTTTATCTCTCTTAATGATTTGCCTAATAACTCTGAATCTGGATTCATAGATACTTCAGCAAGACCGACATCGCGGGATTGTTCAGAGAAATATTCTCCTCGTAATACCATCGGCTCTAGCATCTGTTCACGACAAAATTCGCGCAAATCAACATCACTGGCAGACATATCTACCAATAAAACATCACGCTCTCTTAATTCAGTGCCCCCTGTTGCGCTGACCATCACACGCCGAAACCGCCTCCAGCGTTCGATACCAACAACGTTTGCACCATAACGAGAACGTAGGTGCAATTCATCAAGTGAATGACCTATAAGTGGGGAGCCTTTACGAATGGCTAAACGACGAGCACGTCCTGCTAATTGATAATCACGAATAAGATCACGGAAAGTACGACGATAAGCCTCTTTTTGCTTCCCATTATCGTTATTTCCTAACCAACGACGTACTACCAGCATATATAGAATACCGGCAAACAATACAGCAATACCAATTGGTGTAATGGAGAAAAATTGAAAACTTGGCAATCCTTCTCTGACTAATTCACTGTTAACAACCATATTAGGCGGAGTCGCCACTAAGGTCATTAATCCACTGATAAGGCCCGCAAAACCTAGCGGCATCATTAAACGACCTGGTGATGTTTTCATCCGAGCAGCAACGCTCAGCACAACAGGGATAAAGATAGCTACCACGCCTGTTGAGCTCATGAAAGCCCCCAAACTTGCAACACATATCATTAATAGCACAAGCATTTTAACTTCACTGCTACCCGCAACACGTACAAGCCAGTCACCCATTTGATAAGCCACGCCTGTTCTCACTAACCCTTCGCCAATAACAAAAAGGGCAGCAATAAGTAATACGTTAGGATCACTAAATCCTACTGTGGCTTCATTTAATGTAAGTGTACCGCTAAGAACGAATGCGATGATGACAAGTAAAGCGACCACATCCATGCGGATTTTGTTGGTCGTAAAAAGGACAATAGCTATCAATAGCAGGCTTAAAACCCATAATAATTCGCTATTCAAAATGGCCTCGATCAGCAATAAGTGAAAACAGGTTAAGACATCAATTCACTACATTGATAAGTAGACCATTTTTACATCGATAAGTCTTCTAGTATGATCAAAGAAAAGACTATCTTTTGTGCGTTATTATCACTTTTTCAGCTTGCCTCTCGATTTGAATATCATTTAAAGAATCAATAATTAAATGAATCTCATTACGGCGAGGAAGGGATAAAGGGGCATGAACAGCAACGACTTGACATCCTGCATCTAAACCAGAGTAAATACCGGCCGCTGCGTCTTCAAAAACTACACACTCTTGAGGCAATAAACCCAATTTTTTGGCTCCTAAAAGATAAGGCTCAGGATTAGGTTTACCCTTACTAATACATTCCGCTGTAACCCAATGTTTAGGTTCAGGAATACCAGTGACAGATTGGCGCGTTGATGCGATTGGTACGGTACCTGAAGTCACAATTGCCCACGGAATATCTAATTCATTAAGGTGATTAATTAACTCAATAGCCCCCGGAAGCGGTGCTAAACCTTCTGTTTGTGTTGATTCTAATTTTTCTAACCAACGAAAGGTATCTGTTATCTCTTGTTCAGAAGCATTAGGCATAAAATGGCGAATCGACTCAATGGCTGGCTTTCCATGAATATAGTCATTAATCTCTTGTGTTGATACGCCAACGCGTTCACCAAATAACGCCCAACAATATTCAACAACGGGTAATGAATCAACTAATGTTCCATCTAAATCAAACAGAAAGCCTTTACATGTGATCGCCATAATTTATGCCTACCTTAGAATGATGCGTTACTTATTACGCATTAAGAATTTGTTGGATTTCAACGGCGCTAAGGTGATATTGACGAGGACAGGCTAACCAAACAGCCAGCATTCTTTGGTATTTTTCCCACATTGGTGTTTGTGAGTTGAAACCATGACTGCCACTATCAAAATGCGTATAGCGCCCTTCTGTATTCACCATAAAACGCACATAACTAAGATAACGGGATTCTGTCGCCGCATCAAAGCCAATAAATGCAACACGACGAGCATCCGGCATTTCTTGGTCTTTTAAGTTATCGCGAGAAACTTGCAGTGCATGGTACATTTCCATGACGTTAATAATGGTACGGCAAGTCTCCTCTGACATTTCATCAAAATCACGGTCTAGTTCACGTAATTGTAATCCGTAACCGCGTTCAATGATTGTCTGATAGCGACGATAACGTTCAGCGTTATCAGGATCCATCATAGTCATCATTTTATATTGATTAGAGAGGATCAAGCGTTGTGCGTGTGTCATTTCCATCATTAATTCTCCAAAGAAATCATTGAGGAGAGCATGACATTAATCAAAAGTATTGAGTAGTGTTAACTACGCGTTTTTTGATCTCAACGGGGTAATTCTAAGGACTATAATGACAAATGACGAAGGTAGAACAAATGTTCTACACATCATCAAGAAAAGAGCGATCAAGTTGCTTAAAAGCACGTTTTAATAAATGTGCTAGAGAAAGGTAAGTCGGCGTTTGTTCCACAGGTGCTAAAGCAATGCCTGCTTCTTCAAATTTCTCACGTATCTCATAAAACCAGCGTAATAATGTGCCTGGAAGAGGGGTTGCTGCACGCTTACCTAACCACCATAACCCTTGCATTGGCAGGCTACAGGCAAATAACGCTGTTGTAATTGCAGGCCCTAAACTTCCCCCTAAAGCAATTTGCCATGTCATTGTAAAAATGGCGATCGGCGGCATATAGCGAATGCCAAATCGTGTTGCTTTGACAATGCGATTTTCAGGGAATACGGGCGCTAATTGCTTTTCAACCGGCCAGGTTTTTAAATACTCATTACCCAAACGAAGCTTCTTAAAAAAGCCGGGAGGAGTCACTGTCGGTTCGCTCATAATGACCTCAATCAATTTCTTCTGTAACTTTTAAAAAATATCTATAAAGAATAAAAATCTTTTAGTAGAATTAAGTATATTTTGTCTTTGTTGCCTTTACTCTGTATCCTGTGCCCATTCTAAAGGTTTGTGGCAATAAAGCGCTATATTTTGTTTGCCGGCGTGATTTTCAACCCTTTTCGCCGATTTTAACGCGAAAAGCTAATGGGTGAATAAAAATCGTCCAATTAATGATTGGCAACTATAATTAGCATCAAGTTTTTTACTTTAAGCATGATGCGCGTCATTAATGTCATCATAGTAATGCGATAGGCTTTTATGATTGACGTTTTATTAACCACCGTCTTTATAATATAAAAGACACTACGACAACAAGATAAATAGGTAATTCCATGTCAAGTAAGCTGGTGCTGGTACTGAACTGCGGTAGTTCTTCTCTTAAATTTGCAATTATCAACCCAGAAAATGGTGAAGAATTCCTTTCAGGTTTGGCTGAATGCTTCAACCTTCCTGAAGCCCGCCTGAAGTGGAAAATGGATGGCCAAAAACATGAAGCTGCGTTAGGCGCAGGTGCTGCTCATAGCGAAGCATTAAACTTTATCGTAAATACTATTCTGGCTGAAAAACCAGAACTGTCTGCACAAATCGCTTCAATTGGTCACCGTATTGTTCACGGTGGTGAGAAGTTCACTAAATCTGTCGTGATCACTGACGAAGTTATCAAAGGTATTGAAGCTGCTATCCCATTTGCTCCATTACATAACCCAGCTCACCTTATTGGTATTGAAGAAGCGCGTAAAGCATTCCCTCATTTAATTGAGAAAATGGTTGCGGTATTTGACACTGCATTCCACCAAACAATGCCAGAAGAAGCTTATCTGTATGCACTGCCATACAGCTTATATAAAGATCACAGCATCCGTCGTTACGGTGCTCACGGAACTAGCCATTTCTTCGTTTCCCGTGAAGCCGCTAAAATGTTAAACAAACCTGTTGACGAACTGAATGTAATCACTTGCCACTTAGGCAATGGTGGTTCTGTATCTGCTATCGTTAACGGTAAATGTGTTGATACTTCTATGGGTCTGACTCCATTAGAAGGTTTAGTGATGGGTACACGTAGTGGTGATATCGACCCTGCTATCGTATTCCATTTACACGATACTTTAGGTATGAGCGTTGATGATATTAATAAACTGCTAACTAAAGAATCAGGCTTATTAGGTTTAACTGAAGTCACTAGTGACTGCCGTTATGTTGAAGATAACTACGAAACTAAAGCAGATGCTAAACGTGCAATGGACGTTTATTGCCATCGTTTAGCGAAATACATCGGCTCTTACTGTGCACTGATGGAAGGTCGTTTAGATGCTATTATCTTTACTGGTGGCATCGGTGAAAACGCAGCAATGGTACGTGAATTATCTCTGAAAAAACTGGCTCTATTAGGTTTTGAAGTTGATCATCAACGTAACTTAGATGCACGTTTCGGTAAATCAGGCACTATCACTACCGATAACAGCCGTCTTGCTGTTGTTATCCCAACTAACGAAGAGTTAGTTATCGCTCAGGACGCAAGTCGCCTGACCGCTTAAGTTCTTTGATGTACTGCCAGTGTCATGCTGGCAGTACTGTTTTACATAACGAGCAACCGATATTTAAAGAGGTTTCCGTGTCCCGTACAATTATGTTAGTCCCAACTGATACACGCGTAGGTTTAACCAGCGTCAGCTTGGGTGTTATCCGTTCTATGGAACAAAAAGGCGTTCGCCTTAGCGTGTTCAAACCTATTGCACAACCTCGTGTAAAAGGCGCATTAGATCAGACAACTGCAATTATCCGTTCTCACTCCACTATTCAATCATCAGAACCTTTAAACATGGATTATGTTGAGTCTCTGCTCAGCTCAAACCAAAAAGATGTTCTGATGGAAGAAATTGTTGCTAGATACCATGAAAACACCGCTGATGCAGAAGTTATTCTCATCGAAGGTCTGGTACCTATGCGTAAGCACCCTTTTGCACAATCATTAAACTATGAAATTGCAAAAACATTAGGTGCTGAAATTGTTTTCGTTACTGCATTAGGTAACAACACGGTTGAACAGCTAAAAGAGCGTATTGAATTTGCACGTGCTGAATTTGGCGGTGTAAAAAACCAAAATATCACCGGTGTTATTGTTAACAAACTAAATGCACCTGTTGATGATCAAGGCCGTACTCGCCCTGACTTATCTGAAATATTTGATGATTCAAGTAAAGCGATTATCTCTAATGTCGATTTAAAAACCATTGAAAAGAATAGCCCACTGCCTTTACTGGGTTGCATTCCTTGGAACTTCGATTTAATCGCTACCCGTGCAACAGATATGGCAAAACACTTAAATGCGACTGTCGTCAATAAAGGCGATATTGAAACCCGTCGTATTAAGTCTGTGACTTTCTGTGCCCGTAGTATTCCACACATGTTAGAGCACTTCCGCCCTGGTTCACTTTTAGTAACTTCTGCGGATCGCCCAGATGTATTAGTTTCAGCGTGCCTTGCAGCAATGAATGGCGTTGAAATTGGTGCAATCCTACTAACAGGTGGTTACCAAATCGATGCTCCTATCAAACAACTTTGTGAACGTGCATTCGAAACTGGCTTACCAATCTTTATGGTTAATGCAAACACTTGGCAGACTTCTTTAAATCTTCAAAGCTTTAGCTTAGAAGTGCCTGCTGATGACCATGAACGTATTGAAAAAATTCAGAACTACGTTGCTCAACATATCAATACACAATGGATTGATTCACTGACCGCTAACTCTGAACGCCCTAACCGTTTATCACCACCAGCATTCCGTTACCAATTAACAGAATTAGCACGTAAAGCGAAAAAACGTATCGTTTTACCAGAAGGTGATGAGCCACGTACTGTTAAAGCAGCAGCAATTTGTGCTGATCGTGGTATCGCTACTTGCGTACTGTTAGGCGATCCTGAAGAAATTCGTCGCGTAGCAACTGCACAAGGTGTTGAATTAGGCACAGGCATTGAATTAGTCAATCCTAAAGAAGTACGTGAAATCTATGTACCTCGCTTAGTTGAACTGCGCAAAAATAAAGGTATGACGGAAGTTGTTGCTCGTGAACAGTTAGAAGATAACGTTGTTCTTGGCACATTAATGCTGGAAAAAGGCGAAGTAGACGGCCTAGTTTCTGGTGCTGTTCATACAACTGCTAACACTATTCGCCCACCACTACAGTTAATCAAAACTGCACCGGGTAGCTCATTAGTGTCTTCTGTGTTCTTTATGCTGTTACCAGAACAAGTTTATGTTTATGGTGACTGTGCAATTAACCCAGATCCAACAGCGGAACAACTGGCTGAAATCGCAATCCAATCTGCAGACTCTGCAATTGCATTCGGTATCGACCCTCGCGTTGCGATGATCTCTTATTCTACTGGTAACTCTGGTGCAGGTAGCGATGTAGAGAAAGTTCGTGAAGCAACACGTTTAGCACAAGAAAAACGCCCTGATCTGATGATTGATGGTCCTTTACAATACGACGCAGCTGTTATGGCTGATGTTGCTAAATCTAAAGCACCAAACTCACCAGTTGCAGGTAAAGCGACTGTGTTTATCTTCCCTGATCTGAATACCGGTAATACCACTTATAAAGCGGTACAACGTTCAGCTGACTTGGTTTCAATCGGACCAATGTTACAAGGTATGCGTAAACCAGTGAATGACCTTTCTCGTGGTGCATTAGTAGACGATATCGTCTACACCGTTGCGTTGACAGCTATTCAAGCAAGCCAACAAGAAAACGCATAATTATTGAAGTTCGCTTCAAATAAAAAAACGCCAGATGATTAATTTCATTTGGCGTTTTTTATTCTACAGATTTCTTATTTGACTAAAATTCGAGGCAGTCTCAAAAACAACCAACTTGATTCTGTCTCCTTTATAAAAGAGTGTCAAGAGAAGTGACTAAGCTTGCCCTATTAGGGCTGATTACTGTATGTATTACAGTTTGGTGTTTTGCTTTACTGAAACATGAAAGATTATGTTCTTTTAATATCAGTAGTGGCGACACCGTAGTTCAAGCTATTTTATCTTGCGATAAATCGTTTTGTGGGGGAAATTCCCCCACAATTTCTCTCAAAAGTTGTTGAGATTGGTGATCACAAGTACCCTACTTTAATCCACGAGTACACGCTGATTGGTCGCCCCCCACAAAATCGACATCTCTGTAAACAGTGCACCACTAATATCTTCAACCTCTTCAGCAGTGATCTCTGCATTACCTTGCTTACCAAAGAACACGACTTCATCCCCTGAATTGATATTTTTAAGATCGGTAATATCAACAATCACCGTATTCATTGATGTTTTACCTAAAACAGGCACACGTTGACCACCAATTAAAGCATGTCCTGCATTACTAAAGACTCGACGATAACCATCTGCATAGCCAACAGGGATATTAGCTAATACTGAATCACGTTTTAGTGTGTAAGTGCGATCATACCCAACAGTATTACCTTTAGGATAATAATTGATTGAGGCAATATTGGATTTAAAAGTCATAACACGTTTGTAATCTGTACTTGCGATGGTATCACCATAAAAAATCCCGCCTACACGCACCATATCTAACCATGATCCAGGTACGGTAATTGTGGCAAAAGTATTTGCCATATGCAGAGTAACGTCTTTACGGTTTAGCCCAGTAACATCCAATACCTTTTGTGATTGCTGTTTAAAACGAGCGAGATCTTCTCTTACTTTATCCGCATCTTCTTCAGGATAATGAGACATAATGCCAACCACTTTAAGGTTAGCTAATTGAGCAATTTGCTTTGCTTCTTCAAGCCCCGCATTGTTATTAACTTCTAATCCATTACGAGACATTCCACCTGAATTTAAGGCAAGATGAATAGGGATCACTTTATTTTGTTGTTTAGCAATGGCATCTAATTTCTTAGCCATATCTAAGTTACCAATCAATTCTTCCACGTTATAGCTTGTCGCCTGAGCCATTTCTTGCTCTGTGGCATTACGCACACGCATTAAACGACCTTGGAATCCTAGATCACGCACTTCTTTTAGCTCTTGGTTATTCGTTACACCAATACATTGCACATTGTTTTCAATCATAACAGGTGCAACTAACGATAAATCATGGCCATATGCATCCCCTTTTAAAACAGCACAAAGCGAGGATTTATCACCTAAAAGTGATTGTACTTTTTTCACATTAAAATCGAGCGCACTACGTGAAATTTCAATCCATGAGTTATTCACGATTGCAGGTTGAACCTGAGCTGTTTGAGTCGCTGGTGGATTGTGATTAACAGGCTGTTGGCAAGCAGTGATAACAAAAAGTGGTAACAACGCAAGATATCGAATACCAAAAGACATCTTCTTTTTCCTTAGTGATTGTGATGTTAAACCTATTTTTATAATTAATTAGGTACGAAAATATACACATCGTGAATATTCACTCAGGATAATAGCATTATTATTCATAAAATAAACATATTAATTCAAAGTGATATATGTATAGGCTCAATGACGAAGATTAATAGAAAAGGAAAAAAATTATAGGTGTGATTCCTGTAGGGAACGTTGGTTTATCCCCGTGCATACGGGGAACACAATATCCAGTTTAGGTGCGTATTCTGAATTCACGGTTTATCCCCGTGCATACGGGGAACACTTTAGATGTATTAGCTGATAACTCAGTTATAGCGGTTTATCCCCGTGCATACGGGGAACACTGATGTTAATTGGTTTGCTAAAGCCCTAAAACCGGTTTATCCCCGTGCATACGGGGAACACATTATTATGAATTCCGCGTGTCATTTTTTCAACGGTTTATCCCCGTGCATACGGGGAACACCCCTACCCCGCCCCTCTAAACTTATTTTTCTGCGGTTTATCCCCGTGCATACGGGGAACACACGTAGATATTTGTTTTCATACTGTTTACGGTCGGTTTATCCCCGTGCATACGGGGAACACGTTAATCATGCCCTGCTGTTTGCCAAATTGCGCGGTTTATCCCCGTGCATACGGGGAACACTGCCGAGATCAGTTGTGAGATTATTTTCATTGCGGTTTATCCCCGTGCATACGGGGAACACTGACGGGAAATTAAAATCCGTTAATTAGTTTCCGGTTTATCCCCGTGCATACGGGGAACACTCTATTGAATAAACCATTAAACTATTAAATGGCGGTTTATCCCCGTGCATACGGGGAACACCTCTCTTTCGCATCAGATAGATAAGCATCAACCGGTTTATCCCCGTGCATACGGGGAACACTTAGGAGTGTATTTTTTATCATTTGCTGGTGGCGGTTTATCCCCGTGCATACGGGGAACACTAACGCTTCCAATTGCTCGGGCGTAAAGGCACCGGTTTATCCCCGTGCATACGGGGAACACGTTTATTGATGCCGATACATCACTAATCTTGGCGGTTTATCCCCGTGCATACGGGGAACACCGTTAAAGGAAATGTGCTCGTATCCATAATCACGGTTTATCCCCGTGCATACGGGGAACACCATTTCCGGATAATTGCCATGAGTAGATAGCCTGGTTTATCCCCGTGCATACGGGGAACACAAAGCATAGTGCAGGAGAAACAATCAATATAGCGGTTTATCCCCGTGCATACGGGGAACACACCCTGAATGCGCACCCAGTCATCATAAATACCGGTTTATCCCCGTGCATACGGGGAACACTTGTTTGTAGGTTGCTCGACCAATATCTTTTGCGGTTTATCCCCGTGCATACGGGGAACACGACTAGAGGAGGCAAGGCAATCGAACCACCATCGGTTTATCCCCGTGCATACGGGGAACACTCTAATTATATCCATTTGATTTAATTAAATAAAAAAATATATTTATTTTTACCAAAATTATTCATCGTCTAAAGGTTTAAACAACACTAACCTTAAGCCATCAAAATCAATAGGCTCTCGACGATTTTCACCATACGTTTGAAAATCAAAACCGGATTCAGTATTAGTTCCCCATGCCATAACAACATTACCATCTTCGGCAAGCGTATTAACTTGTTGCCAAATCATTTCCCTTATTCGAGCAGAAACATTGCCGATATAAACCCCTGCTCTAACTTCCAATAACCACACAGCTAACCGCCCTCTTAATCTAGGCGGTACAGCTTCAGTTACAACAACAATCATACTCATTACTATTTTTCTCTATGCCCTTCATCACCAAAAGGGCGAGCTTGAGGAATTGCAGGTGGTTGAGCATCAATAGGTGGTTCAGGAGGAAGAATATCACCAGCAGAAAGGATCTCTTCAATTAGAGGTATAAGTTTATTGAGTGTTTGATGCTTTCGAAACGCTTCTCTACAAGCAACACGTACCTCACGATCGGGTGCAATTGCTTTATATGATGCAACCTTAAATGCAACAGGCACAACTGTGTCAAATTTTATGATATCCGCAATATCATAAACAAACGAAAGTGGCTTTCCTGTATGCACAAAACCAATGGCAGGAGCATAACCTGCAGCTAAAATTGCCGCTTCAGTAACTCCGTATAAACAGGCTGTAGCGGCGCTGATACAACGATTAATAATATCTCCAGACTCCCAATCCTTTGGATCATAACGTCGCCCTTTCCAATCAATCTTAAATTCCTTAGCTAACATTTGATATTGCTTTCTAACTCGAGCTCCTTCTATACCACGCAGTTGATCCACGCTCCTTTTTAAAGGAGCAGGCTCACCAAATCTAAGTTCAAACATTTTACGAACAACTTTTAAACGCAAATCACTATCAAGTGCTAATTTTGCTTGATACAACAACTTATCTGATCGCGCGCCACCAGGTTGTCCAACAGAATAAAGTCGTACACCTGCTTCACCAACCCATATTAATAATGTTCCTGCGGTTGCCGCCAACTTAACTGCCGCATGACTAATACGAGTTCCTGGTTCCAGTAAAATACATGCTAATGACCCCACAGGAATAAGCATTCTTTCGCCATTAATTTCATCAATAACAACAAAAGCACCATCCTTCACATCAATTCGTCCCATTCCAATAAAAATCATTGAATGCCTATCTTTAATTGGAATGGGTCTTAAAGGAATAAAGACCATTAGATGCTCCTAATGAGCATCAACCCACAACCAAAGGCCTTTGCTCTACCAAATCCTTGCTGATATTGTTGCCAAAATAGATGTGGGTCTTCAATTGTTAGCACACCTTGATAATCAACTGAAGAAAAAGCCATTATTTTGCCTGACGGTTTTTTAATACGCTCAGGTGTATAAGCTTTAATATCAGGTAGCTGGGTTAATGAAATCCCCCATTTATTTAAACGACTTTCAGAAGTTATCCAATTTAATGCAGCTTGTTGCATCAAATGTTGAATATCATCATGACTAGAATAATTTCCGTTTAATTGAGCTTGTTTCTTAGCATGCATAAGAACATCATGACGATGTTGCTTCCCTTCTTTATCAGTAATACAAACTGTTGGATTTGCTCTTAATGAGAATGCTAATTTCATTTTTGGGGCTAATTTTGGTAAAAAAGGTTTAGTTTCTATCTTAAAAAAAGCGTGTTTAATTGCTGGAGTCACCGAAGAAAGAATATAAAAAATGGGTGTACCATTTTTTTCTATTTCTATTCGATACAAAAATGAGCGTTCTTTTTCTTCAGTAAATAACTGCCATAATAGCTGATGAATCGTATATCCTGCCTGCTGCTTATTCGTCAATAAAGAGTGCAAATAATCAGAAGAACCGCCTATTGTGATCCTTGATAAATACATTATTCGCTCTCCCTTTTTACGCTCATTTGATACATTTTACGTTGACGAAATTGCCAATGCTGTCTATTTATAGGATCATCCCAAGGGTGTAATATCATAATATTTTCACCCTCAATATCTTGATGGCTTCCTTCCCAAAAATACGTCACCCATCCATCCGACCTGAACCAATAATTATCGGCTTTGGTAGATGCTGTTATATTAGGAAATTCAGTATCTAATGCCTCTTGTAATTGCTTTGTTTCTACAATTTTAGGCATCATCGGTAAAGATAGAGGACAAGATTTACGCCCTAAACTCAGAACATAAACAGGCGTTAATAACGCATTTTTTAACTGTTCAAGTGTATATTGTGCATTTGGTGTTAATTTAATCGCGACAACCCATATAGCATCACATCGATAATCACGACTAGATAAAATAGTATTCAACTCTTTTTCAGCTAATTCACTACGACGAGTAGCATGTGTAATATTTTTACGAACTGAAGGCACTTGTGTCGTATGGAAATCTCTTAATAACGTACTTGGTACAAATTGTTTTGCAGCAACTAAAATGCTTTGCTGTAATTGGGTTAATTTGTTTTCATCTTCTCGCTTAATACCTAACGCGGCGCCCAGTAAGCCTAAAATAGCTGAACGTGAAGGAGCTAATCCTGTTTGTCTATCACCACCTACTGCTGGTAGCCCCCAACTAGCAAGTGGTCCATAAAGACGAAAAACGAGATATTGAGCCATAATATCTCCTCATTACTCAGCAACAAATTGTAATAATCCAGAGAGCGAACCTTCAGCTTGCGCTACATTGAGCTTATAGCGAGAATCTGCACAAGCCCCATAAACTTTATCAAAATTCTCCATTCGAGAATTCAATGCATTAATAGATGCAGTTTCCATATCGTCATCATCAATTGGTTTTAGAAACGCAACAGATAAAGAACGTGGCTGATAACTTCCTTTTTCCGCTAAAACGTAGCTCGCATAAGCACGAGAAGCAAAACTATTTTGTTTACCTGTTGGCGAAACTTTAATTGCCACTTCAGTTAATGCTTGAATTGCTTTATTTGCAAGTTCTTCATTACCGTCTAAAGACTCAATTAATTGAGTCTTATTAATGCAGATATAACTATAAAAAAGTGCAGCTGCAAAACCTGTTTCACCAATATGAGCCGATCCCATATCTGTTTCACCATTATTTAAATCATCAATAGCAGTAAAATAATCATCTTCAACAACCGTACTATGAACACTAATAGCATGAGCAACTTGGCAAGCTGCTTCTATATTATATTTCGGTGCTGAAGCTAACATTCTACCAAACAACGCAATATCTACTGAGGTACTTATTTCTTTTAAATTCTCTAGTTCTTGTTTTTTAGGCTCTCTTTGTTCTTTAATAAGTAAATTGATCAAATCAAATGCCAAAGTTTTTTCTAAATGACTAATATGAACAAGCTGTTCTGTTTCAATAGAGCCGTTCTTTATTTTTCCATATTGTTCTATAATTAACTCAGTCCATTTCTTGGCATTTTTTTCAGCAATCCCACCTTCAATTAATGCATCATAAAGTTGTAATCCGAATTTTTTAGTGCGAATACCTATATTATTAGAAAATGCAACATTAAATAACTCTGATGTACGCCAATGACGTTTTAAACTTTGTGAGCTTATTCTTAAGCGTTCAACCCCTCCCATTATTGCCGTTTTTGGACGACCTAAATCATCACGATTTAAATTAGAAGGAGCATAAGAAGTTAAAATATGTAATTGAATAAATTGGCTCATTTCATTTCCTTATTAAATTAATTAAACTGTTAAATGGCTGCTCGATAATATTTCATTGCCCATTCAACAATAACTTGTTCACTTGCTTGTACAGAACGAATTTGTTGTTTTTCTAAAACCCATTTTTCAAGATCTTTACACATAGATAAAACTGAGGATTTTCCTTTAATTTGAATTAAAATCCGTCTTAGTCGCCTTATAAACTCATCATAATTACGGGAAGATTGTAGTTGTAAAAAACGTGATTCACTAATACAAGATTTTTTACTTTCATCTTTTTCACCAGCAATAGTAGCAAAGTGTTTTTCACCATTTTGAGTGATGTAAACTAATACAGCGACAATGACTGCCCAACGTTCAATATCTTCAGTTTTAGCTTGATTAATAAGCTCAGAGGGAAAGCTTAACCATAATGCACGAAATCCTTCAGTCAACATAATAGCAGTAATTGATTCACAACGTTTTAATTCTGCTTTATATCGACTTGGTGCAGAGATAATACCTTTTTTATTTAATTCACCTGATGATAAAAATAAACTTTCCCACCAACGTAATACATTTGATTGTAATTCTGGATATCCATACAAAGTAATATTATCTAATTTATAAGCTCCCATATCACTCTCCATTTCTTTTGGTAATTTTAAAGTTTTCAGTGAATATTTTTACTTTTTTATTACCATAAAGATCATTAATTAAATCATTTCTTGCTTTAATACATCCACTAACTGATTTTGGTGTTCCTAATGCAGATAAAGCATATTCATCAAAAATAGAAAGGCTAATTTTTCTAATTGTATTTAACCATTTTTTTGCTTGTTCTGGAGTTAGAAAATCCTCTTTCTGTGTTTGAACAATAATATTTTGAACAACTTCAAAAAATATATTTTCACTTCTTTGCCAAAAAGTTAAATCAATAAAACTAATATCTCCTTTAATATCTTTAGGACTATTAAACCATGCTTTTTTTATCTGTTCTTTTACTCTCTTCAAACAGTCTACTGTCAATGCTTGGATGATTTTTATTTCATTCACTATTTGATTATGATATTTATCTCTTACATGAAAAATAGGCATTTCTAAGGCGTACCATCCTCGAGGTTTCATATTATCCATATCATAACCAAAAATAAGCAATCGAGGTTTTCTTGTTAACTCTAATAGTTGATATAACTTTAAGTAATGACTGACAACGGCAGCACTTTTTTGCCCATTTTCATCACTTGATAGCAATAATCTGTCCCAAAGATTATAATGAATACCGCCTTGTCTTCCTTTAAGAGAATTAGGAAAAGTTTCTGGCTTCTTAGCATCCCAATAATATGGTGTCAATGGATGCAACCAACCTTCTTGATAATCTAAACCATAGTTTTTAGTAAAATAATATTTAACTGAAGAATGACTCTTTTTATCACTAATTTGACAAATGGTAGGTTTATTTTCTACTTTTAATCTGATTCTACGAGGCATTGCCCAGTACATATGAAGAGGATGAACATCGCCAGGCGAAATTTTTTCACCTTTTCCTTCTTTTAAATCTAGGGGAACTAGCCAAGGAAAAACACTGCCATCATCAAAATTCGGTTCAGCATATTCCCAAAATTCTCTATTAATCACATTTAGCCATAATTTTTGCCATAATGTTGAATGCTCTTCCGTGGGGTATATTAATGTCGTTAAAGGGCCACCTCCTCTTAAGCTAACTAAGTGACCTTGGCCACCACTTGGGGCATTTATTTGTAAGGTAAATAATGCAAATACTGCCATTTCTAATGACATTACATCAGCAATACCTTGCTTAATAAAATGATCAGTATTTTTCTTTATTCCGTTTTCACCCGGCGCATCAATTAACAACTGAGCTATAGGGATATTTTTTTGTTCTTCTAATTTTGAGAAATCTTGCATAAATAAAGGAGCACTACCCGTTATATTAAAAGCATGAGCCACTTTACTAAAAGCACTTTTTAACTCCTCATCAGAAGGTGGTGATTCAAAATATTCTTCCCATTCATCCTCATTTTTTGGCGCAAATACAGTTTGTAATAACCCAATGGCAAATTGATAAGCTGCACCTTGGAAATCGGCTCTATTTAAAGCAAAGTCGACAATATCAGGATGAGAAATAGCAGAAATAGGAAGCGTTTTAATCTCACCGTTACGAAAATGAAAAGGTAGCCAAGGTTGATTAATAATATTCATGACAATTCCTGTCTTTCACTAAAACCGATTAGAGGATCATACTGATAATAGTGATCTTCTTCTGGGATCCACAATTGTAAATATCGAGTTTGTGGATATTGTTTATTTATTTTCTCCGTTATTTCTTGAGATACTGAAGCTAATTTATCTGCATATTTATTTTTCGAAATCTTAACTGTACTTAGCTCAATAGAGTGGCGCTCATCAGCTATCCAAGGAAGATATATATCTTCCACTCTTTTCAGCAAAAGAATATTAGCTGTTTCCATATCACTATATCGCGTACTTATATCATAATGATCTTCTGTCCAAAATTCTGAGCTCTCTTCACTATAACCCTTATTTAGTTTCAATAGTTGTAGCTTGGCTTTAACCGTTTGTGCTTTACGCTCTCCTAAATCATTATTTTCTTTATAAATTAGAGCCTGTGGAATTTCATTATAAGCGTTATCGCTATAAACAGATTCAATTAATTGCCTAGCATCTTGTGGCATATTAATTTCTCCTAATTGAATTAGGCTTCTTAATGTTAACCACAAACGACCAGGAGAACGGTAAACAGCCTCTGTCGATGAAAAATGTTCTACTAACCAGTTATTTGATGGTGTACCTGTAAATAAAGGTGCATGTAGATATAAAATAGGAGATTGTCGCCTATCGATTGAAGCAGGTATATAATCCCCATTTTCTGTTCTAGTATGTCGATGTAATCGCCCTGAACGTTGAATAAGATCATCAATAAAACAGATATCTGAAATCATAATATCTGCATCTGCATCTAAACTCTCTTGAAATACTTGTGTGGCAATTAATACTGTACCCTTTCTTTGTTGGGCTGTACTGGACTTCCCAAAACGCCTCAGTACTTGCTCTTCACATATTTTTCTATCTTTCAACGTAAAACGACTATGAAATAACAGACAATTATCTCTATTCTCAGGTAAGACTTTATTTATTTCTCGATAAGCATTAATTGCATCATTAACTGTATTCCTTATCCAAACAATACATTTTTCATTATTAACAGCATCGATAACAATATTAATACATTCTTGTTCTTCATTAACAATTTCTACTTTAACTTTTCGGCTAACCTCTTTTCTACTTTCCAGTGGATATTCTTTCAGCGTTACATCAGGAAAATAAGTTAAATGTGTGGCTAATGGAAAATGTTTTGATTTAATTTCCTCTTTTGGTTGATTAAGTGCACTAAACCAACTGTTGATAATCCTCTGCCTTTGCTTTAATGATAGCGTTGCAGTTAATAGAATAACTGAACCACCTTGATATAAATGTGCTGATAATAAATGTTCAATAATTTCAAACATAAACTCATCCGCAGAATGAATTTCATCAAAAATAATGACTTTTCTATTTAGCCCTAACAATCTTAAAGATTGATGTCTTCGCGGTAACATAGCAAGTAAAGCTTGATCTATAGTCCCCACACCAATTGTTGCTAATAATGCCTTTTTTCGTGAATCTGATAACCATTGATAGCATTGTGCTGATGCAGTACTATCCGCGCGATTATATTGTTCATTGCCATTTTGGATCATATTCATAAATTGCTCATTCATAGCACTAGCCCCATGAGCAAGTACAATACTTGGCATATCACTATCTTTATGAAATATATTGGGATAATAATTCGCTATCCTTGAAAACATGGCATTGGATGTCGCCTGTGTAGGCAAGCCAAAATAAAATCCATCCGCTGCATCAGCTTCCATTAATCTATGAACTAATGTTAATGCAGCCTCTGTTTTACCAGAACCAGTCGTATCTTCTAATATAAAAAGCTGTGGATATTTATTTATAGGTACATTTTCTGCCCATTGTTGTAATGGCGTTGGTTTATAGCCAAAACTATGCTCAACGGAAATAAATGACAAGATTACATGATCCTGATTAAAACCACTTGCTAGCGTTGCTTTTTTGGCTTGTTTTAGGGCTAAAAGCCAGTATTCAGATAAAGGTATTTTATTTCTACGATAAGGGAAATAATCTTTATTAGAACCAATCCAATCTGAAAGAGTTGACATTCCGGCGAGTAACCATGAGATTTGTTTTAACCTATTTAGCCAATCATCGTTCAAGAAAAGATCTACAGAGATTTGAGGTTTGAATAATTTTAATATATCAACTGTAAATTCTGACACCGCTTTTTTATTATTTTCATGAGTAAAATTCCCCATATAATCAATATCATTTTTATTAATTGGTTTACCATGATGCCCTAATACGGTCTCAATAATTATCAGGAAACCTTTTGATAGTTTACGGTTATTATAATTCCCATCAGATAGTATTATTGATGAGTAAACTGTATCTTTTATTTCTTTCCAAAAGTGATATCCTAAACAATCATGACGATATTTTTTTCCATCGTAAGAAAATCTACTTTCCGGAATTTTATTATTATCGATAATATTTTTATTAATATACTGAAATGACGATGAAAACTTACCAATATCATGAAGAGAAAGTAGTAATAAAAAAAATTTAGAGAAGTTTTCAGGACTAATTTGTAGGTATTCAGAAATATCTTTTATAATTTTTTTATTTACAGAAAAGAGTGTTGCACCAACTGCAGCGACATCAAGGCTATGATAAGGAAGTAAGTGGTAACACTCATTATTTTCTTCCGACGTGAATTTTCCCCAATAATTATAATAATCGTTATTCATATTAACCCAATCATTATTTTACATAATTTAGAGTCTATTATTTATAGGCATCATTTTCTAAATTTAATATCAAAAATTAGAGCTATATCTAGTTATATTTTATCCGGATATTTATCTAAATCCTCTTAGCAAAAAAATCACCATTAAAATGAAATAACAAAATATTTATATTATTACAATACTATTTATCATTATCCCCGTGCATACTGGGAACACAGCTTGAACATTATCCGCTTTAGCGTCTGCCCCGGTTTATCCCTGTGCATACGGGGAACTAATCATAATATATTGAATATATAAAAAAATTTAAGTGTATTATTTCTACAAAAAAAATGCCCGACTGATTAGAAAGTCGAGCATCTATTAAAGTTCAATAAACAAATACTATCAACGAACAATAATACCTAATAAAATACCGATAACACCGAAGTCTGCATCACTAAATGTGGTGTTAGCAATACCGATGTCTCCAAGTACTGGTAATAGGAATACAGGCAAGAAAGTAATTAATAAGCCTTGAACGAATGCCCCTAAAATCGCACCACGACGTCCACCGGTCGCATTACCAAATACCCCTGCTGTTGCACCCACGAAGAAATGAGGAACTACACCAGGAATTATTACTGTCCAATCTAAGGCATACAGTATGAACATGCCGATAACACCTGCAGCAAAGCTACTTAAAAAACCAACTAATACCGCATTGGGTGCATAAGGGAATACAACTGGGCAGTCTAAAGCAGGTTTTGCATTAGGAACTAACTTATCTGAAATACCTTTAAATGCAGGAACAATCTCAGCAATAACCATACGCACACCTTGCAGAATAATATAAACACCTGCTGCGAAGGTTATAGATTGCATTAACGAGAACATAAACCAGTTTTTACCACCACTAACTTCACGAACAAAAGTATCGCCCGCAAATAAACATGTGATGACAAAAATAATGCCCATAGTAAAGGCAATTGCGACTGGCGTATCACGTAAAAATAGCAAGCTTTTAGGCACATTCATCTCTTCTGTTGAATGCTCTTTATTACCAAATTTACTGCCGATAAAGCCCGCAACGACATAAGAAATAGTTGAGAAGTGTCCTAATGCAACATCATCAGAACCGGTGATTTTTTTCATATAAGGGTGTGCAATGGCTGGGAAAAACACCATTGAAACCCCAACAACTAATGAACCTACCGCAACTAATACAGCGCCTTCTAAGCCTGCTGTTGCCAGAATAACTGCCACCATCATTGACATGAATAATGTATGGTGACCCGTTAAGAAAATAAATTTCCACGGTGTTAAACGAGCAATTAAAATATTAATCAACATGGCAAAGAACATAATCAGAGCCATTTCTTTACCAAAGCTTTTTTGTGCAATAGAGACAATTGCCTCGTTATTAGGCACAACACCTTGAATGCCAAATGCATGTTGGAAAATCGTTGAGAAATCACCCAGTGAGTTAATGACAAGACCGGCACCAGCACCTAAAATCACAAAACCCATAATGGTTTTTACCGTGCCTTTAATACATTCCGTAACTGGTTTTTTCTGGGCAATTAATCCAATCAATGCGATCAAACCCACTAAAATAGAAGGCTCTGAAAGCACATCACTCATTAGAAAGCGGAAAAAGTCCATGATAGGCTCCTTATAACGCGCCTAATTCACGTAATGCGACAGAAAGTTTTTCTTTCATCGCAACTTTATCAATCATATTATCCAGTGAAACTACTCTTCCATTTACGGCTTGAGAGTTAAGCTGTTCTGCAATATCACGAGTTCCAACATAGATATCACTTGGCGTACCTTTTGCTGAACCCAAATCAACGTGATCCACCTCTGCATTGACAGCGAGATCTTTTAAAATACTTTTGATACTCATTTCCATCATTAAGCTACTGCCTAAACCATTTCCACACACAACTGTAATTTTCATGGTATTCCCCTTGGTAATTTTAAATTGTCATTAATAGTTGTTGATAACTGCTAATACATCCGCTTTGCTTTTCGCATTAAATAGCGTTTGAATATCTTTATCGTTATCAAAAAGTTCAGCTAATTTCATAATGGCATTAATATGGCTATCGTTATCTGTTGCAGCTAAAACAATCAGTAATTTCACCGGATCGTTTTCATCAGCACCAAATTCCACTCCTTGCTCAACAATCGTTAATGCAAGAGAAAGCTGGTTAACACCATCTTCAGGACGAGCATGAGGCATCGCAATACCCGGACCTAAAACATAATATGGCCCTATTTTTTCATGTGATTTGTAAATAGCATCGATGTAACGAGGTTCAACGCACCCTTTATCAACTAATGGCTGACACGCCACTTTAACGGCTTCTCGCCAATCGCTAACGCTTGGAACCACTTGTACCACATCAGGTGTTAATAATGTTTTAAGCATCTTTGTAACCTCAATAAGACTCTCTTTGAGCTTCGTTATTAAGGATAGTAATCATTAATGGTAGCGCTATCTAGATAGATCATTCGTAATTGTGATAGCGCTATCATTTTAATAAAATGTTAATTGCAGAAAATGCCAACAATTGACACTGTATTGTTTCAGCATAATAGAAAGATTTCAGGTAGGATCTGCGGTTAATAAAATAGGCTAAGCAAGCATAATCACACATGATCAAAACACGTAAGCGCCGAAATACAGGTCGCGTCACATTACAAGATGTCGCTAAACACGCTGGAGTCGGTTCAATGACCGTTTCGCGTGCATTACGAACCCCTGAGTTGGTCTCTGATAAGTTAAGAGAGAAAGTTAATCAAGCCGTAGAGGAACTTGGTTATATTCCTAATGCCTCAGCAGGCGCGTTAGCTTCGGCTCAAAGTCATATTATTGCAGTGCTGTTACCCTCTTTCACAGATAAAGCCAGTGCTGATTTTATGCAATCTTTACAGCAAATATTAAATCGCCACCAATATCAAATTCTCGTTGGTTGTTATGAACATCAACCACATAAAGCCAGTGATGTGATTAATATGCTATTACAAAGCAATCCTGCCGCATTGGTTGTCTTTGGTTCACAACTCAGTCCCACTCATTTTTTACATATTAGTAATGCCAACGTGCCGGTTGTCAGTGTTGCGAGTCAATCTGATGAACAAGCCGCCATTAGTATTGATTGCTCTTATGAGCAAGCTGCATATGATTTAACTAGTCATTTAGTCACCCAAGGAAGACGTTGTATCGGTTATATTGGCGCTTTACAAGGCCAGCGTTTACACCACCAGCAAATAACAGGTTGGTCACGAGCTTTACTGAAAAATTATTTAAATGCTGAGCAAAGTGTCACTACACCTGATCCCGCATCTATGGCTTATGGTAGACAAGCTTTAACAGAAATTTTATTGCGGCAACCGGAATTAGATGCAGTTATTTGTAGTCATGAGAGCATTGCGTTAGGAATGATTTTTGAGTGCCAAAGGCGATTAATTAAGATCCCTCAAGATCTGGCCATTGCTTGTTTGGAAGGCTCTGATAATAGTGATCAAATATCACCATCTCTTACGTCAATTCATTTTGATTATCACAAAATGGGAAAAGAGGCAGGAAAACACCTTATCGCCCTTTTACAACGCTTAAAAGACGAAGATGATAACGCTATATTCGAAGATACCGTTATCAACTATGCTTATCGCTTTGAAATAGGGCAAAGTACCCCTTAATCGACGGTTTCTCGGGTTTCTAAACGTGTACTGTTATTACGTGTTAACCAAAGAGAAAGCGCTTTTAGTGAATCTGGCGTGAATTCGTCACAACGCTCTGTGATTTCAGAGGGAGTTAACCAGCATACTTCCTCTATTTCTTCTGCTTGCAGAGCGAAAGGCCCATGAGAAACACAACTAAATAGACTTCCCCAGACACGACAGCTTTTATCATCATAATAAAATTGCCCATGTTCAGCGAAAGGAACCCCCGCAATGCCGAGTTCTTCTTCTGCTTCACGACGCGCGCTTTCCAGTAAATTTTCACCTTGTTGGACAACACCACCTGCTGTGGCATCTAACCAACCGGGATAAAAATCTTTTGTTTCTGTTCTACGTTGCGCCAAAATTTTACCCATCCCATCATGAACAACAATATACGTTGCTCTATGTCGTAGGTTTTCAGCTCGCATTTGTTGACGTGTTGCTTGTGCAACGACTTCATTTTTATCATCAACAATATCAACCCACTCAACCAATGCCGTCTTTTCTTGTTCCATCCTCAACAAACCTTTTTTAACCGATACTAAACGATCGTAATTTTTATCCTGAATATACCAAAATCACTATTTTTCACCACTACAATAATCATACGAGACTTGTCTTATCCATCTTGCGCTTTTTTGCTTTTTATGATGTTAGAAGGCAGACTGTGGATATACTAAACATTTCGTGCCTACTTTACTTTGGAGCTTTCAATGATTGATTTATATTACGCAGATACCCCAAATGGCCAGAAAATAACACTTTTTCTCGAAGAAGCAGGCCTACCTTATCAGTTACATCGCATTGATATTAGTAAAGGTGATCAATTTAAGCCTGAGTTTTTAGCAATTTCCCCTAACAACAAAATTCCTGCCATCGTTGATAATTCACCAGCAGATGGAGGCGAACCACTCTCTATTTTTGAGTCTGGTGCTATTCTTATCTATCTAGCTGAAAAAAGTGGCAAATTAATTAGCCAAAATTTACGCGAAAAAACAACACAACTACAATGGCTGTTTTGGCAAGTGGGAGGTTTTGGCCCCATGTTAGGACAAAATCATCATTTCACCCGCTATGCCACAGAAAAAGTCCCTTATGCAATTAAACGTTATACTGAAGAAACACAGCGTCTATATAGCGTATTGGAAAAAAGATTAGCGCAATCACCTTACCTTGGTGGCCAAGAATACAGCATTGCGGATATCGCTACATATACATGGGCCCGTCTTCATGCTCACCACAATATTGATTTGGCTAATTATCCTGCAATAGAAAAATGGCTAAATAAGATCAACCAGCGCCCAGCAGCTAAAAAACTCTTTGGTGAATAAAAGCAATTCATAATGTCAGGATGATATTTATTCTTTATTAGGCAAGATGATCAGGAGGATGGTGATGAAAATACTTATCACAGGTGGTACAGGATTAATTGGCAAAGCATTAGTGTGTGAACTTGCACTGTCTAATAATGATATTACAGTGCTTTCTCGTTCACCTCAAAAAGTCTACTCGCACTTTTGTAATGAAATTACCTGTTGGACTCAACTCAGTGATAAACAAAATCTTAATGGGTTTGATGCGGTCATTAATCTTGCTGGAGAACCCATTGCCGATAACCGTTGGACACCTGCTCAAAAACACAAACTCATTAACAGCCGTTGTGATTTAACTCAAAAATTAGTTGAGTTAATTAAGGCCAGCGACTCTCCTCCTTCTGTTTTCATATCTGGTTCTGCGGTTGGCTTTTATGGTGACCAAGGTGATTTGCAAGTCACTGAACAGACGCCAGCAAACCCTGAGTTTACACATGAGCTTTGTGCTGAGTGGGAGCGTATTGCTCTTGAAGCACAAACACCATTAACTCGTGTTTGTTTGTTACGTACAGGAATTGTGCTTTCAACACTCGGTGGCGCACTACCTAAAATGAGTAAACCCTTTAAGTTAGGATTAGGTGGCAAATTAGGAAACGGGAAACAGTATATGCCGTGGCTCCATATTGATGATATGGTCAGTGCGATTATTTTCTTGCTTAAGACTCAAGATGCTAAAGGCGCTTTTAACTTAACTGCACCTAACCCTGTACAGAATAAAGAATTTACTCGCTTATTAGGAAAAGCATTTAATCGCCCCGCCTTAATGACGGTTCCTGAAAGTGTATTACGTTTAGTGATGGGAGAAAGCGCCACATTAGTGTTAGGTGGGCAACAAGCCATCCCTGAAAAATTACTTAATGCTGGCTTTGAGTTTCGCTACCCACATTTAGAAGAGGCATTAAAAGATATTATTACCACAGGAAAATAATCTCTTTTTCTATTTTCAATAATTCGATGTGACTAGTGCGAATAAATATTCTACCTAATAGATACTCTAAATAATTCAAGGTGTAGCTAGGCGACAAGTAAATGAGTCACTAGTCACATACAATAGTATGTGGCTAGTGCGAATCAGCCCAGTCAACAACGCTACAACTTGAAGTATGACGAGTAACGACGAGTATACTTAGCGGGCAGGCTTATCGCCTTCCCACCTTTGAAACAAATCATCAGGTAAATCAATCTCAAACTGATCAAGTACACGATTAACCGTTTGATTGACAATATCATCAATGGTTTTAGGCTGAAAATAGAAAGCTGGAACTGGTGGCATAATCACTGCACCTAATTCAGATGCTTGTGTCATTAAGCGCAAATGGCCTAAATGCAGAGGCGTTTCACGCACACACAACACCAATTTACGCCCTTCTTTCAGCACAACATCTGCAGCACGAGTGACTAAAGTATCGGTATAACTATGAACAATACCGGATAAACTTTTAATTGAGCAAGGTAAAATTACCATCCCACTGACACGAAACGATCCTGAAGAAATTGACGCACCAATATCGCGATCATCATAAATCACATCTGCTAAAGCATGGATATCTTTTAGCGAATAATCAGTTTCTAATGAAATAGTACGGCGAGCAGCTTGGCTAATCACTAAATGCGTTTCAACTGACGGTACAGATTTCAGAATTTCTAATAAACGTATACCGTAAATTGCACCACTGGCACCGGTTAGCCCAACTATCAGCTTTTTCATTATAATCCTCAGAATATATATCAACATAAATCATTATGATGATTAACCCTCAAAAAACAAGCGCCGATGCAGAACACGCTAGCATCGACGCTTTATAAGGGCATTATATTACCGAAAAACTAACCTTCGTTATAGATTTCCAAGTTTTCTATTTCATTTTGATCTCGAATTTTGTGTTCATCATCACGACGAAGATTTTCTAAATAATCTAGATAATCTTGGTCGATATCTTTCGTTATATAAACACCATCAAATACAGAACATTCAAACTGACTAATATCAGGATTTTCTTCTTGTACAGCGGCAATTAAATCAGAGAGATCTTGGAAGATAAGCCCATCAGCACCAATTAATTTACGAATTTCATCCACTTCACGTCCATGAGCAATGAGCTCATTAGCGTTTGGCATATCAATACCATACACATTAGGGAAGCGAACTTCTGGCGCAGCTGAAGCAAAATAGACTTTCTTCGCTCCTGCTTCTCTTGCTAACTCGACGATTTGCTCTGACGTTGTACCACGAACAATAGAGTCATCAATCAACAAAACATTTTTATCACGAAACTCTGCACGATTTGCATTCAATTTACGTCTTACTGACTTACGACGTTCTTGTTGACCAGGCATAATAAAAGTACGCCCCACATAGCGATTTTTTACAAAGCCTTGGCGATACGGTTTATTAAGAATATGAGCGATTTCTAATGCGATATCACACGAGGTCTCTGGAATAGGAATGACCACATCAATCTGCAAATCTTCCCACTCTTTCGCAATTTTAGCGCCTAATTTTTGCCCCATACGCAAACGTGCATTGTAAACAGAAATTTTATCAATAAAGGAATCTGGGCGAGCAAAATAAACATACTCAAATAGACAAGGCATTAATTGCGGATTTTCAGCACATTGGCGGGTAAAGAGTTGTCCTTGTTCAGTGATATAAACCGCTTCACCGGGTGCAACATCACGCAAGAACTCAAAGCCTAAAGTATCTAATGCAACACTTTCAGATGCGACCATATATTCATGGCGACCATCTTCTAATGTACGTTTACCGAGAACTAAAGGACGAATACCAAAGGGATCACGGAAAGCTAATAAACCATGACCGATGATCAACGCAACGCAAGCATAAGCACCACATAATTTTTTATGCATTGCTGCGACTGCAGCAAAAATATTATCAGGCTCTAGAGGGAAATGGTCAAAACGGTCTAATTCATATGCCAATACATTAAGTAAGATTTCAGAATCAGAGGTGGTATTGATATGGCGACGCGCTGTTTCAAATAATTGGCGACGTAATAAATGCGCATTGGTTAAATTACCATTATGCGCCAACGTAATACCAAAAGGTGAATTCACATAAAAAGGCTGCGCTTCTGATGCACTAGAACTACCCGCTGTTGGATAACGGACATGCCCTATCCCGATAGTACCTTTTAAACGCAACATATGACGGGTTTCAAACACATCTTTAACCAGTCCATTAGCTTTGCGAAGACGGAAACCGTTGTTACCGTCTATCGTTGCAATGCCAGCTGCATCTTGACCTCGGTGTTGTAACACCGTTAACGCATCATAAATTGATTGGTTTACTGGATTCGCTCCAGCGATACCGACAATACCGCACATGAATAGATCCTCATCAGCCAGACGGAGAGGTTATATTCTCTCCGACACGAAACTTGACGCATTTTGCAGGTAGTCAAAGAACCACCTAATAATATGGTTGAATTGAGGAATAAGTTCAGAACGTTGCCAATCAGCGCTATCTGCCATAGGCGTAAATGCCCCTAAAACAAACAATAATGCTGACACGATCAGCACGCCTCTTAATGCCCCGAAACAGACCCCCAAAACTCGATCTGTACCTGATAACCCTGTGCGTTGAACAAGAGAGCTAATCACATAGTTCACGACAGCACCAACAATCAATGTCGCAATAAACAAAGTGACTATTGCAATCCCGTTACGAACCAGTTCATCTTCAAACCGGGTAAAATAGACGGCAAGATAAGGATAAAACTGACTAGCAACAAAGAAACCACAACCCCAGGTGATGAGTGACAATGCTTCACGAACAAAGCCACGGATCAGGCTAACTAATGCGGAAAAACCAATAATGGCAATGATGGCGTAATCTATCCAGACCATAAATTCTTTATCCAATAATGATGCTCCGCATTAATACGGAAGCATTCTAACAGAAAACGAAAACGTTTGCGTAATGCTAATTTTCGCTAATTTCAAAATAATTTACGGCGATATGAAAAATCATAATCGCCGCAATAAGTTAACGCTTTGTTACATCACTCATCAGATGACTCGTTTAGAAAAATTAAGGCTTATATGCCCTTACCTCACCTTGTAAGCCTGTAAGCTCTTTTAAATGAGGCAAAATAGCCTGTAATTCTGACTTAGATGCACTTGGCCCAATGTAAATTCGAGTCATTTGACCAGCAACAGGACGCGCGGGTACGGTATACACCGGGTAACCTGAGAAATGCATTTTCGCAATAATTTCTTCAACCTTCGCCGCATTTTTCAATGCACCTAATTGAACAACCCAAGCTTCACCTTTTGGTGGTTTGGTTTCTTGCACTGGTGGTGCTGGTGGTTGTACAGGTGGTGTGACCACCGGTGGTACAGGCGTTGGCTGTACAGGAGGTGTCGGCGTTGGTTGTACTGGTGGCGTAACAGGAACAACGGTTGGTGGTTGTGGTGCTGTTGCCGTAGATTGTTCAACACCCGTGACTGCTTCAGAAAGCATTGCTTCAGAAGCGCCTTCTGATGGTGTTGAAGGCGTTGTTGTTTGCTCTATAGGAGCGATAGATTCAATTTCTTGTTCATCGCCCGGTTTTGGTACTAAAGGAATAGCGGCAAATTGGTCTTCGTTATATTTCTTATCGCCGTCAAGCAACGCAGGTAAAAAAATAACCCCTACAGCCACTAATACCACGGCTCCGACTAAGCGATTTTGAAATTTACTCGCCACCCACACTCTCCTTTTCCAAAAGTTCCATCACATGTGCGACTGTATGAAATGAGCCACAAACCACGACGATATCATTAGGATTAGCATCGGACATAGCTTGTTTCCATGCCGCCTCTACACTCTCAAATACCGATGGGTTTTCAAGATGTTGAGCAAGTACATCCGCTGAAGCGCCACGAAATTCATTAAGTGGCGCAACATACCAATTATCCGCCAATGGCATTAAACACGCTAATGTTCCCGCAATATCTTTATCACCTAGCATACCAACAACAATACGCACTTTGGTATCAGACTTACGCGGTAATTGTGATAATTTTTCAGCTAAATATCCTGCTGCATGAGGATTATGTGCCACATCAAAGATAACTAGAGGATGCTGTGAAATTACCTGAAAACGTCCAGGTAATTGTGCTCGAGACATACCTTCAACAATGCTTTGCTGTGTTATTGCTTGACTGACCTTATCATCAGATTTGAGCAAGCAACGGATGACCCCCATCGCTGTCGCCGCATTGGCTAGCGGAATATTAGGGATAGGCAACGCATCAAATTCACAATCAGCACAACGCCAATGCCAATGATCACCTTCAATAACAAAAGACCAATCCGTTTCTCGACGGAAAAGCTTAGCCTGTTTTCCATTGGCAACTTCAGCAATGGAATGAGGCATATCTGGCTCACCCACAACTGCGTAGTGATTAGCACGGAAAATACCAGCTTTCTCGTGACCAATATGCTCTCTATCTGCACCTAACCAATCAGTATGATCGAGTGCAATACTTGTGATAGCCGCAATATCTGCATCAACGATATTCGTCGCATCTAATCGACCGCCTAATCCTACTTCAAGAATAACAACATCAAGTTGTGCTTGTTGAAATAACTTCAGCGCAGCCAGAGTGCCATATTCAAAAAAGGTCAGCGAAATATCGCCTCTAGCTTGTTCAATTTCTGCAAAAACTTCACAAAAAGCATCTTCGGAAAGTTCTTTGCCTTGAATACGTACACGTTCTGTGTAGCGAACAAGATGAGGTGAGCTATAAACGCCGACTTTCAATCCTGATGCCATCAAGATTGACTCTAGCATATGACAGGTTGTGCCTTTTCCATTTGTACCTGAAACAGTAATGACTTTAGGTGCAGGGCGTAACACATTTAATATTTTTCCTACCTCGCCTACACGTTCCAACCCCATATCAATGGCGCTTGAATGTAAGTGTTCAAGATAAGAAAGCCACACCGACAGAGGCGATGTGGCTTTAGGAGCAGTTATGATATTAGACATCTTCTTTTTTATTCGTTTCGATGTTAATTTCTGGCTCGTTATCAGCAGATTCAATTTCATCAGCAATCATTTCTTCGCCAATAATTTCATCTTCATCTTCGACTAAATCATATTGAGTCAGCTTAGCCAGTAATTCAGCCAGCTCATCACGCATTTCTGGACGACGAACAATCATATCAATCGCCCCTTTTTCTAACAAAAACTCACTACGTTGGAAACCTGCTGGCAGTTTCTCACGTACAGTTTGCTCAATAACGCGTGGGCCTGCAAAACCAATCAGTGCTTTAGGCTCCGCAACGTTAATATCGCCTAACATGGCTAAACTTGCAGAAACACCGCCCATTGTAGGATCAGTCATCACTGAGATATAAGGCAAACCACGTTCTTGCATTTTTGCTAATGCTGCACTGGTTTTTGCCATTTGCATTAATGACATCAGCGCTTCTTGCATACGCGCACCGCCACTTGCAGAGAAGCAAACCAGAGGACAATTATCTTCTAGTGCTTGTTCAACAGCACGAACAAAGCGCGCCCCAACCACAGAAGCCATAGAGCCGCCCATAAACGCAAACTCAAAAGAAGCAGCAACAACTGGCATCTTTTTCAATGTTCCTTTCATGACGACTAATGCGTCTTTTTCCTGAGTTTGCTTTTGAGCAGCGCTAATTCTGTCTTTGTATTTTTTGGAGTCGCGGAATTTCAGAATATCTTTAGGCTCTAATTCACTACCTAATTCTGTGGTACTTCCTGTATCAAGGAAAGTCTCAAGGCGACGGCGCGCTGAAATGCGCATATGGTGATCACATTTAGGACAAACCTCTAAATTACGCTCTAATTCTGCGCGATAGAGTACCTGTCCACAGCTATCACATTTAGTCCAAACTCCTTCTGGGATATTGGCTTTACGTGAACTTGTGATAGTGCTTTTATTTAGAATTTTTTCAATCCAGCTCATTAACGGACCTTTTCGTCTGAATCTGACCTTCGCCAGTAAAATTATTGTGAGCGTATCAACCACAATGCACTGGCTGTGTGGTTAGCAAAGTTTATGATGATACCGCTTACTGAATTTCAGCGCATCTCTTTATTATGGCTATTCTACGGCAAAAACTAATGATAACTGCTCAAACCTCTTTGCTATCACTTTCTTTCTTCGCTTTTGCACTCGCTCTGCGATGGCGTATGATCTCAATGACGCCCGGTAAAATAGAAATAACAATAATGGCAACAATTAGCAATTTTAAGTTCTTTTGAACTATATCTAAGTCACCAAAAAAGTATCCCGCATAAGTAAATAACAGTACCCATGCAATTGCCCCAGTAACATTATAAAAGGCAAAATGACGATATGACATTTTTCCCATTCCTGCAACGAATGGCGCAAAAGTTCGGATAATCGGCACGAATCTTGCCAAAATAATCGCTTTACCACCATGTTTTTCATAAAAAGCATGGGTTTTATCCAGATATTCACGACGGAAAATACGTGAATTAGGCTTACTAAATAGCTTTTCGCCAAAAAGTCGCCCTATAGAATAGTTCACTGCATCACCTAAAATCGCGGCGCAAAGCAATAGTAAGACAATAATATGGACATTCACATCATTGGTATCTAAAGAAGCTAAAGCACCAGCAACAAACAGTAATGAATCACCAGGTAAAAATGGCGTTACCACCAGCCCCGTTTCACAAAAAACAATCAGAAACAAAATGGCATAGACCCATGTACCATATTGCGCGACGAGCTCTGCTAAATGCGCATCAATATGTAAAATAAAATCAATTAGAAATTTTATCAAATCAACAAATTGCGTTAATATTTCCATAAATCCTCAGAGAACTGGGTGTTTTTATGATTGAGATATCTCAATAGGGTTATCCGCTAAAAATAGTGGGCCCATTGCAGGTTTTGGTAATTCAAAATGCTCAGGATAATCCACTGCCACCAAATACAAGCCATTTGCTTTAGCTGTTGCAGCGGCCTTGGTTCTGTCTTTTAAGGCTAATAATTCAGCCATCCAAGTAATGTCCTGATTGCCACACCCTATTTCTAAAAGGCTACCGACAATATTTCGCACCATATGGTGTACAAAAGCATTCGCTTTAATATCCACCACAACATAATCACCATATCGAGAAACGTTAACATGCATAACGTTACGCCATGGCGTTCGTGATTGACATTGAACGGCTCTAAAAGAGGTAAAATCATTTTCACCCAATAAACATTGGGCGGCCTGATGCATACGCTCAGCATCTAAAGGGTAATGAAAATGCGTCACTCCAGATGATAATATAGCGGGACGATAGCGATGATTAAAAATCACATAGCGATAACGTCTTGCCGTTGCACTAAAACGTGCATGGAAATCATCAGAAACCGTTTTTACCCAACGTACAGCGATATCCGCAGGTAAATGGGTATTAACACCCATTGTCCATGCGGGATCTTTACGGTGTGCCGTTGTTTCAAAATGGACAACTTGCCCCGTTGCATGCACTCCAGCATCTGTTCTTCCGGCACAAAAAACTGATATAGGTTCATTAGCCACTTGTGAAAGGGCTTTTTCTAACCGTTCTTGTACACTGCGCACTTCATTTTGGCGTTGCCAGCCATAATAACGACTACCATCATACTCAACGCCTAACGCGATTTTGATTGTTGTGCTTTCAGAAATAACCGTTGACTCAGTCAAAGGTTGTTCTGTTACTTCAGCACTCACTGGCGCATTCATTAGTAAAACTGCTCCTGCATTAATTGTTCTGCCACTTCAACAGCCATTAATGCCCCACCAAAGCGCACATTATCTGCCACTGACCAAAATTGTAAGGCTTCTGGCATACCATAATCATTACGGAAGCAACCTAAATTTAGGCTCACATTCCCCGAAGCATCGGTCACTTGTGTTGGAAAATCATTTTCATCACTGATACTCAGGTCTTCATTTTCTTGCAATGTTCCACGTGCTTCATCACTGCCCATTGGGCGTGATGTTTCTAATTGCACTGATTGCGCATTACCATAGAAAACTGGAGCTTGTAATGTAGTGACTGAAATTGGAAGGCCTTCGTCTTGTAAGATTTTACGAATTTGGTCAACCATGCGACTCTCTTCTTGTACTGAGCCTTCGTCATCAACCATAAGAGGTAGAATATTAAAGGCTAGTTGCTTATTAAAACGGCCTAATTCAGGTGGAACACCATTAAGTAAACGAGCACTTTGTCCAGCAAGTTCATCAACTGCTTGTTTTCCAAAACGGGAGACTGACATTAAATTGGTCACACTAAGACGAGTCAAACCAGCAGCTTCTGTTAATGGATTAATCGCACGTAACAATTGGCTTACCATACTATCAGCAATAGAAACGATATTACGGGTGCGATATTCTGCAAGCATTGAGCTATTCACGCCGGGTACTATCAGTGGTACATCCCAATCCATAGCAAATATGCCACTACAATCAATGACGATGCAGCCTGAGTCTGCTGCTTGCTGTGCATATTGCGCACTAATTTCTGTCGGAGCAGCAAAGAAAGCTAATTGAATATCTGCCCATTCGATATTGTGAATACCTTGAACAGCAACACTTTTGCTGTTTACACGCACAGATTTTCCAATACTGTCTTCGCTTGCGATTGCCGTCAGTTCACCAATGGGAAATTCACGCTCTTGCAACAGCTCTAAAATAGCTTCACCAACAGCACCTGTTGCACCAACAACAGCAATATTCCAACCTTCTCCCATAAGATATCCTCCAATACCATAAAATTTTAAAAATAATGTTGTGCTTTATTTGCGTGTAACACTTTTGTATGTAGCACTAAAACCAATCGCACTTAATGTATTGGCCGTGGTTTGGTTATCACAAATTACATGTAGTGAAGACCATTCACGGCGTACAGGATAAAGTTTGCGTAATTTATCAAACTCTCCTTTTACACCGGCCACTTTTCGTAATGGTGCATCATCTCGACGCACATCATAAACAAGGTGGATCAGTTGTTTTAATAACGTTTGTGTTAGCTCACCTTGTACTGAAATTGTTGAAATAGTCGGTGCTGGCAACAAGGTTGATAATTCAACTTGTTGAGGCTGTCCAATAAAATCACAATAAGCTTCAAATACTTGTGTTGTACCGCGCGCTTTACCTTCTAAGGTATAACCCGCAATATGTGGAGTGCCTATATCGACTTTATTTAATAATTCAATAGAGAGATCTGGCTCTGGCTCCCAAACATCTAATACCACACGTAAGGATTTACCTTTCTCAAGTACAGATAATAGTGCTTGATTATCAACAACCTCACCACGGCTCGCATTAATTAAAATACGTCCTTCAGGTAATTTTTCGAGGTTGTTCTCATTTATCAAATGATAACTTTTGTATGGACCTGATTTATTGAGAGGTGTATGGAAAGTCAGAATGTCCGCTTTTTCTAATAGCGTTTCCAATGAATGAAATTCTTCATTATCACCGTTATCTGCTCTAGGTGGATCGCAAAGTAATACATTGACACCTAATGCGCGTAAGCGTGTTGCTAATCGCCCACCGACATTACCCACGCCCACAATACCAACAACTTTATCGGCTAATTGAAAGCCATCTTGCTCTGCGAGCATCATCAGTGCAGAAAATACATATTCTACAACAGCAATAGCATTACAACCTGGTGCTGATGAAAAACCAATTTGTTGTTGCTCTAACCATGCAATATCCACATGGTCAAAACCGGCCGTTGCCGTTCCAACAAATCTCACTGGCTTGCCTGATAATAAGGATTCATTGACTTTAGTAATCGATCTCACCATTAAGGCATCAGAATCATTAAGTTCATCAATAGGTAAAGGACGACCAGAAACCGCTTTTACCTCACCTAATTGGCGGAAAAGCTGTTCCGCATAAGGCATGTTTTCATCAACCAGAATTTTCACTGTGTTATCTCACTGATTTGGTATTTATGTGTGTAAACAATCAATCAAAAAATAAATTTAAGCGGTCTATTTTGCCACTTATTAACAACAAAGCCTATTATTGACAGTAAAATCTGCCTAGATTTTAAGTAAATATATGAAAAGAAGACTTAGCAATTGGGTAATCGACGAAAACGTTCTGGCGTTGTGCCAGCAAATTGTTGAAACATTGCAATAAATGTAGACGAAGAGCTGTATCCCACATCAAACGCAATTTCATTCACACTTTTTCCTTGTTCTAATAAAGAAATTGCATGTAAAAAACGTAAGCGCTTACGCCATTCACTAAAAGACATGCCTAATTCTTGTTGGCAACGACGAGAAAGTGTTCTCTCTGAGGTATAACGTTTTTTAGCCCATTCTTCTAACGAAGTATTATCCGCTGGGTCCTGCTCTAATGCAGAAAGTATTGGGGCAAGTAATTTATCTTTAGAAGAAGGTAAGTATGTATGATGAATCGGTGAAGCTTTAAGCTGATCTATCAACACTTGTGCTAAGCGAAAATCTTCTTCTGTTTGTGGTTTACAGACACCACGATGAAAGAAATCAGAAAATATAGTTGAAAAAATAGCACTTAATTGAATTAAACACGGTTTATCTAACAAACCTTCACACCAACTTGGTGCGATATCTAGCACCTTAAAAGAGAGTGTCTTTTTATTATAACTAGCATGCCCTACATTTTTAGGTATCCACACACTAAATTCAGGGGGTGCTAAAAACCGCTGTCCTCCAGCTTCTAAATCCATGACACCAGAAATCACATAAAGCAACTGACCAAAATCATGTTGATGATAAACAAACTCGGTTTCAGCTAATAGTTGCTCATCACGAAATCGCACTGTATCTGGATCAGACAATAACCATTGCATTTTTTGTTGTTCAATTGTCATCTTTATGTTGTTCTCTTGTCATGTTGTCTTTATTGACCTATCTGTTGTCTGGTTTTCATTATATATATCTAATCAGACAAGCTTACAATAGCAACCTGGTTTAAAAATAGATGTGAGAACAATGAAAAACGCAATATTTCCGCTTTTAGCGGTACTGATCTGGTCCATTAATGCCGTCGTCAATAAAGCAGCTGCGTCTGTTATCGATCCTGCGGCTATCTCTTTTTATCGTTGGTTTCTCGCCTTTTTAATTATGACGCCTTTTTTGATCATGCCTGTTTGGCACCATCGTAAAACCGTCAAACAATATTGGTGGAAATTATTTATTCTTGGTGCATTAGGAATGGTGATGTACCAGAGTTTGGCTTATTATGCTGCACATTATGTCAGCGCCACATTTATGGGCATCTTGAACTCGTTGATCCCATTACTGACTGTCATTATCAGTATTTTTGTTTTACGCGTTGTGCCTACTGTCGGAATAGTGCTCGGTACTGTGCTTTCAATTAGTGGTTTGGTCTGGCTAATTAGTCGTGGAGAACCGACTCAGTTACTTTCTCAAGGATTGGGATATGGCGAGCTAATGATGTTTATTGCTTCGGCATCATACGCACTTTATGGCGTTTTAACAAAACGGTGGTCTATCGCACTACCTAATTGGCAATCACTTTATGTTCAAATTGGGTTTGGTGTTCTGTTATTATTACCAAACTTCTTTCTTGCAGAAAGCGTGGCATTAACGAAAGACAATATTGGGTTAGTGATTTTCGCGGGGATTGGTGCTTCTATTCTTGCACCTTACCTGTGGATCTTAGGTGTGATGAAATTAGGTGCGAATACAACCTCTATTTTTATGAACCTAATGCCATTATTTACAGCAATGATTGCTATCACACTTCTTGGTGAAGAAATGCATAGTTATCATTTAGTGGGTGGTGGTATTGTATTATTGGGTGTGCTCTTAGTGCAACAACTGAGAACACCACTGAATTTCCGACGTCAGTCTGCAACGAAAAAAGCAGATTGTCATCAGGAGATGTGAGTCAATGTCAAAAAGACAACAATAAAAAAATACCGGCTAAATTCTTAGCCGGTCACATTCATGATGTTAGGTTTTATAAATAAAACTGACATAAGAAATCAAAGTATAAAATATAAAGTAATACAAGTATCCGTGGCAAACATTACCAACTTTTATATTAAATAGCTTCTACTTATTTGTAATAAAATAATCCAGATCAATTTTTTACAGCTCTTTTTGTCCTATTAGTCCTTTCTATTAACCTAACTCCATATAAAACAAAACATTTAATGATTTTAGTTACAATTAAATTAAACGATTGAAATAAAACACGATTAGTTTCATTTAATTATTTAAAACAATTAGTTATAAAAAATCGTCTATTTTATTAGAATAATAAAATAGGTAACTATTAGAAGGGGTATTTTTAAAGATTATTTATATAATCTTTTTTAAATAGTTTTTACTCGAAAAGTATCTTTATTAGAATAATAATTTATTTTAACTTGTGAATTTAAAATAAAAAGGCAGGCTTCATTAAAATGAAGCCTGCCTTTTTTAATAAGAAAATATAAGTATAACTAACTAGTTTTTATATTTACTCATTACTAATGAAGCATTAGTACCACCAAAACCAAAGCTATTTGACATTACAGTGTTTAACTTTTGTTCTGTTGGCTGAGTAATGATATTCATACCCAGTGCTTTATCATCTAATTCTTCAATATTAATGCTTGGTGCAATAAAACCATGCTCTAACATCAATAAGCTATAAATTGCTTCATGTACACCAGCTGCACCTAATGAGTGACCGGTCATCGCTTTAGTGGCTGAAATAGCTGGTGTATGTGTACCAAATACTTCAGTGATAGCTTCAAGTTCTTTTAAATCACCAACTGGCGTTGAAGTACCATGTGTATTGATGTAATCAACTTTCTCAACATCTTGCATTGCCATTTGCATACAACGAACAGCACCTTCACCAGAAGGAGCAACCATATCTGCGCCATCGGAAGTTGCACCATAGCCTACAACTTCAGCATAAATATGTGCACCACGCGCTAATGCGTGTTCTAACTCTTCAACAACCACAATACCGCCACCACCAGCGATAACAAAACCATCACGGTTTTTATCGTAAGTACGGGAAGCTTTACTTGGTGTTTCGTTATATTTCGTTGAAAGTGCGCCCATAGCGTCAAATTCGCAGGTCATTTCCCAACTTAATTCTTCGCCACCACCTGCAAACACAACATCTTGTTTGCCTAATTGGATAAGCTCAACGGCGTGGCCAATACAGTGTGCTGATGTTGAACAAGCAGAACTGATTGAATAGTTAACGCCTTTAATTTTAAAAGGTGTTGCTAAACACGCTGAAACACCCGATGCCATTGCACGAGTCACCATATAAGGACCTACGCCACGTAGACCTTTTGCTCTCATGCCATCAGAACCTTGGACTTGGTTACGTGGAGAACCACCACCAGATCCTACGACTAAACCTGAACGAATATTAGAAACTTGGTCTTCACTCAGACCTGAATCTGCTATCGCTTCTTGCATAGATAAATAGGCATAAACCGATGCGTCGCTCATAAAACGGCGGATTTTACGGTCAATAAGACCTTCAGTATCAAGCTTAACGTTGCCCCAAATGTGGCTACGAAGCCCCATCTCTTTAAATTCTTCTGAGAAAGTTATCCCGGAACGGCCTTCCTTTAAAGAATCCAGCACTTCTTTCTGGTTATTACCAATGCTCGAAACAATACCCAGACCCGTGATCACTGCGCGCTTCATTCATACCTCTTTACAATAATAGTTGTAGCTGCGGGATTTCTGAGTAGCACTCTAGCGTACAGTTGTACGCTGAACAAGTCCGATCAGGATCTTTTTTACAAAAATGCAGATAAGCTGATAAAACACTTCCCCGTTAAAGGCTGGTACAACCTGGCTAACAGCGCTAAGATATTAGACAATTTTTTGGAGAAATACAGGCAGTTCCGTGAATAATAGCCCGATAAATACCGCATCTTTAAGTTGGAATGAACTTGGTACGCCTATCTCAGAACAATTTGGCGATATTTACTTTTCAAACCAAGATGGCTTAGAAGAAACAAGACACGTATTCTTACAGGGAAATCATTTTCCATTACGTTTTGGTACACATGTACGCTCTGAATGTGTTATTGCAGAAACAGGGTTTGGTACTGGACTGAATTTTTTAACACTGTGGCAAGCGTTTGAGCAATTTAGACAAACATCACCCAATGCATGTTTAAAGCGACTTCACTATGTTAGCTTTGAAAAATTCCCTCTCACAAAAAATGATTTACAATCCGCGCATTGCCATTGGCCTGAACTTGAAAAATATTCAAAAGCACTTTGTTCTCAATGGCCATTACCTATCGCTGGTTGCCACCGTATTATTCTCGCAGATGGGGCAATCACACTAGATTTATGGTTTGGTGATATCAACACCTTGTTACCGCAAACTCGCCAAGCACTACGCAATAAAGTAGATGCATGGTTTCTCGATGGCTTTGCCCCTTCTAAAAATCCACAAATGTGGAGTGAAACACTCTTTCAATCCATGGCAGATTCAATGAGAGAAAATGGCACATTTTCGACATTTACTGCTGCCGGTATTGTAAAACGAGGTTTGCAAAGTGTTGGGTTCGAGATAAAAAAAATCAAAGGATTTGGGCAAAAAAGAGAGATGTTGACAGGTGTATTCCCTCATTCACCTTCCCCCGAATACCTACCTTATTATGCACGACCTCATGCAACACAAGCACAAGATATCGCTATCATAGGTGGTGGTATTGCTAGCACTTTTATCGCACTTTCTTGCTTAAGAAGAGGCGCTAAAGTCACCTTATATTGTGAAGATAAACAGCCCGCAACAAATGCATCAGGTAATAGACAAGGTGTTTTATACCCTTTGTTAAATGGTAAGTCAGACGAAATAGAGCAATTTTTTACAACCGCATTCTTATTTGCTCGACGTGCTTATGACAATCTAAGCCAAGCTGGCATTATGTTTTCTCACCAATGGTCTGGTGTTGCTCAACTTATTTATAATGATAGAGTGCGAAAAAAAGCAGAACGAATAATTAATCATTCTGCATCTTTTCATGAAATAGCTTGTTACCTTTCTCAAGATGAGATAAATACCCAGTGCGGGTTAGATATTAATTACGAAGGGCTTTTTTACCCGCAAGCTGGCTGGCTTTCTCCCACTGAATTAACCACTCAAGCACTAAAACATGCTCAACAATTGGGTTTAACACTGCATTTTAATCATCAAGTTACGCAGATAATGCAACATGACTCATCTTGGAGCTTAAATATCGTTCATCATAACGATAATCATGTGACACAAATTCAATCACAACATGATTGCGTAATTTTGGCAAATGGACATCGAATTACCGACTTTACCCAAAGTGCCAAGTTACCGATTAGTGCGGTTAGAGGCCAAGTTAGTCATATTCCAACAACAAAGACACTATCAAAATTAAAAACAGTGCTTTGTTATGATGGCTATTTTACACCTGTTGATAATCAAGATCATTTGCATTGTGTTGGCGCCAGCTTTCGCAGAGATAGGTTAGATTTAACGGTTTCCAGTGAGGAGCAAGAAGACAATCAATATCATCTTACGCACTGTTTAGCCAAAACACCTTGGTGCTTTGATGTTGATTTTAGCCAAAACAATGCACGAGTCGGTATTCGTTGTACGATACGCGATCATCTACCGCTATTAGGTGAAGTACCCGACTTTGAAAACTTGCTACTAGCATACACTCATTTAGATAGGTTTAAGCGTAGAAGACAAACGCCCGTTTTAGCGCCTGCTTATCATCAGCTTTATATCATCAGTGCATTAGGCTCTCGTGGATTATGTTCAGCACCGTTATCAGCCGAAATTCTCGCAAGCCAAATTTTTGATGAACCCTTCCCGGTTGAAGATAGTGTATTGAATGCCTTACACCCTAATCGTTTTTGGGTAAGGCCTTTACTACGCGGAAAACCGATTGAAGTAAAAAAGTAAAAGTAGCTTCTCCCGTTAGTGTATAAGCAACCGCTTTAGGTTGCTTATTTTAACGTTATTATTTTTTTAATGTTATGAACTAATAAATCTTACATTTCATTGCACAGCGCGTTTCTTTCACGAATCCCCCTCTTTCAACTTCATCGTCTAAGATTTCTTGCAAAGAGTGTGGAACTTCATTTTCTGGCAAAATAGAAAAACCTAAGCGTTGATAATACGGTGCATTCCAAGGAACATGACGAAATGTTGTCAATGTAACGGTACTGAATTGGCGCGCCTTTGCTTCATCTTTGACTTTTTGAATAAGTAATTTACCAATTCCGTTATTTTGCCAATCTTGGCTGACAGAGAGTTCATGAATAAATAAACTATCAGGCAATGCTTGCGTCATAATAAACCCCACAGGTTCATTGTCGTGATTAACCGCGACCCAATGTTCATGTTGGTTAATAAATTCTAGATGTGTTTCAACCCCTTGGACATCACTTTCGCTGATCCACTTTAAGTCTTCTAATATGCTAAAAAGTTGCCCTGCAGATTGCTCAATCGTAGGTAATTTAATGGCATCATCAATTTGTGTTTGACGAAGTGTAATACCATTATTTTTTATTTTATTTTGTGTGATCGTCATATCTATTTCCAGTTCTATACTTTAATACTTTGATAATTAAACTTATTAAAAAGCCATCCTATTGGATGGCTTACATTAACACTAAATTGATGACTACTTTTTCAGCTATTTTAATCTTTCGGTAAAATACCATAGGATTGGAACTGACCACTCGCCTCAATAAAACGTGTGTAATATTTATTATCTTCTACAGAGTCCTTTACAGCCCTATTAGCATACGCATTAGAGACTGCCAATGTCGCCTTATAAAGTTTATCTTTTAATGCGTTGTGGATCTTTGGATCTTCACTTTCCTGAATTTGATTTAAAAGCGACACAAGCTCTTCTGCTTCTGCTTGAATATCGGGATCAGTAAATTCTGCCGTCGGTAGCATGTAATCTAAATTGAGATTCACCGAATCGTTATACTCATCTTCTTGTGTAAATGGATTTAAATCTTTAGCGTACTCAGCAGAAATATATTTAATAAATTCTGGTTTATCAAAACACTTATTTTTTATACCACCGTCATTATTTTTATTGCGTGTACGAATTTCATTAGGAAATGGCTCGCCTAGAGGGTAGGTACATTGAAAGGTATTACCATCAATTAATGTAGCATTAGTGCTACGTACGGGGAGTTCAAACTCGTAACCATTAATAATCAGTGGGTAGTCAACCGTTTTAAACTGGTCTGTTTTCCCTTTCACGGCATACACTTCAGAAAGGGTGTAGTACATGAAATTATCAGGGTTTAATATGCCACCATTATTGTTGTCATAAACCATAAAAAGGGCATTATTGCCTGCACTGTCTTTTAAGTTATGCTCACCAGGCGACAATGTAATATAGCCATTTTTACCAGGTTCAACCTGATATTCTTTACCATCAACACTAAAGCTGATCATATTTTCGCTTGGATTACTGTAATAAAATTTATTTTTTTTATTATCTAAATCAACTTGATCACAAGCAGACAAAAATAAAATAGCGCTTGTAAGTAGGCTTATTTTAAAGAAATTTTTCATCGTATCGTTATCCTTATCATAAATATTCTATGCAAATCATTTGCATCCCGAGAAACATTCCTAAAAAACATTTAAAAGTAATTTTACAGAAATGGCAAGGTGTTACAAAAGATAGCACTATTATGCTTAATCAATGAGAGATACATCGACTTTGAAAAATCAAATAAAAACAATTGATAAATAGTGAGGATTGATTTTTGACTAAACACTCACCTTTTTCAACAGCAAATATCCTAAATATGACTTAAGTGTCATTATTTTAATAAGATTTTAAGAAAGAAAAAACAACCGATTGTGCCGGTTGTTCTCTTAGGTAGACATATAGAATTAATTAATTGAATTAACTAAATCGTGCCACGTAGATAATACTAATACTTGATCAGGTGGCGATAGCTCACCTGCTTTTATTGCCTTTTGAATGCTCTCTTCCACACGCGCTCTTAGCGCTTCTAATTGTGTGTTGTTTTCTTGCTCAAGCTCAGCAATAGCCAGTGTTATATGGCCTTGTAAATATCCACCAGCAAATAACTCATCGTCAGTGGCATGTTCAACACGGCTATCAATTCTATCTAACAAGTACGTTTCATACTCAGAAAGCATTATTTATCCTCAATATATAATGTTGCTGTATTCTGCATCTACACTGCATTATCAATGCAGAAAACGTATGATACAGCAACCTTACTACATCAGACTCCACCCTATCGGGTAAAACCTTCACAGTGGATAAGCGATAGTTATTCTCGCAATCCTTAATTAACTAAAGGGTTTTCCTGATAAGGAAACATCTCTTCCGTTAGCTCAGGGGTATTGTAAAACAAATGTAACGCATTAATAAATAGCTGAGCACGAGGTGGCGCGTTTTTATCTCGTAAATAAGCAAGCACTTGTTCTCTGACCTTGTTTCTAAACTCATAGCGATCAGGCTCAAAGTTACCTTCTAGATTGTCACAACTGACATTAAAAGGATAACCCGCAGCTTGGCAAAATAACCAATCCAGTGCTTGAGGTTTAATTTCTACCACCTCAAACTGCCCTTGCGTCGTTTCGTCACGTCCATCGGGGCAATACCAGTAGCCATAATCAACTTGTTGACGACGAGCCGCGCCTGCAATACACCAGTGTGATATTTCATGTAATGCACTCGCATAAAAGCCATGAGCAAAAATGATTTGGTGATAAGGTGTCTCTTCATTTGCTGGCAAATAAATCGGCTCATCATCCCCTTTGACTAAACGGGTTTGAAAACTTTCGCTAAAACATTGATTAAAGATATCAATTAACTGTTGGTAATGATGTGCTGACATTTAAAAAACCATTTATTCCTAATTAAAAAGTGCAGAGAACCAAAGTGCAATAGTATCGCCATGATTGTCATTAATGAGTTTGATGCTCATCAAGAAGGAGATAATGACCAGCATAGGCCTTATTAATTTTTGCCCTTTCGTTAAAACCAAGCCTGCACCTAAGCGAGCACCAATAAATTGCCCACAAAGCATAACTAAACCAAGAGTCCAAATAACTTGCCCACCAATAATAAAAAATAGTAGGGATCCAAAATTAGAGGTGAAATTGAGTAACTTAGCATGGGCAGTCGCTTTTGAGAGATTATATCCAAGTAACATGACATAACCTAAAGCGAAAAAAGAACCTGTACCAGGTCCAAAAATACCATCATAAAAACCCACACCTCCGCCTAATATTGCGCCAAATGTATAGTAACCAATACGTTGTTTACTGTCTTGAGCACCAATTGACGGAGTAAGAAGAAAATAAAGACCAATAGCAATAGTGAGAATAGGAAGTGCTTGTTTCAGAACCTCTGGATTAATAAATTGCACCAACATAGCGCCAGAAACCGCACCAATAAAGGTCATTAAAATCGCAAATCGTTGGGATTTTAAATCAATAACCCTGCGACGTATAAAATAGAGTGTTGCAGAAAATGAACCACCAACAGACTGCAGTTTATTGGTTGCAAGCGCTTGTACTGGTGAAATACCGACCGAAAGTAAAGCAGGAATAGTAATTAAACCGCCGCCACCAGCAATTGAATCGATAAAACCTGCAATTAAAGCGACAAAGAAGAGAAGAAGGTAGATGCCATCTGAAAAGAGCCAATCCATTTATCTATCCGAATTATCAGAAATGAAAGGACGTGTTGCTGTCTCTTTCGTTTATTTATTTTGAAGAGAGTAACAGCAACACAGTCTGAGCATAATAAAATTAGGCGCTCACACCTTTAAAGCTAACATCAAACTTACTACAGCTTATCAATCACGTTATTGATGTAGAATGATTACCACTGCATTAAAGGTGGCACAACATCACCACACTGACCACGCTGGCGCAATGCATGATCGAGTAATACAATTGCCATCATCGCTTCTGCAATTGGAATAGCGCGTATTCCCACACAAGGATCGTGACGCCCCTTAGTTATCATATCGACTTCCTCACCGTCACGATTAATTGTTTTGCCTGCAATCGTAATACTAGAGGTCGGTTTTAATGCGATATGTGCAACAATAGGCTGACCACTGCTAATTCCACCTAAAATCCCACCAGCATGGTTACTGGTAAAACCATTCTTGGTGATTTCATCTCGGTTCTCTGTACCTTTTAATGTTACAACACCAAAACCATCACCAATTTCAATACCTTTAACAGCATTAATACTCATCAAAGCATGTGCTAAATCAGCATCTAGTCGATCAAAGACAGGTTCACCAAATCCAGCTGGTACGCCTTGAGCAACAACGGTGACTTTTGCGCCAATAGAATTGCCTTCTTTCTTAAGTGCGCGCATATATTCATCAAGTGCATCTAAACGCGAAGGATCAGGACAGAAAAATGGATTACTTTCGACAATAGACCAATCAACAAGATCACACGTAATTGGCCCTAATTGAGATAGGTAACCTCGAACTTCGATACCCAATTTCTCTTTTAGGTATTTTTTTGCAATTGCACCTGCGGCAACACGCATAGCTGTCTCACGAGCAGAAGAGCGCCCACCACCACGATAATCACGTAAACCATATTTTTGTTCGTAGGTATAATCAGCATGACCAGGACGAAAAACATCTTTGATTTCACTGTAATCTTGAGAGCGTTGGTCGGTGTTTTCAATCAACAAACCGATGCTAGTTCCTGTAGTAACACCATTAAATACACCCGACAAAATACGAACTTGATCAGGCTCACGACGTTGTGTGGTATAGCGTGAAGTTCCGGGTCTACGTCTATCTAAATCAACTTGTAAATCGGCTTCTGTTAAAGGTAATCCAGGAGGCACACCATCAACAATACAACCTAATGCAACACCATGAGACTCACCGAAAGTCGTCACTCTGAATAATTGTCCGATACTGTTTCCTGCCATCCCTTTATTCCTATCTTTTACTGTGTGATGTTATCAATATGTTATTTGCAATAAATAACAATCTACCGTCTCATTGCTGTTACATCAACGTTTATCAGTAGAAAAACACGCTGAATATTCGACAAGCTGTTCGCGAGTTAGCATAAAGACACCAAGCCCACCATTATCAAACTCAAGCCATGTAAACGGAACGTCTGGGAATTGTTCGATAAGATGAACCATGCTGTTTCCTACTTCACACACAAGAACACCTTTTTCACTTAAATATTCAGGCGCTTTTAGTAAAATTTGGCGTGTAATATCAAGACCATCAATACCTGATGCCAATGCTAATTCTGGTTCAACTTGGTATTCATCTGGTAAATCACCCATATCTTCAACATCAACATAAGGCGGATTCGTCACAATAATATCGTAAGGCGTTGGAACAATAGCGTTAAATAAATCAGATTGCATTGGGTAAACACGATGAGCCAGACCGTGGTTTTCAATATTAAATTCTGCCACTTCCAGAGCATCTACAGAAATATCAACCGCATCCACTTCTGCATCTTCAAATTCATGAGCACATGCAATGGCGATACAACCACTTCCGGTACATAAATCAAGAATACGTGTTGGCTCTTGCTGGATTAAACCATCAAAATGGTTATTGATTAATTCACCAATAGGGGAACGAGGAATAAGTACACGTTCATCAACATAAAATTCATGACCGCAGAACCAAGCACGATGAGTTAAATAAGGAACAGGGATCTTTTCCTCAATTCGACTTTCAATCAGAGTAATAATTTCCATTTTTTCAGAGGTTGTTAATTTAGTCGATAACAGCGCATCTGGAATATCTAAAGGAAGTGCAATAGTTGGTAATACAAGCTGTAATGCTTCATCCCATGCGTTATCTGTGCCATGACCATAATAAATGTCAGATGAATTAAACTGACTCATAGCCCAACGTAGCATATCTAGGATAGTGCTTAAATCAGCAACTGCTTCCTCTTTTAATGTTATATCCAAAATGGTTGTCCTCTGAAGAAATAGAAAGTCTGTAGTTTGCCATGAAGATGGTGATAAATCAGCGGGAAACCGTAAAAAAACATAACAACGTTATCACTACGCCTTATATCAACACACTTATTATGGTTTTATACTTCAGTCATAGAATAAAAAGCAAAACATACGAACCATTTAAAATTAAAATTTGATATTTTATACTTTTAATTTAACTTTCATTAGCAAGAAATTAAAAATGAACCATACTTAATACATGAAAGAATTAACTGTATACCAATATGCGCCTAGAGATGTTTTTCATTCAATGTGCAGTCACTTGATAACAAATACATAATTTTTGAAAACTCTTTTTGATATCTTTTTATCTTAGTTTTACCGCAAGCTTAAGATATAAAAAAGTTTATGTTCCACAGATATTCTGAGCAACGCAATTTGTTAATCACCTCGTATTTGCTAGCTATGTGACTATTTCGGCAGGGTAGATACCCTGCCTTTTTTTATGCAAAATTTATAACCTATACTTTTTTATCTCTGACACTATTTCATGTACTATTGCCTTATAAAAACAGTAACACTATGAAGAATCATAAAAAATGAATAAAAAATTTTCACTGTCACCTTCTGAAATTGAGTTATTTCAGGAAATGATAAAAGGTACAAAGAAATTACCTCAAGATAAAATACTTCACTCACCAAAACGTAAAAAAGTGACACACTACGCTATTGAACGTTTGCAACAAGAACAAGTTGATGCTTCATATTATTTTTCTGATGAATTTCAACCTAATTTAGCGACAGAAGGCCCTATGCGCTACCTAAGAGAAGGCGCAAATGCTTATGAGTTGAAAAAACTACGTCGTGGCGATTATGTTCCTGAGTTTTTTCTAGATTTACATGGTTTAACGCAACTAATTGCCAAACAAGAGATTGGTGCTTTGATTGCAGCCTGTAGGCGAGAGCACGTTTACTGTGCTTGTATTATGCATGGACATGGCAAACATATTTTAAAACAACAAACACCACTTTGGTTAGCACAGCACCCAGATGTCATTGCATTCCATCAAGCCCCAAAAGAATGGGGAGGTGATGCCGCGTTATTAGTGTTAGTCGAAAATGATGATATTGCCCGTCGTTGACGTATCAGTTATCTCAAGCATTAACCCTTAAATCACCCAAATGGTGAAATAAGGCGTTAATTATTTTTATTGAACTAATTTATTTCAATGTTGAGGGTGAGACTTGCCATAGCAACTCCCCAGCACCTTTTGACAAATCAAAATCAACACAAGCAATCGTTGATGTTGAAAACATAGGCGCACACACTGCAGGGCACAATTCAGCCACAACATAGCCGACTAAAGGCAAATGGGATATAACCAAGATATTTTGATATCCTGTATCTCCTAAAGCACGTAAATAATGTGCAATATGTGAAGGATTACCACCAGGAATAAGCCCTTCGTCGGTTTCTATTTTGCTTGGTAGCGCTAAATCTGTTTTTACAGCCTCTAATGTTTGTTGAGCTCGTAAATAAGGGCTAACTAAAACATAATCGATAGGATGTCCTTGCGTTGTCATCCATTCAGCCATCTTTATTGATTCACTTCTTCCACGCTCAGTCAGTGGTCGTAGTGCGTCGCTAGCAGCATCAAGCGCTGCTTCTCCATGGCGCATAATAAAAATTTGCATAGTAAATTATTAAACCTATTTTATTTTTTGTAATTACTGGCATTAACGTTTTTAAGATAATTAATCTAATCAAGATAAAATGAATATATTCTTATATCAAATCGCCAATGTCCTAATTGCAATTGCATAATTCACCTATTTAAAATCATGCCATTGTTTTACAAATTTCATGTCATTTTTCAGGATTTTATTTTAAAAAACTTCATTTTTAAATTTATTTTCAAATAACTATATTGCCATATCTGGCTATCATTAACACTTTCGACCCTTTTTTCCATTAAAAATTCATCAATTATTAATCTGACGCAAAAAGTACAAGAAAAAAGGCGCCTAAGCGCCTCAATCGAAACAAGTGTCACAAAAGGAAAATGCAATGGTATAGAGGTTTAATTAGTCATAAAAACGTTCATTTCGTTTAGCCATTTCAACTAATCGTTCACAAGGACGATATTTTTCACCATATTTATCAGCAAGTTGATTAAGTTTTTCTGCTACTTTTGTTGTTCCCATGCTATCCATATAACGGAAAGGTCCACCAAAGAAAGGAGGGAAACCGATACCAAAAACAGCACCAATATCACCATCACGCGGTTGTTTTATAATATTTTCATCTAAGCAACGAACCGCTTCATTTAGCATCAATAACAAACAACGTTCTGTGATTTCAGAGTAAGACAATTGGCTTTTGGGTTTAATTTGTAAAAGACGATAAATAGTAGGATCGGGCTGTTTTTTATTTTTTCTAAATGAAAAAGGCAGAACATGTTTCGTATAAAGGTAAAAACCTCTGCCATTTTTACGCCCTTTTCTATCATCAGCAATAATGGCATCAACAGCAGGTGGAGAAGCAAATCGTTCACCAAATGCATTCACTAATATTGGTGTTATTTTTGTACCAATATCGATACCAACTTCATCCAATAACTGAATAGGCCCTACAGGAAAGCCAAACTGAACGAGTGCGTTATCAATATTTTCAATCGGTTCACCCTGTACTAAACAGGTCAATGCTTCACTAATATAAGGAGCTAGAATACGATTAACATAGAATCCGGGTTTATCACCTACAACTATCGCAACCTTACCTTGCTTTTTAGCGAAAGCCACCGTTGTTGCAATAGTTTTTTCGTTAGTTTTTTCATGTGGAATAACTTCAACTAATGGCATTTTTTCTACAGGGCTAAAATAGTGAAGCCCAATCACTTTTTCTGGATATTTCGCTGTCTTTGCAATTTCATGAATAGGTAATGAAGATGTGTTAGATGCAAAAATAATTTTACCTTTCCCCACATCTTCAATATCTGCCACCATTTTCTGTTTTAAAGCAAGATCTTCAAACACTGCTTCAACAATAATGTTGGATTGATGAAAACCGCTGTAATCCAATGAACCAGAAAGTAAGCTCATTTGGCGTTGACGTTCACGTGCAGATAATCTTTTTTTACTGACCTTGGCCGAAAGCGCCTTCCAACTATAATTTAAGGCTTGAGCAATTCCCTTATCGCTAATATCTTTGATCCTTACAGGTAAATTGCCCTTTGTGGCAGTAACAAAAGCAATACCGCCCCCCATTAATCCCCCACCTAAAATACCGATGTGATGCAAACTATCTGGTTTTTCAGATGATCCTGTCTCATTTTTAAGTGTTGTTGAAGCAAAAAAGAGATGTCTTAACGACGATGAAACTGGTGTCATCGCTAACTCACCAAAAGCAGTTGCCTCTTCTTTAAACCCTGTTTGAATATCTTTTTCGAGTCCACGCTCTATTACATGCAAAATACGTTCAACTGCAGGATAATGCCCTTTTGTCTTAGCTAATGCTCGTTTTTTCGCTTGCCCAAAAAGTATATTTCTCCCTAATGTGGTATTTGCCCAGAAACGATCCATGATTGAATGTTTTTTCTGCTCTTTTTTACCCGACAAAATCCATTTTGCTGCAACATCTAATAAAATATCTTGTGAAACAACATCATTAACAAGACCTAATTTCAACGCTCGTTTAGCATTGATTTGTTTACCTGTTAAAATTAAATCTAACGCCGACGTCACACCAATAAGACGAGGTAAACGCTGAGTTCCCCCTGAGCCGGGCAATAAACCAAGTTGCACCTCAGGAAGCCCTAAACGTGTTTTGTTATTATCCGAACAAATTCGTCCATGGCAGGCCAATGCTAATTCAAGTCCCCCACCAAGACATGCACCATTGATAGCTGCAACAACGGGTAATGGGTAATTTTCAAGTTGGGTAAAAAGGTCTTGTCCTGCTTTTGCGAGTGCACTTGCTTCTTCTTTTGTTTTGCAACCCGCAATCATTGAGATATCAGCGCCAGCAATAAAACTATCTGCCTTACCTGATGTGATAATTAATCCTTTTACACCAGAATGTTGTTGCGCTTGTTTCAAAACATCTTGGAACTGCTGTACAAATTCAGCTTTTAAGGTATTCACTTTTTCGCCGATAACATCAATTGTTATAACCCCGACTTTATCGTTACGAACTGAAAATTGGAAAACGGAAGGTTTTTCTAGTGTTGTTTGTTGTTCCATTATTCCACCTCCAAAATCATAGCTGCACCTAATCCACCAGCCGCACATGCGGTCGTTAACCCAAACCCACCACCTCGGCGTTTAAGCTCATGGAGCGTCTGTGTCACCATTCTTGCCCCAGTTGCTGCAAATGGGTGTCCATAAGCAATAGAACCACCTAGCACATTAAATTTATCCATATCCACCTCTCCAATTGCCTTAGATAATCCTAATTGCTCTTTAGCAAATCGTTCACTCGCAAATAACGTCAAATTACTCAACGTTTGCGCAGCAAAAGCTTCATGCATATCAATTAATGTTAGATCACTCAAAGAGAGGCCTGCGCGAGAAAGCGCAAGTGGCGTGGCATAAGATGGTCCTAATAACATATCTTTCCAGACATCTGTTGCAGTAAACGCATAACTACGTAGATAACCAATCGGTTGATAACCTAAGCTTTTTGCAACTGACTCTTTCATCATTAATACTGCGGCTGCGCCGTCCGTTAATGGCGTACTGTTTGCAGCAGTAACACTACCATGGCGACGATCAAAAGCCGGTTTTAACTTGGCGTAAGAATCAAGAACGGAGTTTTTACGAATGTTGTTATCTTGATGGAAACCTTCTTTGTAAGGCGGGAAAAAAGCGGTCATTACCTCATTATCTAGTTTTCCCATTTCCCATGCTTTAGTGGCTAATTGATGAGAACGATGTGCTAATTCATCTTGAGCAACTCTAGAAATATGATAAGTCTTTGCCATTTGCTCAGCGGTATCTCCCATACGTAATCCCGTTGAATACTCAGCCACAGCAGGAGCAACAGGAAGAAGATCACGAAACCGCAATTGACTTAAATAACTTAAACGCTGGCCTAATGATTTTGCTTTATTAAGACTTAATAAGACATCCGCTAATTTTTTACTGACACCAATTGGTAAAACTGATGATGAATCTGCGCCACCCGCAATACCAACAGAAACATGCCCTGCCATCATGCTTTCAGCAACATTTGCAATCGCTTGAAAACTTGTTGCACATGCTCTTGTAACGCTGTAAGCGTCTGTTTTTACACTTAAGCCAGCACCCAGTACAATTTCTCTGGCAATGTTCGGTGCTTCTGGCATTTGAACCACTTGTCCGAAAACAAGTTGATCGATAATTTCGGGAGGAATTTCATTGCGAGTCACTAATTCTTGAACCACTGAACGCCCTAATTCAACCGCAGGTATTCCTCGATACGCAGTCGCTTGTTTAGCAAAAGGTAAGCGTAGCCCGCTGACAATGGCGATGCGATCTTTCATAGCACTGTTCGTTGATGACTTCATAACGGCTCCTGACAAAATGAGTTCCTAACACCAAAGAGGTCTGACCTGACAATAGTGTTAACAAAAATTTCACCTATCAGAAACATCATTTTATGAGAAGTGGGAGTTAGCGCGCATTATTTCGATAGAATGTCTGAAACCCAACAATAACGATAGAAAGGATAAAAAACACAATGGTGGGCAATAAAAAAGGCTGTTGAATTTCAACAGCCTTAAATCTATTTATTTTCAGCGGATTAACGTAATCCTAACTGGAAGATCAGGTTTTCTGCTTCACACGAAAATGTAAAATCAGCAGTAAGTTGAACACCACCATCTACATCAGCAAATTGTTGATTAATTTTGCAAGGCTCTGAAGCGATAGATTGTGCTTTTGCACTGAGTTGATCCAACATTGCTTGCGCTTCTACTTTATCAGCGAAGACATGCTGATATGACGCAGTGCAATTTTTATTGTCAATAATAGTACCCACATCTACACAACAGCAAGCAGCGGTTTCTTCTGCACTACAACGATTAATTGCGTCTGCCATTTTAGTCTCCCAACGAAAGAAATGTTAATTATCTATCATAATTGCAAAAAAATAAAATAAACTGCTTTAGCTCAAATTATCTTACAATTTTACAAAAATAATTGATTATTCTGTTTATTTAACAATCAAAAATATCTTTATTGGGATGTTTTGTGAAAATAATGTTAAGTAAATCCCAATTATTAAATCAAAACGGCAATATTTGTAAAACATACTTGCAACATTTAGGGTGTTCAACTTTATACTTAAACAACTGGTCTGATTTGTCATAGCGACAACCGCACCTAAAATCCAGCGCTTCTAATCAGAAGTAACAACTTAAAAAAATTATGAGGGTTTAGGTCATGAACCGTAAAAACCTGTTTACCCGCACAGCACTAGCTGCCTTGGTAGGTGTTATCTCCTCTCAAGCAGGCGCTGCCGGTTTTCAGTTAAATGAATATTCTACTTCAGCACTAGGGCGTGCATTTTCAGGAGAAGGCGTTATTGCCGATGACGCAAGCGTAGGTAGCCGTAATCCAGCTGCACTCACTATGTTTGATCGTCCTGAATTCTCTGTTGGTGCTATCCATATTAACCCAAGCGTCGACATTAAAGGTAAATCTCCACTTACAGGAACTAGCACTAATGCTGGTGATATCGCACCAAGTGCATTAGTCCCTAATATCCACTTTGTTGCCCCTATTAATGATAAATGGGCGATTGGTGCCTCAGGCACAACAAACTTTGGCTTAGCGACTGATTTTAAAAAGGATTATGCTGCTGGTATTATCGGCGGTAAAACTGATTTAAAAACCATGAACTTAAACTTAAGTGCAGGTTATCGTGTTAATAACCAATTTAGTGTCGGCTTAGGATTAAATGCCCTTTATGCTGATGCTGAAATTACCCGCCATGCTGGTGAACTACCTGGAATGCTTGGTCTTCCTGTATCACCTTCAGCGAGAGTTGCTCAACTTAAAGGTGATGCTTGGGGCTTTGGTTGGAACGCCGGTCTATTATATGAATTTGACGAAGGTAACCGAGTTAGTTTCACTTATCGTTCTAAAGTTAAAGTGAAATTTAAAGACGGTGAATACCAAAACGATCTACCACCACTGCCTGCACTTGATGCGATGGGTATTATTGGCACCAACGGCGAAACCATTAAAGGTAAACTTGATCTTAACTTACCAGAGATTTGGGAATTTGCCGCTTATCACCGTGTTGCACCAAAATGGGCGGTTCACTATAACTTCGCTTACACAAGCTGGAGTACGTTTGAAGAGTTAAAGGCCACACGTAAAAGTGATGGTCAACAACTGTTCAGGAAAGAAGAAGGCTTCCGTGATGCATGGCGTGTGGCTTTAGGTACAACCTATTATCACGATGATAACTGGACATTCCGTACCGGTATCGCTTTCGATGATAGCCCAGTCCCTGCTGATAAACGTTCTATCTCTATTCCAGACCAAGATCGTTTCTGGTTAAGTGCGGGTACAACCTATGCATTTAACAAAGATATGTCTGTTGATGTTGGCTTAGCATATATGCACGGTAAAAAAGTCACAATCAAAGAGAAACTGGCTGAAACACCACTTTCCCCTACCTATGAATTCGAGTCATCAGGTAAAGCATGGTTATACGGTATGAACTTTAATTACCGTTTCTAATTTCTCACTGTGCTTTTTATACAAAAAATGGTCTTTTTTAAGACCATTTTTTATTTATTCATCAAGCTAACAAAGATAATAAACTAATCGATAGAATCTAAGTCATCTTCAATCGCTTTCGCGTTAGGGTTCTCTTTTACCGTACCAGCTTTGAAGTCATTACTCTGGAAGTAAGCTTCACGCATCATTAAGTAAGGATCAGACGAATTTTGCAAAATAGCATCAGAATCGAGCAATTGTGCCCGTGTTTCAATGCCTTCTAATGCCCACTTACCTGCTGACATCCAAAACGTTAAATAACTCAGCATAGGATACGTTAAGTCAGCCCAGTCACCACCCTCTTCACGGACAGTGAAGCTACCATAGCCCGGAACAACCACATAAGGGCCATAATCCATACCATAATGACCTAACGTGCTACCAAATCGCATTGGGACTTCTTTTTCCATCGTTTCTTTAGACATACCCGCGACATCTATTAAGCCACCCATACCAAAAACGGTATTAATCCAGAAACGACCAAAGTGTTTCGCACCTTTCTCAAAGTCACCACGCAATATGCTATTCACCATACTTGCAGGCTCTTCTAAGTTACCTAAAAAGTTAGATAAGCCATTTCTTGCTGGTGGTGGCACATAATCACGCCAAACAACCGCAACAGGGCGTAAGATATAGGGATCTAAAACATAGTAGTTAAAATCAAACATCTGGCGGTTGAACCCTTCCAATGGGTCAGAGCGCCCCTCCCCATTATTAGGGGTACTTGCACATCCTGAAAGTAAGGCGACTGAAAGAGCAACACCGCACAGGCGATACTTCATAATGTTCTCCGCTAATTATCTTATGATGGACAGCATCATAGTTCGCATATTCATAAACTCCACACATAATACTGTCAATGCATGATAAGTGGTACTTTTATTAGGTGTTGATCTTATAAGATAATTCGGTTTTTGTGATTATCTTATTGAGCTGATGTAAAATATTAGCCCAATATTATGGGCTAATATAAAAATCTATGATGTTATTTAATTATATTCTTTTATCACTAATCGCTCTTCTGGAACAGGGTACGAAAAATGCTCTGTAATAAAATCAAACTCTACTTCTGTGGTTTTAAACGGGTTCTCATCTGATTGATTACGTAAAGATAATCGTTTTTTACACTCAGCACTTTCTACTTTCAAAACATGAAATAAATAGGGCATTCCCGTATTATCAGCTAATGATTTTAACCATTGTCGTTGCTTCGCTGTATTCGCCGGAAAATCCATAATAACGGTATTTCCAGCTTTAAGAAGAACTGCAATATGTTCGCTTAATACACTCTTCACTAACTCACTTTTTTCAATATAGTCAGTTACTGTCTTTATTTGATTTGGATAAAGTCGCGATAACCATTCATCTTCATTGATTAATACCGTTCTTGGTGATTTAGCAAATGATTTTGCTAACGTTGATTTACCAGAAGCAATTTTTCCACAGAAAAAATGCAAACAAGCATCAGAAGATAACTTTAATAAATCAGTACCATAAGAGTTATCGATAACACAAAGCCATTGGTCATTAATAAGTTTAAAAACATAAGTAGCTTCTCTTACCGTATTAAACTTTCCTTCATTTGGCATATTTGCACTTAAAAGTGTTTGTGCTAAAACAAGCGCACAATCTTCACCAAAAATAACTTTTACTTTACCTTGAGAAACTTGCAGTGAGTGATTAAAAAATTCAGCAATCGCCATAAATACTTTTTTCAGTGAAGGCTTACCAGAAACATGCAAATCATCTTTAACCACCAACGTGCCATTTTCAGTATAAAAGTTCATTAAATACTCAAAATTTTCGTCAGTAATAGCTTGATCTGCATTTGCAATTAGTTGTGTTAGCGATTGGGTATGTTGTTCAACTTCTTGTGGAGTAAACATTTTTTATCCTTATCTTTTCTTTGTACCAGATAAGGAGTTTAAAATAAAAAAACCCGCTTATCTGGCGGGTTCTTAATACAACCAATCCCCACCACTAAGTGATGGTAATAATAATTGCTGGAGAGGTTGTAAAATATGACATAAAAATAAACCTTATAAATAGACTAAATAGAATCTAGCAGTAATTTATTTTTTAAACAAGAATATATTTTTAAAACCAAACCAATAAATTAATTGATGTTTAATTTACCTTTGAATATAAAACTGTTTTATTTAACTGTTATAGATAAATAATTATTTGCTCTCATATTGGCAACAACATGATGTTTTCCCAGATAATTTGGCTTCTTGAATAGGTGGACAAGGTACTGTTCCATAAGAACAAAATACACAACAGTCTCCTTCAAGGGGTTTTAATAAAGCATGACAATGTGTGCATTCATAAAACCATTGGCAAGCATCCGTTGGCATTGTTTCCATTTTTTTCGTATGACAATGCGGGCAAGTGATTTCTGACATCAAGTTAATCTGATTATTTGACATTTTATTTCCACATAAATTTCTAAACATCATCTTTGTTGTTTAGAATACGCTCTTTTTATTTTTCAATAGCGTATAAAATCAATAAATTGTTTATTTATCTATCACTTATTAATCGAATACTTGTTGTTTTATTGCTGAAATATCCACTTCTTCTAAATACTGAACAATATTAGGGAAAAAAAGCTCATGATAGCCATACTCTTTTTTTCTTAATTCAGTAATTGCTTGCTCTTTTGTCCAATTTTCGAAGATTAATCGATACATTGCTATGATAGTTCCTGTACGATCACTACCATGCCAACAATGCACCAATACTGGCCCAGACGTACTTTTTATTTTGCGCAATACCGCAATAATATCCTCATCCGTTATTCTACCTGCGTTCATTTTTACTTGAAAAGCTTCTAGTTGCGTGTTCTTTACATCATCACTATCACTATGATATTCACGTAAATTAATAATCGTCTTTATGCCTTGGGTTTCCAACCATTTCATCTCACCCGGCGTTGGTTGCCCTGAACGATAAACTTTTTCTGAAACTTGGTAAAAGTTTTCAGGCGGCACAAGAATATCAGTTGGCCTTGAATTACATCCCACCAGCAGAAAAAAACAAACAATAAATAAAAATTTTAAATAGCGAATATCATTAGTTGATTTTATATCCATATAAAAACCTAAATTTATTGTTGGTTATTGAATGAGGAAGTAAAACAATAGCGATAATAGCCTGAATTGATAAGCGTGGCTCTAAGAATAATTTCTAAAATGACCGAATGGGCAATAGATGGCGTTCCCTACAGGAATCGAACCTGTAACTAGCCCTTAGGAGGGGCTTGTTATATCCATTTAACTAAGGGAACATACGTAATGGGGGTAATGTATGACTAATGGATGGGCTGTATTTTACCTCCCTCACTCTCTATTAATCAAGTTTTAACGCACTGATATTGGAAGGAATTTTTTTGTTTCTTTTTTGAACAGTGAAATTTACCTTAAAAGGGAATAATAAATACCATCATCAATGATTGTGTTTATTCTTATATATAACTGTTTTACTAAAATTCTTTCAATTGCTTCAAAAATAATTTCGGTGAGTATCCCATCTCTTTATTAAACATTGCACTAAAGGCACTCGGATTCTCATATCCTAATTCTAAAGCAATTTCGGTAACTGAATGACCTTTCTTTAACGCCGTTAATGCATACATTAAACATGCTTTTTGACGCCATTCTCGAAAAGAAAGTCCTGTTTCCTTATGAAATAAACGCGTAAAAGTGCGTAGACTCTTATTTAACTTTTCAGCCCACATTTCTGGCGTAGTACGAATATTCGGTTGTGACATAAATTCAGTACACAACCCATCTAATAAAGCATGTTGCGGTAATGGCGTAAAATAAGGTAATGGTTTGGCCTGAGCTAATTCATGACAAAGTAACGTTAATAAAGCGCTATCTCTCCCACCTAAATCATAAAGTAAAGGGAGTTCATTGGCTGAAAGTAATAGCTGATGGAGCAAAGGAGAAACGTGTAAAACCTCACAATATTCTGAATGGCGAGGAATTTTATTCGGCTCAATATAAAGGCTATAAGTACTGCTACCCAACATTAGTACTTGATGTACCTTTTCTGCAGGTATCCACACACCACTGTAAGGTAATACAATCCATTGGCCATCTTCTGTTTTGACTTTCATTACGCCATTGGGTGCATATAAAAATTGGGCTCGCCGATGATGATGTGCTTCAAGTAATGTGTCATAAGGATAATCAGAGCCTAATGCTAAAATATCACGAGGAAGATGATCCACACTGTTAATATCGATATTACGCATAATATTAAAATTGTCCTAAATTCATATAAACTTGTCATTATCGCGTGGGTAAGCCATCGTTTTATTCTATATTGTTAATCTCCTGACTCAACAGGAGATTTGAAATGACACTCTGGCTGATTTCTTTTGGTTTAATTTCAGGCATCACAACATGGCTATTTGGCTTTGGCGGTGGTTTTGTCACTGTTCCCTTACTCTATACACTTATTCTGACGCTCTGGGGAATAGACAGTTTACCTGCCGAACATGCTATGCAAATCGCAGTTGCCACCTCTGCATTAATTATGTTGTTTTCTGCAACAGTCACAACCATTAAACACCATAAGGCAAAAAGGCTTGATTGGCATATCATGTTCATCCTTTTTATTGGGATTGCGTTTGGGGGGATCTTAGGTGCCCTTCTCGCATTAACCGTTGAAGGTACTTGGATCAAATGGATCTTTATTGGTTATCTCTTTGTCACTATTTTAGATTGCTATTTTCGCCCTGGTTTTATGGCACCGACTCACAACGCAAAAAAGGTAACCAAAGCACAAGAAAGCATTAATGGCACTGTGATTGGTATTATTGCCGCTTTTTTAGGGGTTGGCGGAAGTGTAATGACAGTTCCTCTATTACGTCGTAGAGGTACACCAATGGCACAATCTGCAGCAATGGCAAATGCCTTAACCTTACCTTTAGCTCTCACTGCAACATTCACTTATGTCGCACTTTCCTTTGCATCACCTTTAAATAGTGAATCTGGCTTTATTGGTTATATTTGGCTAAAGGCAGCCTTTATTCTGATTTGTAGCACATGGATAGGGTTAAAGATCTCTGAGCGCTTTTTATCTCGTATTCCCGATAAATGGCATGCAAGAGTTTATCCCTTATTACTGAGCCTTGTCTTAATCGTTATGTTGTTTTAAATCCTTTCTTTTATATAAAAAAGATAAACAGAAAAACAATTTTGACAACACGCAAACAAAGTGGCTTTCAATATTCAATGAGTCACTTTATTTTTAACATTTGCTTTAAACCTTTTCCTACGCATATTTACTTGGCGTTAATATTATTAAGATGTATAAAACAAAAAACAGCTCTTTTTGACAATCAACATACAGCCCCATAACTATTAGCTTCATTAATTAATGTTTAAACATAATGAATAATAATTTATAGATTGTCTCATTTTTAGTATCAGTTTGATTACGTTTCACTGAGCATTTTCTGCACAAATTATCATCTCTTTATTTTTCTCTTTTATTCGTATTTATCATCAAAATAATAAGTTAGCTATTTTTTACAAAATATATTTTAAGAAGAAACTGGATTTAAATAACGCTAAAAAATATTATTTAGTTTGATTTTTAAATAACAAATTAATTACAATAACGTTGAAACTCGATATATAAATAATTATATATCGATAGGTTTTTTTGTCAATTATTTATTGTATTTAATCATATATTTAAAATACACTTTAATAAAATAAATTAATGTCGTAAGTAAGTGAATTTAAAAGAAGTAAGCATTAATGCCACAGCCTCGAAGATCCTCTCTTTCTCCTCAAAATCTTTATAATACGAGTTAATAGAAGAAAATAATTATCATTTGATTTTGTCTATTTTAGTTAATTTATTTTGTGACATTTATTAACGTCTTATTCTCTATTATTTATTATTTACAACTAACTCATCACTTATGGATTAATAAACTGGAGACGCCTTCAAATATTTATTTAACCGTCTGTATATAATATTTAGCTATAAGAAGAAACTGGAGGTTATATGAGTATTAGTCGTCGTTCTTTCATTAAGGGGATGGGGATAGGATGTGTGGGTTGTACTGTGAGTAGTTTACCACCGGGTGCACTTGCATTTAATCCTGTAGATTCTCTTAAGGGTCAGTCAACATTAACACCAAGTCTATGTGAGATGTGTTCTTATCGTTGTCCTATAGAAGCTCAGGTTGTTAACAATAAAACTGTATTTATCCAAGGAAACAGAAACGCAGAGCATCAAAGTAGCCGTATTTGCGCCAGAGGTGGAAGTGGCGTTAGTCTGGTTAACGATCCAAACCGTATTGTCAAACCCATGAAACACAAAGGCCCTAGAGGTGCAGGTGAATGGGAAGTCATAAGCTGGGAACAAGCCTATAAAGAAATAGCTGAAAAGATGAATGCTATAAAACAAAGCTATGGAGCTGAAAGCATCTCTTTTTCATCTAAGTCAGGATCGCTTTCTTCTCACCTTTTCCATTTAGCGGCCGCATTTGGTTCTCCAAATACATTTACACACGCAACTACTTGCCCAGCAGGTAAAGCCATTGCTGCATCCGTTATGATGGGTGGTGATCTTGCAATGGATTTAGCGAACTCTAAATATATTCTCTCTTTTGGTCATAACCTTTATGAGGGCATTGAAGTTGCTGAAACGCATGAATTAATGACAGCACAAGAACGTGGTGCAAAATTAGTCAGTTTTGATCCTCGTTTATCTGTCGTTTCAAGTAAAGCAGACGAGTGGTTCGCAATCCGCCCTGGTGGCGATTTACCTGTTCTAATGGCGATGTGCCATATCTTAATTAAAGAAGATCTCTACGATAAAGAGTTTGTTGAGAAATTTACGGTAGGTTTCCCACAATTAAAAGAAGTTCTACAAGATACAACCCCTGAATGGGCTCAAGCACACTCAGATGTTCCCGCTAAAGATATTGCTCGTATCGCTAGAGAAATTGCAGCAAAAGCTCCTCATGCACTGATTATGCCAGGTCACCGCGCGACCTTTAATAAAGAAGAGATCAATATGCGCAGAATGATCTTCACCTTCAATGCCTTACTAGGCAACATTGAACGTGAAGGTGGTATGTATCAGAAAAAGGCAGCAGCAAAATACAATAAATTAGCAGGTATTAATATTGCTCCTGAATTGGCAAAACCAAGTGTTAAAGGTATGCCTGAAATTACCGCAAAACGCATTGATGCAACAGCGCCCCAATTTAAATATATCAATAAAGGCGGCGGTATTGTTCAATCCATTATCGACTCAACATTAGAAGGCGTACCATATCAAACAAAAGCATGGATTATGTCTCGTCATAACCCATTCCAAACAGTCAGTTGCCGTCCTGAGTTAGAAAAAGCAGCACAGAAGTTGGACTTAATTGTTAGTTGTGACGTGTATTTAAGCGAAAGTGCCGCTTATGCCGATTACCTTTTACCTGAATGCACCTATTTAGAACGTGATGAAGAAGTTGCTGATGTTTCAGGTTTAAATCCCGCTTATGCATTACGCCAGCAAGTTGTCGAACCTATTGGTGATACCAAACCAAGTTGGTTAATTTGGATGGAATTAGGTAAAGCGCTGGGATTAGAAGCTTATTTCCCTTGGGAAAACATGGGGGTAAGGCAGCTTTATCAAGTTAATGGTAGCGAAGCGCTATACAAAGAGATGCATAAAAAAGGCTATGTCTCTTATGGAATTCCATTATTGTTACGCGAACCTTCTTATGTAAAAGCTTTTGTTGAGCAATATCCAGAAGCCATCAAACATGTTGATAGCAATAACACAATGGAAAAAGCGCTCTCATTTAAATCACCAAGTGGCTTAATTGAAATCTACTCTGAAGAATTAGAAAGCCGTTTAGAAAATTACGGTATTCCTCGCTTCCACAACTTCCCATTAAAAGAAAAAGATGAGCTTTATTTTATTCAAGGCAAAGTCGCCGTTCATACTAATGGTGCAACACAATATGTACCGTTATTAGCTGAATTAATGTGGGAAAACCCAGTTTGGCTTCATCCAGAAACAGCAAAAAACCACGGTATTAAACATGGTGATGAAATCATTCTGGAAAACAATATAGGCAAAGAAAAAGCACACGCTTTAATCACTGAAGGTATTCGCCCTGACACTGTATTTGTTTATATGGGTTCGGGTGCAAAAGCGGGTGCAAAAACAGCAGCGACTACAACAGGTGTTCACTGTGGCAACTTATTACCTCATGAAATTAGTCCTGTATCGGGTACTGATGTGCATACATCAGGTGTCAGAATTAGTCGTGCTTAAGGAAAAAAATAACGATGAACAATAATGATAAACAATTTGTCATGCTACATGATGAAAAACGTTGCATTGGGTGTCAGGCCTGTACTGTTGCGTGTAAAGTCATCAATGACATTCCTGAAGGTTTCAGCCGACTTCAAGTTCAAATTCAAGGCCCACACAACGATGAAGCGGGTGATCCACATTATCAATTTTTCCGTGTTTCATGTCAGCACTGTGAAGATGCACCTTGTGTTTCTGTTTGCCCAACTGGCGCCTCTTTTATTGATGAAAATGGCATCGTACAGGTAAAAAAAGAGTTGTGTATTGGCTGTGATTATTGCGTTGGTGCCTGTCCTTACCATGTTCGTTATATCAACCCAATGACGCATATCGCAGATAAATGTAATTTCTGCTCAGATACTCGATTAGCTGAAGGTGAATTACCTGCGTGTGTATCGGTATGCCCAACGGATGCACTTGCTTTTGGTCGTATCGACTCGCCTGAAATTCAGGCTTGGATCAAACAAAAATCCGTTTATCAATACCAGTTAGATAATGTCGGAAAACCAAGTTTATTCCGTCGTAAAGAAATCCATCAGGGGGATAAAGCATGACTAGTATCTGGGGAGCAGAACTCCATTATACGCCAGATTATTGGCCTGTATGGTTAATGGCGGCAGGTTTATTAATCGTTGCTATGATAGCCATTTTAGTTATTCATGGCTTGCTACGCTATGCCCTTGCACCAAAACATTCAGGCCATTACGAAGAAGAGCGTGTTTATTTATATTCTAAAGCGATCCGTTTTTGGCACTGGGGTAATGCTTTATTGTTTATCCTATTATTACTAAGTGGCTTTTTAGGGCATTTCTCTATCGGAAATGTCACTTCAATGGTGCTATTACATAAAATCTGTGGTTTTGTACTTATCGCGTTCTGGATTGGTTTTATTCTGATTAATCTAACAACCAGTAACGGTGTACATTACAAAGTAAGATTTAATGGGTTAATTGGCCGTTGTATCAAACAAGCTCGCTTTTACCTCTATGGCATAATGAAAGGTGAACCACATCCTTTTGCTGCAACTGAAACTGATAAGTTTAACCCTCTTCAACAACTTGCTTACTTAGGTGTGATGTTTGGTTTAGTGCCACTGTTACTTGTTACTGGATTATTATGTTTATACCCAGAAGTACTTGGCTATGGCTATTGGATGTTAAAAGCACACTTAGTTTTGGGTATTGTGGCATTAATGTTTATTTGTGCTCACTTCTATTTATGTACATTAGGTGACACTTTTACACAGACATTCCGCAGTATGGTTGATGGTCATCATCGCCACCAAAAACATGATACTCATGGTTCAGTAACTAAAAAAGCAGAGCATTAATCCCCTCTGGTTACTCCTTACAGAAAGATTATTATCTAAAATGCCCGTATAAACGGGCATTTTTTTGATCTTAATTCAGAAACAATTTCATAATCTTATTATTAGCAAATATATCATTTTATTTACATGTTATTCGGTGTATAGTCAGCGCCCATCCTCGCTATATAAAAACCTATACAATGATATACATTGCATCACATTTGCGATGAGCATCGTTGTATAAATTTTTTAATATCGATGGAGTTAAATAACTAAAAATTATATTTTGGGAGTCTATCGTGAAGAAATTTATCATTTCGACAATAGCTTGTGCTATAGCACAAACATTAGCCGTATCAGCAAGTGTAGCCGCTGAAAATGCTGAGAAAATCGTCGTTACTGCACAACCAGTGAATAATAGTGAAGCCGGTGCTGGATTTGTAACTCGTGAAGTTGATATGGGACCATTAGGTGAAAAAAAATGGTTAGATACACCTTACACAACAAATACCTTCACTCAATCCATGATTGAAAATCAACAAGTTACCAGTGTTGCGGATATTTTAAAATATAATGCCTCCTCTCAAATGCAAGCACGTGGTGGTATGGATGTTGGTCGTCCTCAAAACCGCGGAATGCAGGGTAATGTTGTCGCTAACTCTCGTTTAGATGGTGTGAATATTATTTCTACCACTGCATTTCCTGTCGAAATGCTTGAACGCGTAGATATTATAAATGGCCTAACAGGTTCACTTTATGGACCAGCAAGTCCAAGTGGGCAATTTAATTTCACACAAAAACGCCCAACCTTAAAACGCTTAACTTCACTGAATGCTACTTATGTCAATGATAACCAATTTAAAGGCCATCTTGATTTAGGTGGTTTTATTGATGATAACAACACTTTTGGTTATCGCATTAATCTAATGCATGATGAAGGTAAAGGTTATGTCTCAGGTAGTAAAACACGTCGCCAGCTAATCAGTACCGCATTTGATTGGAATATCTCGTCTGATACTGTCTTAGAAGTGAATTTTAGTGATTATTGGTTTAAAAAAATGGGTTATCCGGGTGCATTTTCGTATGGACCAAAGGTCACCGCATTACCTGATGCGCCAGATCCAACTAAAGCGGGCTATGGTCAAGCTTTTGCGGGTGTTGATCTTCATACCAGAACAGTAAGTAGCCGACTAAAACATGATTTTAACGAAGATTGGCAAATCAGTGCAGCAATTGGCTATCAAACGGCTGATCGCGGATTCCGTTCTGTTTCTAATCAGCTAAGTAATGATGGTAAGCAATTTACACCAACGTTATCCGTTCCTTCTACTTATGGTCGTTTTACTGTTTTAAGTCATTCAGTCAATGTTAATGGTCATGTGATGACAGGTGCACTTTCTCATGATTTAGTGCTCGCTACTAGCGGTTATCGTTGGGATATTTACGGAGCAAATGGCAACGATCTGAAATTTACATTACCAACTCAAGATATTAATAATCCGCATCGTTATGATGATCCATCTAATGAAGGCTTCTATACTGGCAGCGCTCGCACCAAAAACAGTCGCTCACAAGTTCAATCCGTTACTTTCGGTGATACAGTTACCTTTAATCCGCAATGGTCAGTGATGGGATCGCTAAGCCAAAACTGGATCAAAGAAACTTCCTATCGTGCTGGTGGTGAAAATCACACTGAAAATGGTTTAAGCCCTGCTATTGCATTAATGTTTAAACCTATTCCTGAAGTGATGACTTATGTTTCTTATGCTGATTCATTAGAAGAAGGTGATTCAGCGCCCGATACTGCAGATAACAAAGGTGAAGTGCTAAAACCTTACCGCAGTGAGCAGTGGGAAATGGGTGTTAAATCACAAATTGGTGATCTCAATTTAAATGCCGCAATTTTCCAATTAGAACGTCCTTTTGCTTACGTAGGAAATGACAATATCTTTAAAGAACAAGGCAAACAACGTAACCGAGGATTGGAGCTGATTGCTAATGGACAAGTGACTGATGAACTTTTCGTATTCAGTAGCATGACATGGTTAGATCCAACATTAACTAATACAGGTAATGCGAAAACCCAGGATAAAGATGTTGTGGGTGTACCAAAATACCAAGCAAATTTATTAGCCGAATACCATTACCCTACCGTGCCAAATGTTATCTACAGTGCTAATGTTCACTACACCGGAAAACGTGCGGCAAACACCACCAATACGATGTGGGCAAAAGCCTATACCACACTTGATTTAGGTGCTCGTTATCAAACACAGTATTGGGATAAGAAAACCACTTTCCGCCTCAATTTAGATAATGTGACTAATGAACATTATTGGGCGTCTATCTTCTCTGGTAACCAAAATGGTGCAATTGGTGGTGCTAATGCTTTCTTAGGTACACCTCGCCAAATTTCCGCATCAGTCAGTATTGAACTCTAAGGGGATAGTTAAATGTATAAAGGGTTTTTTAAAACCCTGTGCATTGCATTACTGGGGGTTTCGGCCCTCAGTACCTCTCTCAATGTACAGGCACAAAGAGTTATTCAATATTATCAAGACCAATCAATTACTGTTCCAGATTCACCAGAACGAGTCGCCACGAGTTGGAATGCACAAAATGCAATCCTTGCTATGCTTGGTGCTGGAGATAAAATTGTTTCTACAACCGATTTAGTCAAAACTATTCCCTTTTTTACTGAGATTGTTCCAGCTATAAAAACGGCTTCAATTTCCAGTAAAGGTAATAATGACACACTGAATATCGAAACATTAATTGTTAGCCAGCCTCAAATCTTTTTTGCAACAGGAAAGCTATCTGATGCACAAATGACAACGCTAGAAAATGCAGGGATCAGTGTTGCATTATTAAAGTCAGGCTCAATGGATGCCTTGTTAGAAAGAACCGTGATCACGGGTGAAATTTTAGGCTCAAGTAGCCACCAATTAGCAAAAGATTATTTAGCTTACTTTCAGCGTAATACGGCGCTTGTAAACAGTGCTGTAAGCGAGATAAGCATCAAGAAACCAATAAAGGTTTATCATGCTTTTGGGTCGCCATTAAGAACGTCTGGCGCGCCTTCGCTAAATCATGATTGGATAACACTTGCTGGAGGAGTCAATGTTGCAGAACATTGGTTTGACAATGTACCTAGTCGAGCAGGTGAAGTTTCCTTAGAACAAGTTATTCATGCTAATCCTGATGTCATTGTCACTATGTATGCAAGAGATACGGAAATCATCAAGAATTCACCCGAATGGCAATCAATTACTGCAGTACGTGAAGGTCGTGTCTACACAAATCCCAAAGGTCTATTTTGGTGGTGCAGAGAAACGACAGAAGAAGCGCTACAATTTTTATGGCTTGCAACAATTTTATACCCAGAGCAAACACAGCACATTGATATCATCAAAGAGACAAAACAGTTTTACCAAACATTTTTTAATATCTCCCTGAGCGATCAACAGGTCGAATATATTTTGACACCACCACTCCAAGACTAGAATAACAGCCTTTTCATCATGAAGGTGAAGAGGCTGTAAGCTCCCCTCTTGTATAAAGACTATCTGTTGCCATTTCTACATTGCTATTAAATGCTTAAATTTGAAAATTTGATCTAATCCTAATTTCTGACCCAGTTCTCTTTTTCAAGTTTTATCGTATCAACGTTTATTCTTTTTAAATTCCTTGGTATAAAGCACACAAGTTATACATTAATAGCTTTAAAAATGTTACCAAAAAGTAAAATCATAGCAGGTAATATAAGAGCTGATTAGTAAGAGATTTATATTTATAGGTATCTATCCCCTGTTAATTTACACATAACAATAGGTATGAGAGTATATTTCTACAGATATGTAAATCTCGGATATTCTGCGATAATATTTTTCTTTTTCTTGAAGATAATTAAAAAATTTCATTCCCATAAAAACGTAAAATGCCCTAATAAGGGCATTAATATTATATAGAGGCTTTATTTCTATAATTAAGAAAATTCTTATTATTTACTAATCTTAAAGATATACATATATAAGAATTATCCTACTCAATTTAGTTATTCTAAAATGAGTTATCTTCTAATTTAAAGATATTTTTAGAAAATAGAAAGAGCCTTACTATCGAAATGAGCTGGAATATGTTGTTCATTATGCTCAACTTCTTGAGTCATTCCACTTGTTACTTCTTCAAAGAAGCTACCAATATTAACGCCTAGTACTTCAAGCACTCTAACTAAGCAATCAATATCAATACGGTTTACACCACGCTCATAACGGAATAATTGTTGTTCACTAATATCAATCTCTTTTGCTAACTGAAATACAGTATAACCCTGAGATTTTCTTAATGACTTAATTTTTTGTCCAACTGCATAAGCGACTGGATACTTGCTACTCATAATATGTTCTCGCTTTTCACTTTGATTGATATCTAATTTATAATGGTGTGTTATCGCGCAATAATATATAAAATTATATATTATCGAGGACACCTTTTTGTTTTAATAAAATATTATTTTTAGTAGATAAGAAATATTACAATTCATAACATGACTTATCATATGTAAATAATATACTACGCATTTAAACACTTTCAACTAGTCGAAAAAAGACAATCAAGGCTTGGTACTTTACTCATACTAGTAAACAATACCTAGGATAGCACTATATATTCTTTGTTTTCATATAGTTAAAATATTTTATTTATAAAATAGCGCTTTTTTTTTCTTAAACTTTACTCATTAATCAGAATAATTATCTATCATCCTCTTAATTTAAAGCGTGATGACCTGAATTGTGCAAAAATAAATCAAGTTGTATTAGTCTAATTTATTTAAAATAATAAATTAACCTCATAAAGAAGGTGATTTTCTTATTTTTCTGAAATAGCTTAAGTAATGTCAATGAAATCTGATGAATTAATAATTCCATGTAAATTATGATTTAAAATCAACAAATTACAATTATTACACTAAGATTAGGATATAGATCACCCTTTAAACATTTGTTAATTAATTTATATAAGCATAAACCCTTAGCGTTTCAGCTAAATATATTTAAGATGTGATAAATCTTTATTACATTGGTATAAATAGACAATACATTTAATTAATCATTTTTTTTGAATTTTTATTAATGAATAATTACCTTTTATTTTTAATAAGATTAAAAATCTCATTTTTACAATAAAAAAACATAATCATTGATATAAATATTTTTTTCTTTATCAGTAAGTTATTCGATACTTGAGCTCACCACAATAAAAATTGAACATTTTATCACCACATTGTTCTATCCTTTCTTTTTCACTCAAATACGCGCATTTGGATAGCGTAAAAACAGAATCTTTATTACAACTTAAATTAAATTTAAAAATGAATAAGCTGTTAAATATCCATTTTGGTATGATCTAATTTTGTTAAAAAACATAAGAAATATTCTTTTTATGTCCTAAGTATTTATACTCATTCTATATAAGAGTTATTCTTAGGCCCAAATAAACATTAATATTTTTATATAATTTATATTCCTGTCAAATGCACAATTTTCTCCATTTTCAGTAAAAAATGAAATTAACCACTTAATGGCAAATCAATTAATGATGAAATAAGTTCTTTTTGCTTCATATCATTTACTACGTAGTTCATTATGGTGCAAATTTTGACAAATATCAATTTTTTATAAAAATAACATAATAATCATTTAGTTATGTAGATATTTTTAACTTAAAGTTTCTTTAAAAGAAGAATGAAAAAAATTAAATATTATTATATTTAATCATTTAATTTCATCACGTTAGTAATAAATGGATGATAATTAAGAAAGATTAACTATAAAATTGTATTTTTTTATCTTTATTCCTTCAATTTCCTCATTAGAAATAATCAAATGTACGTTTATTTATAGTTATGAAAATGTTTTAACCCACTCATTTTATGGAGTTTTTGGCTCACTAAATACGTTAGAGTCATTCAATATACTGTTTTTAAAGTTATTTAATTTTATAAATAAACCGAAAAAACCTATAAACCATCAAAAAAAGAGTAGATCTTTCTTTTAATATTAATATCGTTTTTTGAATATTTCAGGCTAATACGTAGAAGGTATTCAAAGAGTTACTCATCTTTGTTTTAAATATAGAATGCCCTTATTTTCTCTTTGGAAACACCTCTATTTTCCGGATAAACATAACAAAATGTAAAAAACGTTTTAAAAAACCGCCTTTTAACTTTTGCATCATGTAGAAGGCTTAATGTCTGAATAGGCTAAAACAACCATATAGAAACAGAGTGAATAAGAGGAAAGAATCAAAGAAAATGAAACGAGCTGTGGTGGTACATGAAAATGAATGAAGCCATTAGGATGACTTAGAAAGCGCATACACTTGAAGTTAGTGTAATAGCTAAAACGATGCAATAACTCATGAAAAGCTAAGTTAAAAATCAATTAGTTAGGTTGTAGAACAACACATAAAAATAAAACGTTAAATCACTGATCATGATTATTTAAAGGGGATATAGGAAGTAAATAAGAAAGCAATGAGAGAGGATAAAAAGAAGTGGTGGGCGGTATTGGGCTCGAACCAACGACCTCCTCCTTGTAAGGGAGATGCTCTACCAACTGAGCTAACCGCCCGCTTGATTATTAAATGGTGGGTCGTGGGCGATTCGAACGCCCGACCAATTGATTAAAAGTCAACTGCTCTACCGACTGAGCTAACGACCCATTTAATAATTTTGCGTAAATCTGTAAGTAGCTTTGTGAATGGTGGGTCGTGGGCGATTCGAACGCCCGACCAATTGATTAAAAGTCAACTGCTCTACCGACTGAGCTAACGACCCGTCACAATGTTCACTACTTTATGTTGTATTCTTAGGAATGGTGGGTCGTGGGCGATTCGAACGCCCGACCAATTGATTAAAAGTCAACTGCTCTACCGACTGAGCTAACGACCCATACCTAATTATGTGATATTGCGCGAAATAACCGAATGAAGTGGTGGGCGGTATTGGGCTCGAACCAACGACCTCCTCCTTGTAAGGGAGATGCTCTACCAACTGAGCTAACCGCCCACTTCATGATGACTAAATTCTCACTACCACGCTTTAATGTAATTGGTGGGCGGTATTGGGCTCGAACCAACGACCTCCTCCTTGTAAGGGAGATGCTCTACCAACTGAGCTAACCGCCCAATTACATCAAATCATACAACGTATCACAACGAAAATAATGGTGGGCGGTATTGGGCTCGAACCAACGACCTCCTCCTTGTAAGGGAGATGCTCTACCAACTGAGCTAACCGCCCGTCGTGATGGGGTGCATTATAGGGATACTGCGCTATGAGTCAACGATTTTTATCAGATTTTTATCGTGAAAATGACTGTTCGTTTTATTTTTAGTCAAGATGCTTTTTTTAGCACCATAAGTGACACAGCAATTAACCAAAATAATCTTATGAGTAGCCTTCGTCAAACAAAACATCATCAATTTGAAATTTTTATCTCTGTTAAAAGCTTAATGCCATTGAGGAATTAGCATCCAGTGATAAAATAAGGCAACCATTTCGTTTTTTTGATAATCACGATTACTTATCTATATAAGTAAGACGTACTAAGGCAATCCCAATGAGTAAAATAAAAACCCGTTTTGCACCAAGTCCTACTGGCTATCTACATGTTGGTGGTGCGCGCACCGCACTTTATTCCTGGTTATATAGCCGTCACAATAAGGGCGAGTTTGTACTGCGTATTGAAGACACCGACTTAGAACGTTCTACTCAGCCAGCCATCGATGCAATCATGGACGGTATGAATTGGTTAAATCTGAATTGGGATGAAGGTCCTTATTATCAGACTAAACGCTTCGATCGCTATAACCAAGTTATCGATCAGATGTTATCTGCGGGCACTGCGTACCGTTGCTACTGCTCTAAAGAACGTTTAGAACAATTACGCGAAGATCAAATGGCGAAAGGTGAAAAACCTCGTTACGATGGTTGCTGCCGTGGTGGTAATCATAATCACAGCGCTGATGAACCCCATGTTGTGCGTTTCTTAAACCCACAAGAAGGCTCTGTGATTTTTGATGATAAAATCCGTGGCCCGATTGAATTTAGCAACCAAGAATTGGATGACCTCATTATTCGTCGTACTGATGGCTCTCCTACTTATAACTTCTGTGTTGTTATTGATGACTGGGATATGGAAATTACTCACGTAATTCGTGGTGAAGATCATATCAATAACACTCCTCGCCAAATAAATATTCTCAAAGCATTGGGTGCACCTGTACCTGAATATGCTCACGTATCAATGATCTTAGGTGATGACGGCAAAAAACTGTCTAAACGTTATAATGCTGTAAGTGTGATGCAATACCGCGATGACGGCTATTTACCAGAAGCACTATTAAACTACTTAGTGCGTTTAGGCTGGTCTCATGGTGACCAAGAGATCTTTACTATTGATGAAATGATTGAGCACTTCACTTTAGAAGCTATCAGCAAATCAGCCAGTGCATTTAATACTGATAAATTACTTTGGTTAAATCATCATTACATCAATACGTTGCCAGCAGAAAAAGTCGCTGTTCATTTAGATTGGCATATCAAACAACAAAATATTGATACCAGCAATGGTCCATCATTAGTTGAGCTGATCAAATTATTAGGTGAACGCTGTAAAACATTAAAAGAAATGGCTGAAAGTTGTCATTACTTCTATGTTGATTTCGAAACCTTTGAAGAAACAGCTGCGAAAAAACATTTACGCCCAGTCGCTCGCCAACCATTAGAAGTGGTTCGTGATAAATTATCTGCTATTACTGATTGGACTGCTGAAAATGTTCACCAAGCTATTCAAGATACCGCTGATGAATTAGAAATCGGTATGGGTAAAGTTGGTATGCCATTACGTGTTGCTGTAACGGGTGCAGGCCAATCTCCTGGCTTAGATGTTACTGTTCATGCTATTGGTAAAACACGTAGTATTGCGCGTATTAATAAAGCATTAGACTTTATTACAGAAAGAGAAAATCAAGCTTAATTTACACATTAAACTTGCTGACTAAGAGAGATACATTCCTAAATTACGGAATGTATCTTTTTTTTGTATTCTTTTTCAGCAATCAACAAATAATGTGAGATTAACTGATTGACAGTATTGTGCTTGTTGCCTATTATCAAGCCCGTTCCAGTATGTTGGGGCTATAGCTCAGTTGGGAGAGCGCTTGCATGGCATGCAAGAGGTCAGCGGTTCGATCCCGCTTAGCTCCACCAATATACTCTAGAACAATCCAATATGTGGGGTTATAGCTCAGTTGGGAGAGCGCTTGCATGGCATGCAAGAGGTCAACGGTTCGATCCCGTTTAGCTCCACCAGAATTTCAAGATCCTGAAGAGAAATCTTCGGGATTTTTTGTTTTCTACTCCTCCTTATTCATTTCTATTGTGCAGTGTAACCCCCATCAACGGCATAAAATGCACCTGTTGTGAAACTACTTTCATCTGAAAGTAAAAAAGCAACGGTTTTAGCGACTTCTTCTCTGGTTGCCATACGTTTCATTGGGTGTGTATCTGCCATCCATTCACGTACTTCGTTGGGTAGCATTTGCATTCTTGGTGTATCGACATAACCAGGACCTATTGCATTGATCCTTATTCCTTTATCTGCAAATTCAAGTGCAGCTGAACGAGTGATCCCTAATACGGCATGTTTAGCTGCCGTATATGCTGAAATACCTGCAATACCGACAATGCCATTAGATGAAGAAAGATTAACAATACTCCCTCCCCCACTTTTTAATATTGCGGGTATACCATATTTCAAGCCATAAAATACGCCATTAATATCGGTATCTATTACTGCTTTCCAATCTTCAATCTCATAATCCACAATAGATGTATTATGAGGCCCCGTGATCCCTGCATTATTAACTAAGCCATGTAATGCTCCAGCTTGCGACATAACAGCCTCAATCATTTTTTCGACCTGAGAAGGTGAGGTTATATCAGCCTGCAAAGCAATGACTTTTTTACCCGTTGTATCAATAGAACACGCTGTTTTTATTACTTGATCTAAATGCCTACCAGTAATGAAAACCGTCGCACCACGTTGAAATAGCAATTGTGCAATACCTTCACCTACACCTGTACTTGCACCAGTGACTAAAATCACTTTATCTTTAAAATAATCTTTCATTTCTATTTCACCTATTATCAATGACATCTCGTTTTATCGTACAACCGGAAGGTAGTTAACTAAAGTTAACTATATACCATGATATTTGATTAACTTTAGTTAATCAATATAAAGTTTCTTCACGCGGGATGACCTGATAAAATTAACTTTAGTTAATATTATTCATGAGATAACGTATTTATGGAAAAGTGTGAATTAGAAAATGCATTATCATTATTACAATGCACATTAGTCGCGCAACGCACTCGTTATACCCCAGAACAAGTCACTTGGGGTCAATATGATATTTTAGAATTATTGCGCTTACGAGGTGATTTAACCCCATCCCAATTAAGTCATTCGTTAGCGATTTCAAGACAAAATTTATCGAAGTTTATGCGAGGGTTAAAAACCTTAGGATTTATTGCACAGTATCGTTCAGAAAAAGATAAACGTGAGTTTATTACCCATTTAACTGATGATGGCCACGCTTTTTTAGCAAGAGCAGCATTAGGTCGTAAACAAAATGCTGAAAAAATAAGTGAATGTTTGACATTGGGAGAACAAACATTATTTATTGAATTAAGTCAGAAAATTATTAACGCATTAGCACCTGAAAAATCAGGTCTAGATAATAATTAACATCACCGCTTTAAGGGCTTTAATAGTCCTTCTAAGCCTTCAATTTTAATTGCAAGAGTCATCTCCATGAGTTGCCCTAGTTTTCCTTCAGGGAACGCTCCTTTCTTAGCAAACCATAATAAATACTCTTCAGGTAAATCAACCAACATGCGCCCTTTGTACTTACCAAATGGCATTTGTGTGTTTGCTATATCAATAAGATGCTGTTTTTCTAGCATATTCTATACCGCTGTTATCGAAGGAAAGGATCAATTATAGGGTAATTTAAAGATAAAAAAAGCAGTACCCGAAGGTACTGCTTGATTTTTTATTACCTGATGAACAAGTAATGTGGTTTACATTGTTATTTTATTCACATGCTATCTGTTTTATCTTGAGCGATTAAACAAACAAGCCTGCGATAGCCGCTGATAAGAAGCTCACTAATGTAGAACCGAACAGTAATTTCAGACCGAAACGAGAAACAACGTTACCTTGCATTTCATTTAGACCTTTAATCGCACCTGCTACAATCCCGATTGAAGAGAAGTTAGCAAATGAAACTAAGAATACTGATAAAATACCCACTGAGCGTGGTGAAATATCGGCTGCGATATCTTGTAAGCTACCCATTGCAACGAATTCGTTAGACACTAATTTCGTTGCCATCACACTACCAACACGTAATGCATCTTGTTCTGGTACACCAATTACCCATGCTAATGGATAGAAAACGTAACCTAAGCAATCTTGGAAGCTAATACCAAAAATCATGCTGAAAATTGCATTCACTGCAGCAATTAAAGCAATGAAACCAATCAGCATTGCAGCTACGATTAATGCAACTTTGAAACCAGCTAGAATGTATTCCCCTAACATTTCAAAGAAGCTTTGACCTTCATGAAGATTACCCATTTGAATATCTTCTTCATTCTCAACAGAATATGGGTTAATCACAGAAAGGACGATAAAGGTACTGAACATATTCAGTACTAGAGCAGCAACAACGTATTTTGGATCTAACATTGTCATGTATGCACCAACAATTGACATTGATACTGTCGACATTGCTGTTGCAGCCATGGTGTACATACGACGCTGAGACATTTTGCCTAAAACATCTTTATAGGCAATAAAGTTCTCTGATTGACCAAGAACTAATGAGCTAACTGCGTTGAATGATTCCAGTTTCCCCATACCATTCACTTTAGAAAGCACAGTACCGATAATGCGGATCACGAAAGGTAATACTTTGATATGTTGAAGAATACCAATTAATGCAGAAATAAAGATAATTGGACATAATACATTCAGGAAGAAGAATGCTAAACCACCTTTCATCATGCCACCGAATACAAATTCAGTACCTTGGGCAGCGTAACCTAATAAGTGATCAAATAATCCAGCAAAACCACGAACAAAACCTTCACCAACATCAGAGTTGAGGAAGAACCATGCTAATGCGATTTCAATAACTAATAACTGCACGATATAACGCAGACGGATCCCTTTGCGATTATTACTCGCAATGAATGCTAATGCGCCAATAACGGCGAGTGCTAAAACGAAGTGAATGATAGAAGACATGCATGCTCCAAAAATAAAAATAAATCTTGAGGAGCATTTTATGTAACGCGTAACATTAGGATGTGACTATTGTCACAATATCATGAAACCGCATACACACTATTTATTAAATAAGATAGGTTGATCACACTTTATAAGTTACTAAAGAAACATTAAATGTAAATTTCACTTAAGTAAAAAATGCTACTGAGAGCGTTTCTCAGTAGCATTTACTAAATAATAGAGTGATTATTTAGATTGATCAAGTAATCTTATCATTTCATCTTCATCAATAACGTCTATCCCTAACTCGTTAGCTTTCACTAACTTAGAACCTGCCGCTTCACCTGCAATCACCATATCGGTTTTTTTAGAGACACTTCCACTCACTTTTGCCCCTAAAGCCACTAATCTATCTTTTGCTTCATCGCGTGTTAATTGTGATAGTGAGCCAGTTAACACTACGGTTTTACCAGCAAAAGGATTATCTCCTGCTTCATGAGTGACTATTACTGGTGCTTGCCATGTAATGCCTGCGTCATTAATTAGCTGATCAATAACCGTTTTATTGTGTTCTTCTTGGAAGAAATTCACAACGTGCTTAGCCACAATATCTCCCACATCTGGGACTGATTTTAGTGCTTCAACATCTGCATTTCGTAATGCCTCAAGCGTAGAAAAATGAGCAGTTAATCCACTTGCCGTTGCTTCACCAACTTCTCTAATTCCAAGAGCATAAATAAAACGCGAAAATGTTGTTGATTTTGATTTATCTAATGCAGCAATTAATTTTTTTGCTGATTTTTCACCCATTCGCTCTAAACCAGACAAGATTTTCTCATCTAAACGAAAAAGATCTGCTGGTGTTTTGACATACTCTTTTTCAACCAATTGGTCGATAATTTTATCGCCCATACCATCAACATCCATCGCACGACGAGAAACAAAATGCTTAAGCGCTTCTTTACGTTGTGCACCACAAATTAATCCCCCAGTACAACGCGCTACCGCTTCGCCTTCAATACGCTCTATATCAGATTGGCAAATTGGGCATTGCGTTGGAAAAATAATCTCTTGTGCATCAGCAGGACGTTTCTCTTCAATCACACTAACAACCTGAGGAATAACATCACCCGCACGACGAATAACCACAGTATCGCCAATACGCAATCCCAAGCGTTCGATTTCATCAGCATTGTGTAATGTAGCATTACTCACGACAACACCAGCAACTTGCACAGGCTCTAAACGGGCAACTGGGGTAATTGCACCAGTACGCCCTACTTGGAATTCAACATCTTTGATAATCGTCATTTGCTCTTGAGCTTGGAACTTATAAGCAATAGCCCAACGTGGTGCCCTTGAGACAAAACCCAGCTCTTCTTGTAGCGCAATATCATCCACCTTAATAACGACACCATCGATATCAAAGCCTAAGTTAGGGCGAATTTCTTCTACATGATGATAAAACTCAAGAACGGCTTTACTACCAGTACACAGTTTTACTGCATCACTGACAGGTAATCCCCATTCTTTAAATAGTTGTAAACGGGCATAGTGGCTTGTAGGTAACTCACCACCTTCGAGTACACCAACGCCATAACAGAAAAAGGTTAATGGGCGTTTCGCTGTGATACGCGGATCTAGTTGTCGTAAAGATCCCGCAGCTGCGTTACGAGGGTTAGCAAATACTTTTCCCCCTGTGCGACGAGCTTCTTCGTTTAAATATTCAAAGCCTTTTTCATTCATAAAGACTTCACCACGGATCTCAATACGTGCAGGAATATTTTCACCATATAAACGCAATGGAATAGCTTTAATGGTTCTTACGTTTTCAGTGATGTTCTCTCCTGTTGTACCATCCCCTCGCGTTGCAGCTTGTACTAAAACTCCATTTTCATAAAGTAAGCTAACTGCAAGTCCATCAAGTTTTAATTCACAGCAAAAAGTGATTTCTTCACTATTTTTTAAACGATCTCGCAAACGCTTATCAAATGCCTGATAACTGGTTTCATCAAAAGCATTATCTAAAGACAACATTGGAATTTCATGTCTCACTTGCTCAAATGCAGTGAGTGGTAATGCACCAACACGTTGTGTAGGTGAATCCGAGGTAATTAATTCAGGGTGTTGGGCTTCTAATGCTTTTAGCTCATTCATTAAGCGGTCGTATTCAGCATCAGGTATTTCAGGCGCGTCCATGACATGATAAAGATATTCATGGTGACGTAAGGTAACGCGAAGTTTATCAATTTTTTGTTGAGTATTTTTATTCATGATTTATCACCAAAGAAGAAAAACCCCCGCAAGCGGGGGCTTTTTTACAGATAGAAACTATTGATTTAAATCCAGCGTCCTGCGAATTCTAGATTTATAAAGCTCGATTTTTTGTGGTGTTAAGAGTTTGCGCTCATCATCAAGTACAACTCCTCCCACATCAGATGCAATACGTTGAGCTGCAAGCAACATCAATTTAAAGTTTTGGTTAGCATCACCATAAGATGGCACCATCATAAACATAGAGACACCTGGTGTGGTTAATTCAGCCATGGTATCTATATCAAAGGTTCCCGGCTTCACCATGTTGGCTAAGCTAAACAAAACAGGACCATTAGCCGTTGGATTTAGATGACGATGGAAAATATTCATTTCTCCAAACTGGAATCCAGCTTGAATAATACTTTGCATCAATATTTCACCATCCAACATTTGACCATGGTGCGCACTTACGTTTAAGACAATAACCAGCTCTTTCTCTGCTTCTTCTACAGGTTCTACAACTGGCGCAGAACCCGTTTTTGGCTCTTCAGCCGGAGCATGATGCGAAGATTCAGTTTCAGCAGGAGTCACATGAGCCGTTGTCTCTAAAATCGAAGGCTCTGAGCTCACCGATGAGCTTGTATTAACGTGTGATTTTATTTCACCCGCTACATTGACCACTGGAGCTTGTCTTGGCTCATCCCTAACAACAGGTGCAGATTCTTTTTCAATAACATCAAATACTCCAAGGCTTGGCTCTTGTTGTAGTGATGTTTCATTAGAATGCCCTTTTGCTTGGTTCTCAGACATTAATGGATCTCTATCTGCCACCGAAAATTCAGGTTCATGTAGAGACTCCGATTTTATCGGTGGCTCACTCTCCCGCTTTTCAGTAGAGGATAAAGTTGATGTCTGATGACTAGTCTCAGCATATTGTGGTTCGTCATCGTTCTCATCTGACTGATAATTCTGTTTCTGACGTTTTACTGGGCGATTACGGAAAAGCTTAGAACGCTCTTTTCGACCAATCCATAAGCCGTGTAATAACAAAGCTATGATTAAAATCGCACCAACAACGATTAATATCAGACGCAAATTTTGCTGCATCATTTCTATCTCTGTTGTCTTGAGGTTTAATAGCCACGTTGGCGAATATTACTTTTTACTAAGAGTATTTGCCAATGCTCATAAGTGCAAGCCAATACTTAATTTTCTTGTCACAAAGATACACACTTCAATCTCTTATGCGCATTTTTTAGACAATTCATGACTAGTAAGGCTGATTATCTCCCTATATGATACTAGCTTGCCCTCATTGGAGAGAATAGGAAGTATGACAAATTTGACAGAAACGAATAAAAATTTAAATGGATTTCATTATTTTGCTCTTGGTTGGCGTTTAATTACACGCAAAGGGCTAAAACGTTTTGTTATCTTGCCGTTACTTGCCAATATTATTATTCTCGGAAGTGCCTTTTGGTGGTTATATGGTCAAATTGGCGATATGGTCAATTGGATGATGGAAAAAGTCCCTGATTGGTTACAATGGCTAAGCTATTTAATTTGGCCATTATCCGTTATTTTTATTTTATTGGTGTTCACTTATTTCTTTAGCACCTTAGCTAATATTATTGCCTCTCCTTTTAATGGTCTGTTGGCTGAAAAATTAGAAGGTCAAATAACCGGTATTGCACCACCAGATACGGGAGTTACGGGTATATTAAAAGATATTCCACGTATTCTAAAACGTGAATTAACCAAAATAGCTTATTATTTACCTCGTGCTATTGTCTTGTTATTACTTTATTTTATCCCTGTTGTCGGACAAACTGTTGCTCCTATTTTATGGTTTGCTTTTGGTGCTTGGATGATGGCAATTCAATATAATGACTTCCCATTTGATAACCATAAAATTTCATTTGCAACGATGAAATCCTCACTCAAACAGGACAAATGGAATAATCTTCAATTTGGTATGATTATTAATATTTTTACCATGATCCCTATTCTAAATTTAGTCATCATGCCTGTGGCTATTTGTGGTGCAACAGCAATGTGGTGCGATCGTTATCGCAAACAACATACACAACAAGGGCAGTGGTAAACATTATCTCATCTCTTATCGATCATGTTGAAAAACCCCGTTTTATTAAAACGGGGTTTTATTTTATAGGTTATATTTAAAATACTAATTGTGTTTATTTAGCAATTGAACATATTACTCAATGAGTGAACGAATATAATCTTTCGTTTCTTCTCTATCCATCGGCTCACGTTCATTGATGCCCATTTCAAAGATATTTAAAGCACCATCTAATTTTTCAATCAGCTCTTCATCGTCTCGAATACAGAAAATATACGCATTTTCAAACGGTGTGAGATCCACTAACCGTAACCCTTTTTCTGTCAAAAAGTGGTTAATATATTCCAGATAAGGTAATTCATAAGGCAACATATAAGGATCAACACTCACCTCATCCCAATCAATATTTTCAACTTGAGATAAAATCAATGCGCTAGGTGATTCAGACAAAGAAATTTGTTCTAAGGATTTCAAATCAGGAATATCACCAAAATATTCTGTCCATTCCACATAATCCATTAATCCTTGAGCAGAGAGTGATTCGTATAGCCAATTAAGTACATCTTCTTGAGCATCAGACTCAGGTAAATTTTCACGCAAAGCTTGCGCGTCTAATTCAGGTACAGCGAGTTCAAGTGCGCTAATCAACTCTTCAATGGTTTCCATTATGACCCCTGTATTTGCAATAAACGTAGTTAAAAATAGATTATCAGCCATCAATATACTGCACATCTCTTGATTTATTAATTTGTGAATCTTCTCACTCACTCTTGATTAGAACCTTTTGGAATAAAAAGAAGAAAAAGTTATAAGGTTATTCATAAAGCTTATTTCCATCTTTGTCTTGATGGCGTATGGTAATTTCATCTGACCTTATAAAAAATCATGTACCGAGGATAAAAATGAGCAAGATTTTCGAAGACAACTCGCAAACTATTGGACACACTCCCTTAATTCGCTTAAAGCATTTCGGAAATGGAAACATTCTAGCTAAAGTGGAATCTCGTAACCCAAGCTTTAGTGTGAAATGCCGTATCGGTGCCAACATGATTTGGGATGCTGAAAAGAAAGGTATCCTAAAAGAAGGTGTTGAACTTGTAGAGCCGACAAGTGGTAATACAGGGATTGCACTTGCCTATGTTGCAGCTGCACGCGGATACAAATTGACGCTAACCATGCCTGACACCATGAGCGTTGAACGCCGAAAACTACTCAAAGCATTAGGCGCCAACTTAGTGCTAACTGATGGCGCGAAAGGCATGAAAGGGGCTATTGATAAAGCCAATGAAATTCGTGATAGCGATCCTAGCCGTTATCTCCTACTACAACAATTTAGTAATCCAGCTAACCCTGAAATTCATGAAAAAACCACAGGCCCTGAAATTTGGAACGACACTGATGGTGAAGTCGGTGCTGTAATTGCAGGTGTCGGCACAGGTGGTACTATTACGGGTATTGGTCGTTACTTGAAAAAAACTCAAGGTAAAGCAGTAACAATGGTTGCGGTTGAACCAACTGGTTCCCCTGTTATTACACAAGCCTTAGCTGGTGAAGAGATTAAACCAGGTCCTCATAAAATCCAAGGTATTGGTGCTGGTTTTATCCCTGAAAACCTAGATTTATCGTTACTGGATCGCGTTATTCAGATCACCAACGAAGAAGCTTTTGATACTGCGCGAGAATTAATGACCAAAGAAGGTATTTTAGCGGGTATTTCTTCTGGAGCAGCGATTGCAGCAGCCGTAAAACTGTCAAAAGAACCCGAATTTGCAAACAAAGAAATTGTGGTAATTTTACCTTCTTCAGGTGAGCGTTATTTAAGCACCCCACTTTTTGCTGACATTTCTGATAGCTAAATCGCATCATCTCAATTGTAAAATATTTATTAAAAAAGCACCTTAAAGGTGCTTTTTTTGTGGTAGAGATCAAACTTTGTCATCCAGACAGGTGATTTATTCCTTCGAGTTTAGTATTTAATCAATTAATTATTTCGAAGGTCGAAATTAATCAGAAAATAACCGAGATGATAAAATCACCCTCTTTTATTTTCCTGAACACTATTTTTATCAGATGACGCTTTACGACTTAATATTATCTGATATAGCTACGCAAAGCAGGACAATTTCATCTACACTTACTAAGTCCTGACTTAATGTGAACAATTGAGTTATAAAAGGAAAAAAATCCTATGTACCAGCAAGAAGTTACTATTACAGCACCAAACGGCTTACATACTCGTCCTGCGGCACAATTTGTAAAAGAAGCCAAAACGTTCTCTTCTGATATCACCCTTATCTCTAGTGGTAAATCCGCTAGTGCTAAGAGCCTTTTCAAATTACAAACCTTAGGTTTGACCCAAGGTACTGTAGTGACTATCTCTGCTGAAGGCGAAGACGAAAAGCAAGCCGTTGAAGCACTGGTAAAATTAATGGCGGAATTAGAATAATTCGCGATTAAGCATTAGCACAGTATTTATTCCCCTGAAACCATTCAGGGGAGTTAACCTCTAATGATGATTTTAAAACAACAGTATTTTGCAATCCTATTCTTTTAAGATTATCACCAGCAAGTCGTAGGATAAATTATGATTTCAGGAATTTTAGCATCACCCGGTATCGCATTTGGTCAAACCCTTCTCCTCAAAGAAGAACCAATCATCATTAGCCAACGTAAGATCCAAAGTGATGAAATTGAGAATCAAATCGAGCGCTTTAAAGATGGCCGTAATAAATCTGCACAACAACTAGAAATCATTAAAGAGCGTGCTGAAAAGAATCTCGGTGCAGATAAAGCCGAAATCTTTGAAGGCCATATCATGTTGTTAGAAGATGAAGAGTTGGAACAAGAAATTGTTACTCTTATCAAAAGCGACAAAAAAACTGCCGAAGCTGCTGTTCAATCTGTTATTGAAGATCAAGCCACCGCATTAGAAGCATTAGATGACGAGTACTTAAAAGAGCGTGCTGCTGACGTTCGTGATATTGGTAAACGCTTGATGCGTAATATTTTAGAAATGCCAATTATCGATTTAAGTGCTATTTCAGAAAAAGTTATTCTAGTGGCAACTGACCTCACCCCTTCTGAAACAGCTCAATTAAGCCTAGATAACGTATTAGGCTTTATTACTGACTTAGGGGGCAGAACATCTCACACTTCTATTATGGCTCGTTCATTAGAAATCCCTGCTATTGTGGGCACATCTAATGCGACACAAACCATTAAAAAAGACGATTATCTGGTTCTTGATGCGATTAATAACAAAATCATTATTAATCCATCTGACGAAGAACTCGAAGCATTAAAAGCCATCAAAGAAGAGTATCTACACGAAAAAGAAGAATTAGCAAAACTCAAAGATTTACCTGCCATTACACTTGATGGGCACCAAGTCGAAGTTTGCGCTAATATTGGTACAGTTCGTGATGTTGCTGGTGCTGAACGTAACGGTGCTGAAGGTGTTGGTCTGTATCGTACTGAATTTTTATTTATGGATAGAGACTCTTTACCAACAGAAGATGAGCAATTCCAAGCCTATAAAGCGGTAGCAGAAGCGGTTGGAAGTCCTGCGGTCATTATTCGTACTATGGATATTGGCGGTGACAAAGACTTACCTTACATGAATCTACCCAAAGAAGAGAACCCATTCTTAGGTTGGCGTGCAATTCGTATTTGTCTTGACCGTAAAGAGATCCTTCATTCACAATTACGTGCTATCTTAAGAGCATCTGCTTTTGGTAAACTGCGTATTATGTTTCCAATGATTATCTCTGTTGAAGAGATCCGCGCATTGAAAGCAGAACTTGAAATATTGAAAAGCCAACTTCGTGAAGAAAATAAAGCTTTTGATGAGTCTATTGAAGTCGGTGTGATGGTAGAAACACCAGCAGCTGCAGTAATGGCTCGCCATATGGCAAAAGAAGTTGACTTTTTCAGTATTGGGACTAACGATCTAACACAATATACTCTGGCTGTAGACCGTGGAAATGAGCTGATATCTCATCTATATAATCCAATGTCACCTGCAGTACTCAACCTGATAAAACAGGTGATTGATGCATCACATGCTGAAGGTAAATGGACTGGAATGTGTGGTGAACTTGCTGGAGATGAACGAGCAACACTGCTCCTTCTAGGCATGGGATTAGATGAGTTTAGTATGAGTGCTATTTCAATTCCTCGCATCAAAAAAGTGATCCGCAATGCGAATTACGATGATGCAAGAGCACTAGCAGAGCAAGCACTTGCTCAGCCAACTGCAAAAGAATTGATGGACTTAGTAGAAACTTTTACTAAAGAAAAGACACTGTGCTAATCGCATTAGCCAGAGCCCGGTCCCAACTACAATAATTAGGAGAAGATTCATGGGTCTGTTTGATAAATTAAAATCACTGGTTTCAGAGGAAAAGAAAGGCAGTGGCACGATTGATATTGTTGCACCACTTTCAGGTGAAATCGTCAATATCGAAGATGTTCCTGATGTTGTTTTCGCTGAAAAAATCGTAGGTGACGGTATTGCTATCAAACCTGCTGGTAATAAAATTGTTGCACCAGTCGATGGTACTATCGGTAAAATTTTCGAGACTAACCATGCTTTCTCTATTGAGTCTGACAACGGTATCGAGTTATTTGTCCACTTCGGTATCGACACTGTTGAACTGAAAGGTGAAGGGTTTAAACGTATCGCTGAAGAAGGTCAGCAAGTAAAAGTTGGTGATACTATTTTAGAATTTGACTTGGCTGTATTAGAAGAAAAAGCAAAATCAGTTCTAACGCCAGTTGTCATTTCTAATATGGATGAAATTCAAGGTTTAACCAAAATGACAGGCCCAGTTACTGTTGGTGAAACCGTTATTATTCAGATTAAAAAATAATCTTCTGTAATATTCTCTATTTAAACCGCCACCCATATGTGGCGGTTTTTTTATTTATTCAAAAACCAAAAATTACTCTAACTCATTCGACAATATTATTACTCTAAATAATTCAAGATGCTGTTAGGCAGCAAGGGGAGCATACATAAGTATGTGACTAGCATGAATGAACGCAGTCAACAACGCTACAACTTGAAGTATAATGAGTAAATACTCTAAATAATTCAAGATGTAGCTAGGCGACAAGGGAATAAGTCGCTAGGAGCATACATAAGTATGTGACTAGTGCGAATGAGCGCAGTCAACAACGCTACAACTTGAATTATGACGAGTAAACGCCTGTTGATAAATAACGATCCCCTCTATCACACACAATGGCCACAATTACTGCCCCTGGATTTTCTTTTGCAACGCGCAGAGCACCAGCAACAGCGCCTCCAGAACTCACACCACAGAAGATACCCTCTTGACTTGCTAAAAGGCGCATCGTTGATTCTGCTTCGGTTTGAGACATATCAATCACACTATCCACCAGCTCTTTTTTAAAAATTCCCGGCAAATAAGCGGGCGACCAGCGACGAATACCTGGAATTTGGCTTTTTTCTTCTGGCTGAAGTCCAATAATTTGCACACTATCAGATTGTGTTTTTAAGTAACTACCCACACCGGTGATCGTCCCCGTTGTTCCCATACTCGAAACAAAATGTGTAATACGACCTTGCGTCTGTTGCCAAATTTCGGGGCCTGTTGACAAAAAATGGGCTCTCGGATTATCTGGGTTATTAAATTGATCTAATACTTTTCCCTCTCCCTGCTGTTCCATTTGTTGTGCGAGATCTCGTGCACCTTCCATACCGACTTCACGACTCACTAAAATCAATTCTGCGCCATAAGCTTGCATTGATGCTTGACGTTCTTTACTCATATTCTCAGGCATTAACAGCTTTAAACGGTAACCTTTTACCGCTGCAATCATGGCTAAGGCAATCCCAGTATTACCACTAGTTGCCTCAATAAGCGTATCACCTGGCTTTATTTCACCACGTAATTCTGCTTGTTCAATCATAGATAATGCGGCTCTGTCTTTCACTGAACCTGCTGGGTTATTACCTTCAAGTTTAACCCAGATTTCAGCGTCTACTTCTTGCGTAAGTCGTTGTAGTTTTACTAATGGTGTATTACCAATAAATTGTTCTAACCCTGCCACAATAAGTCCCTGCTCATTTATTTGTCTGTATTAATGAAGAAATCACATTTAACTTATTAACGCAATAGCATTAACGTATTTAGATAACTTTAGGCTATTGTCAAAACCAAAACACCCATGCTTAAAAATAGGCATGGGTGATAATTAGAAAGTACAATGAGAAATATAATTACGCGGTATACGCCAACGACACGGTTTTTAAGGGAGTATCACCCGAATATAAACGGGCTTGGGCACCTCCCATATAATAGGTGTTTCCTTTTGCTGGCGTTAAAGACATCTCATTCCATACTGCCGTAATTGGCGTTTTACTCCATCCAATGGGTTGTAAAATCAATTGCCAATAATGTCCTTTAGGTGAAACCTCAATGACTTTAACCGGTAATCGACAGACACTATTTTCATGTGTACTTAATGCTATTTCCCAAGGACGTAAAAATACATCTACTTCACCTTGATAAAGCGGTGTCACCGATAATGGCAAGTGATAGCCCCCAATATGTAATTGTGCGCCATTAATCTCACCTTGTAGATGATTAACATCACCTAGAAATTCGAGTACAAAACGGCTTGAAGGTGATTGCCACACTTCTTGTGGTGTACCTACTTGTTCTATTTTTCCATTCCCCATTATCACAATGCGATCAGCCACTTCCATTGCTTCTTGTTGATCATGAGTCACAAAAACGCTAGTAAATTTAAGTTCTTCATGCAACTCACGTAACCAACGGCGTAATTCTGTTCTTACTTTTGCGTCTAGAGCGCCAAAAGGCTCATCGAGTAGTAAAATTTGAGGTTCAACAGCCAAAGCCCTTGCTAAAGCCACCCGCTGTTTTTGCCCACCCGATAATTGTGCAGGATAACGTTGAGCTAAGTGAGGCAATTGGATCATCTCCAATAGTTGGGTCACTTTTTTATGAATAGCATCTTTGCTTGGTCTTTCTCGACGTGGTAATACGGTTAAGCCAAATGCAATATTCTCAAATACGGTCATATGGCGAAACAGCGCATAATGCTGAAAAACAAAACCGACTTTACGTGAACGAGCATGTAATCGACTAACATCTTGTCCTTCAAAACAGATTTTCCCTTGGGTTTGATGTTCTAATCCCGCAATAATACGTAAAAGTGTTGTTTTTCCTGATCCTGAAGGCCCTAACAATGCCACCATTTCACCTGAAGCGACATCAAGACTGACATCATGCAACACTTCGGTGCGATCAAAATATTTTGTGACGTTATTAATTTCAATACTCATATTTTGCCTCTACTTTTGTGTCAATAATGATGTCATTGCTGACGCGCTAAATGCCATTGCAATGCACTTTTAAACATTAAGGTGAATATCGCCATCATGGCGAGTAATGCGGCGGCCGTAAAAGCACCAACGGTATTGTAATCTTGATGCAGCAATTCAACTTGTAACGGCAGTGAATAGGTTTCACCACGAATAGCACCAGATACCACTGAAACAGCCCCGAACTCACCAATGGCTCTGGCATTGGTTAATACCACACCATATAACAATGCCCAGCGAATATTCGGTAATGTCACACGCCAAAACATTTTCCATCCACTCGCTCCTAATAACACAGCGGCTTCATCTTCTTGGCTACCTTGACTCATCATCACCGGCACCAGTTCTCTAACCACAAAAGGGCAAGTGACAAACACCGTAACTAATACCATTCCCGGCCATGAGAACATAAGCTGAATATCAAACTGAGATAACCATTGCCCTGCCCATCCATTACTACCGTAAAAAAGTAAGTAGAGCAGTCCAGCGACAACAGGCGATACCGCAAAAGGAATATCAATTAGTGTCATTAATAGTTGACGTCCTGGGAAGCGGAAGCGAGTAACCAGCCATGCCATACTGACACCAAACAACATATTGACAGGTACGGTGATTAACGCGATTAATACCGTTAACCAGACAGCATGTAACATATCGCTGTCTAATAAGTTTTCAGTAAATATTTCAATACCTTTTGAAAACGCAGTCATAAAGATCCACGCAATAGGCACAACTAAAAATAAAATGGATAACACAATGCCTGTAAGGATTAATCCCCATTTTACCCAATCAATTTGGCGACGATAAATAGAGCGTTGCTGTATAATATCTGACATCAATGCCCCCTCAACCGTTGTCCAAATCGGCTTTGCAATCCATTAATTGAAAACAGTAAGACTAAAGAAACAAGTAAAATCACAGAAGCCACAGCACTAGCTGCAGGATAATCAAACTCTTGTAATCGAATAAAAATCATCAAGGAAACCACTTCTGTTTGCCATGCAATATTACCGGCAATAAAAATAACGGCACCAAACTCCCCCAAACTGCGCGTAAAAGAGAGCGCGGTTCCAGCAATTAGTGCGGGTGATAATTCAGGTAATACAACTTTACGAAATGTTTGCCAACGGCTCGCTCCTAGTGTTTCAGCGGCCTCTTCATACTCTGGGCCTAACTCTTCAAGCACTGGCTGAACCGTTCTTACAACAAAAGGTAAACTGGTAAAAGCCATCGCAACAGCTATCCCAATCCATGTGTTAATTACTTTGATATCAAATTTGTCTAACACAAAGCCATACCAACCTTGCGTTGAAAACAGAGTAGCAAGCGTTAATCCTGCTACAGCAGTAGGTAAAGCAAAAGGCAAGTCCATTAAACCATCAAGTAGTTGTCTACCTGGAAAACGGTAACGTGTAATGATCCACGCAAGCAACATGCCAAAAATAGCATTAAAAATACTGGCAACCGCAGCTGCAAGTAGTGTGACTTTATACGCGGCAACAATTTGAGGATGCGTTATGACGGCCCAATATTGCGCCCAGCTCATATCAGAAAGTTGCACAACCAGCGCACTCATTGGTAATAATAAGATCAAGCAGGTATAAAACAGTGTTCCGCCTAAGCTTAATCCAAATCCCGGTAATACTCGTTTACTGGTTGTGGTAAACATTATTGACGTCCTTGCGCTAATAACTTGTCAAGCATGCCATCAGTTGTGAAATGCGTTTTCATCACGTTATTCCAGTCACCAAATATCTCTTCAACGGTAAATAAAGATGTTGCTGGAAATTGTGCTGCTTTTTGAGCCATAACAGCTTTATCATTCACACGATAGTTAAATTGCGTGATGATCTCTTGTGCTTTAGGACTGTATAAATAATTGAGGTAAGCTTTTGCCAATGTTTCTGTGTCATTACGTTGCACATTTTTATCAATCCAAGCGACTGGAAACTCAGCTAGAATATCTACGGGTGGCACAATAACTTGATATTCATCTTCACCATATTGCTGGCGAATATTATTAACTTCGGATTCAAAACTGATCAGCACATCCCCAAGACCACGCTCAATAAAAGAGGTTGTAGCGCCACGCCCTCCTGTATCAAACACTTCAACATTTTTAAGGAACTTTTTCATTGCTTCTTGGGTTTTCGCATCATTACCATAGGCTTTTTCAAAAGCCCCCCAAGCAGCTAAATAGGTATAGCGCCCATTACCTGATGTTTTTGGATTAGGGAAAACCACTTTGACATCTTCACGGGTTAAATCCTCCCATGTCGTAATATTTTTAGGATTACCTTTGCGCACTAAATACGCCATAGTGGAATAATAAGGTGAGCTATTATTAGGAAGACGTTGTTGCCAATCCGCAGGAATAAGCTTGCCTTTATCATGCAGAATTTGCACATCGGTCACTTGGTTATATGTCACTACATCCGCAGGTAGCCCTTGCAATATCGCAAGTGCTTGCTTAGAAGAACCCGCATGAGATTGTTTGATAGTCACTTTGTCATCAGGATGCTGTGCATCCCACTGAGTTTTAAAATCACTATTTAGCTGTGTGAATAACTCTCGCGCAATGTCATAAGAGCTATTAAGTAATTGAGCAGCTCCTGCATAACTACTGACAACCAAAGACAATGCTGTAGTTGCTTGTAATGCAAAGGTTCTGATTGTGTTTTTCTTCATCAAAAGTACCCATCATTGTAAGTTTTATTCTAATGGTTACTTTATCGGCTTTATTTATAACAGTGTAGTTAGCTTTTGTTATTTGATATAACTGAAAGCTATTAAAATTGAGTAAAACGCAAGCTAATTAATTAAATTTACATCAATTGGAATTAATGTGAAAAAAATTCAGACAAAAATGCCTGCGATTAAAGCAGGCATTTCATCAATAAAAAATTATTTAATGCTTGGCAATTTATAGTGCTTTTAAGACTTCATAAGATGGAGCAAAGTAATAACTTCCTGTAACAGGCTTACTCATACGTAATAAGTCATCGTGTTTACCATCTAATTCACCAAACATACTTAGTAATTGCTGTTCAATATTATATAAACGACCACAATAAGCTAAGAAATATAAACCATGTTTACCACTTGCAGTACCGTAAGGGAGGCTGTGACGTAAAATTGCTAACTCTTCGCCATTTTCTTCAATCACAACACGAGAAACATGAGATGTGACATTACGTTCTGATTCATCAAGTTCAACACTGTCTTTTTTAGTTCGACCGATCATTTTTTCTTGATCTGATTCACTAAAACGAGCCCATTTTTTTAGGTTATGCTCATAACGCTGAACTAAAACATAACTACCACCAGCATCTACACCATCATTAATCAATGCAACACCGTAGCGTTCATCATCTTGGGGGTTTTCAGTACCATCAATAAAACCACTTAAATCACGCTCTTCTATCCAACGGAAACCATGAATTTCTTCTTCAACTTTAATCACATCACCAAAAGCTGCAATTGCCGCTTGTGCCAATGAAAAGTTCACATCATGACGCATAGATTGAATGTGAATAAGCAGATCACGTTGTGTCGCTGGTGCTAAACCTTTACCTAATGGGCGAAAAGGTTTTAGCTCAGGAGCACTGTTTTCATCTGATAATTTTTTCCAAAGATCAGAGCCAAATGCAACAACTGCGCCTAATGACGCATCAGGAAATTGCTTTTGTAAATCAGATAATGATTGCATAAATTTCTGACATCCTTGACGCAGAAATTCTAATTCACCCACGACCATTGCTTCGATAAAAAGACCAAATTTACTATGTGCGACTAAAATGCCACTTTGTGCATGAGACATATTGCTTCCCTAATCAATAATCAAAACGCTCGGAATAATGTTAATTATATCGAATATTTTTTTCCGAAGATTTGCCTTTTAACAAATATCAGACAGTCTGATTATAAAATCGTCCATATATTATAGGGAATAGCGTGTAGGCGTTTTGTTCTGCCAAATAATTTGCGTTAGCGTCCAATTTGATAAAACTTCATCCGGTGGCATCAATCCATCAGGGCCATCCCATTGTCCACTAAAGACATAACTCACTGATTTTGCTTGTTCTGACTGGCATAAAATTGTTCTTTGTTTTTCATCTTTAGGGCCTTTGCTACATGCACCAAAGGCTTTTTTATAGATATCTTTAAATGGTGTACCAATAGTTGTGCCCCAATCTGTCGTTGCCTTGGCATCAAAGACTTCTATTTTCTCTACTGTGCCTTTTTCTTTGCCGTAGAAAGCCACTTGAATTTTATTATCATCTAGGCCCTGAACAACGACGATAATATCATTGCCTTGCATTTCCATACCTTCACGATAATGAAAGCGACTTCCTAACTCATTCTTAATATCATTTTCTGTAATTTTTGTTGAGTTTGTAATATTACCTAATCCATTAGCAGAAACGGTTAGCGTATCATTTGAGAACCAATTCATCGGATTTAGTGCAGAAAAAGACATTCCTCCCATGGATGAACAGCCACTTAATAGCAAAACGCTTGTGCTTAAACACAAGGGTAACCAAAATTTAGGCATCATTTATTTCTCCGTTAAACTTTTTCATCACTCATTAAAATAGATATTGATGTCATTAGGCACACCTTATCTTACTCTTTACTGCACCTCAATCATCAGACTAAAACACCCACAATAAATTAGCATAACAAAGTATTACCTAATTTAACGTCGAATAATCTCATGAAAAAGAAAGCCTAGTTACGACCCTTTACATCACGGTTTGTTCCACAGAAAAAGCAATATCAGATTTTACGTATAAAATAAGGGAATAAAGTGTGGGAGATAAAAATAGAGAAACAGAAAAGAGAAACAGAAAAGACAAACACAAAAGTAAGAATAACCCTCAAAATATTGAGGGCTTATGTCATGTTAGAGATCAAAATCCTGATCGATAATTAATCGTTTAGTATAAGTTGTACTTTCTTGGTTTTGATCTTCATACAACAACTTTTCAAACATAAAAATCGTTGCATCATTTTCTTCTGGTACAACTAATGTAATTTGTGGGCATCCTTTCGCGATCAGTTTTTTTTCTAATCGAGAGATCAATGCATTCGCAATGCCTCTGCCACGAAAGTCTGGGTGAACCCCTAAATAGTATAAAGATCCACGATGACCATCGTAGCCTCCCATTACACTCCCCACTAGTTCACCAGCCACTTCTGCAATCAGAAATAAATCAGGTGAATGGTTTATTTTTCTTTCAATATCAATTTCGGGATCGTTCTCTGGCGAAATTAAATCGCAACGTTCCCAAAGTGTAATAATTGCCTCAAAATCATCTTGGCGAAATACACGTATTTCCATGGTTTTGCCTGTTATTGTTCATACAAATCTGAATTTATTATCGCTTGTTTGGTTTATGAATCAACTTGAAAATGAGAACATAGACAATATGGAGTTCTATTTTTAATAAATATGATAAAAATTGTAGGTTATTATGAATTTACCTGATATTCATCGCGTTAAAGAATTTTTCTTATCACTACAAGATACGATTTGTCACTCTCTTGAAAACATAGACCAAAAAGCTACTTTTCAGCAAGATAATTGGGAAAGAAAAGAAGGTGGTGGTGGCCGTACTCGCGTTTTAACCAATGGCGCACTTTTCGAACAAGCAGGTGTTAATTTTTCACATGTCTATGGTGAGTCACTCCCTAAATCGGCAACAGCACATCGTCCTGAATTAGCCGGACGCCGTTTCCAAGCAATGGGTGTTTCATTAGTTATTCACCCTCTTAATCCTTATATTCCTACCTCTCATGCTAATGTGCGTTTTTTTATTGCTGAAAAAGAAGGTGAAGATCCCATTTGGTGGTTTGGCGGTGGTTTTGATTTAACACCTTATTATGGATTTGAAGAAGACGTTATTCATTGGCATAAGGTTGCTAAATCTGTTTGTACCCCTTTTAGTGAAGATTATTATCCACGTTATAAAAAATGGTGTGATGATTACTTTTATATTAAACACCGCAACGAACCCCGTGGTGTCGGTGGGCTTTTCTTTGATGATTTAAATACACCAGATTTTGACCATTGTTTCGAGTTTGTTCAATGTGTCGGCCTTGGTTATATTGATGCTTACTTACCTATAGTTGAAAAACGCAAATCAATGCCTTGGGGAGAGCGTGAGCGCCAATTCCAACTCTATCGCCGTGGTCGCTATGTTGAGTTTAATTTAGTGTGGGATAGAGGAACTTTATTTGGCTTGCAAAGTGGTGGAAGAACAGAGTCTATTTTAATGTCTATGCCACCTTTGGTCCGTTTTGAATATGATTATTCGCCTGAGCCAGATACTCCAGAAGCAAAGCTATACAGTGACTTTTTGATCCAAAAAGAGTGGGTATAAAGAAAATAAATCATTAAAGGTACAGCCACACGCTACCGCAAAAATATAACGTGCTGATAATGACCTTAAACTATAAATACTTAAACGTTATATTGATGCGATAGGTAGTATGCTTACTATTGATATCACATTACTTAATGCTGAAAAAAACAACCCTGAATTTATTATAAATTCAGGGTGTTTAATTCATTTTTAACTTGTTTTGTTTAACTAAAAGTCAATTAAACAAAAAGGCCAGTAATCCTGTAACTTTATTTTTATTTTCCCAGCCTTCTCCTCTCATACAGGTATTAAAATAATCCCTACGCTGCCATTCATTCGCATCTGAAGAAAAAGATGTCCCGGCCCCTGAAGTTGGAATATCTTTACCATTTATTTTCATTGGAGCAAAAGAAGGCTGACTTGAAGCCACATATCTCGCAGGATATCGTGTATTGGCTTCTTGCATACACATATTTTTAGCGATATCTAAAGGAGATGGAGTGCTGGTGTTTGCTTCCCATTTTTCAGGTGTTGCACAAGCAGAAAGCATAAAAATTGATGCAATGATAATTGTTTTTTTCAAAATAATAGCTCATTAAGACGAATAGGAATCAATTACATTTTAAATTATTATTTGAAAAATTAAATTAAGTTTTTATGAAAACCATATCATTATATGATGATTAAATTAAAAAAATTAATGAAATCAATATTAAATGAGGAGTAACACCTTGTTTAAATGATGCTATTTTTATTCTTCAAATAACTCATCAGGGCAATCTGAAATAACATCAAAGCCTAAATAATAATATAAGTGATATTTTTTCAGATTATCTTTATTATAAATATGTATTCCCTCAGAGCTATAGCAATTCGTTATATTCACTTTGTTTTCATTAAAGGTAATTTCAACTTGCTTTAAAACACCTGTGATTTTAACTGCATTTTCTTGCTTAGGGTTATTAGGGTAAATAACAGATACTGATAACTCATCCATAAAATGTGCAAGTTGCATCGTTTTTTTATTATAAATAAATGTATAAGTGATTTTATCGTCAACAGGATCATAAACCACATTGTGTTTGTCTGAAATGGTAAAATCTTCACCTTTTAATGATAAGCAACGATCGTTGTTTTTATCTGTGAGATCATTAAAGCAAGTATAAACAGATTGCCCTGTAAGTATCGCTTTATCGGTGTATAAAAAAAGTCCATCTTCTTTATTGGAAACGAGTCCAATAGAAAAATCATCCGAACCATTGCTACTAAAAGCAACATGTTGATATCCCAAAAGAATAAAAAGAAGAATAGCTCTAAGCATAGATATTTCTCAAAAATAAGAAAGGAACACCAGTTTTATAGCTGGCAGTGATAAATATTTTTATAAATAATAGAGACTAAATTATCTTAGCGATGTTAGCACGTCAATAATAGAAAGAAAGCAGCCAAAAATAATGCTTAGAGATAAAAAAAACTGAGTTCATTATAAATTGAACTCAGTTTTTATTTTGGTACTAAATTAACTTATTTTGATTTCTTCAAATGTGACATTAAACGCTTACGTTTACGCAACTGAGATTGTGTTAATTTATTTTTCTTATCCGCATAAGGGTTTTCACCCTCTTTAAATTGAATACGGATTGGCGTCCCCATAACTTGCAGAGTACGACGGAAATAGTTCATCAAATAACGCTTATAGCTATCTGGTAAATCAGTTACCTGATTACCATGAATAACTACAACAGGTGGATTATAACCACCAGCGTGTGCATATTTCATTTTTACACGGCGTCCACGAACAATTGGTGGCTGGTGATCATCTTCAGCCATCTTCATGATACGAGTGAGCATTGATGTACCTACGCGACGCGTTGCACAGACATAAGCTTCTTGAATAGATTCAAAAAGATTACCTACACCACTACCATGTAATGCAGAAATAAAGTGAACTCGCGCAAAGTCAACAAAGCCCAGTTTAAGATCAAGCATGGCTTTTACTTGTTCACGATCGTCTTGTGTCATGCCATCCCATTTATTAACAGCAATCACTAATGAACGACCCGCATTCAAGATATAACCTAGTAATGAAAGATCTTGGTCTGAGATACCTTCACGCGCATCAATAACTAACAATGCAACATTAGAATCTTCAATCGCTTGCAGCGTTTTGATAACAGAGAATTTTTCTACAGTTTCTTTCACTTTGCCGCGCTTACGAACGCCTGCTGTATCGATGATGATATATTCTTTATCATCTCGTTCCATAGGAATGTAGATACTGTCGCGGGTTGTACCAGGCATATCGTAAACAACAACACGATCTTCACCAAGCATACGATTTGTCAGCGTCGATTTACCTACATTAGGGCGACCAACAATCGCCAATTTTACAGGTAATGTAGAAGGATCGAAGTCATCTTCTTCCTCTTCTAATGCTTGTGCTTCTTGCTCAGCTTCTAATGCAGCCCAATATGCTGCATTCTCTTCTTCTTCAGTCAGCTCTTTTTCTTCTTCAACCACTTTTCCTGTAATCGGTAATAATGCTTGTTCAATTAATTGAGCCACACCACGGCCATGAGAAGCCGCAATTGGGAAAATCTCACCTAAACCTAAAGAATAGAAATCAGCTAATGCTGTATCAGTATCAATACCGTCTGTTTTATTCGCAACTAGATATGTTTTTTTCTCAACACCACGAAGATGTTTGGCAATGCCTTGGTCTGCTGGCATTAAACCGGCACGTGCATCCACTAAAAAGAGTACAACGTCGGCTTCTTGGATTGCCTGTAATGATTGTGATGCCATATGGGTTTCAACACCCTCTTCAGCACCATCAATACCACCAGTATCAATAATAATAAACTCTTCGCCCTCTAACTCTGCACGACCGTATTTACGGTCACGAGTGAGGCCTGGGAAATCGGCAACTAATGCGTCTCTGGTGCGTGTTAGTCGATTAAATAACGTGGATTTACCCACGTTAGGGCGCCCTACTAAGGCAATAACGGGTATCATTTTTTGATGCCTCATAAAAATACAATCATAATTCTGATTGTATTTTACATGTAATTACTAAAAAGACGAAACGGCTCCTTTAAAGGAGCCGTAAAATAAATAGATTTGTCAGTAATTAATTACCGATTATAAAGATAAAGCTTACCGTCACGAGCTTGGATCATCAGTTTATCATTTACCGCTTGAGGGCGACTTAATAAACCAGAGCTATTCACTTCGTTTTGTGCAATAAATTTACCTGTCGAAGTATCAATCCAATGGAGATAACCTTCTGCATCACCAACCACTAAATAACCATCAAAAATAGCAGGTGCGGTTAAATTACGATGCAACAAATCTTCTTGTGTCCATAATGTCACACCATCAGATTTACGAACAGATAAAACTCGGTCATTTTGGTCAACAAGGTAAAGATTATCACCTAATAGCACCATATCATTGACTGAACCTAAATCGCGTTTCCAAAGAATTTGTCCAGAACGCATATCAAGGCTAACTAAGCTACCGTTATATGCCATAGCATATACTGTATTTTCATCAATAATAGGTGTCATATCCACATCATTTAATCGGCTAATTTCTGTTGAGCCTTTAATTTGTGAAATATTTTGTTGCCAAATTAGCTGTCCTTGAGAAAGGATAACTGCACTGACACGGCCATTATCTGCACCAATAATTGCAGCACCATAAGCGACAGCTGGCGCAGATTCACCACGAAGAGATAATGATGGTGTATCTAAATTAACTGTCCATGATATTTCGCCAGTTAATAAATCCAATCCTTGCAATAAGCCATTGCTGGTATGAATAAGTACTAATCCATCACTAACAACAGGTTTTGAAATGGCTTCCCCTGCAACATCGGTTTCCCAATCAATAGAACCATTATCAGTATTTAGTGCATAGACTTTGGCTTTTTCAGTTCCCACAAAAACACGAGTACCTGAAACAGTCAGCCCACCAGAAAGTAATGCGGATTCATTAGATGAAAGAAAACCGGTTTTAATAGAGAGATCTTGTGACCAAAGCTCTTTACCTGTTTCCAAATCTAACGCTTTAACTAAACCATGGCGATCAGCGACATAGACAACTGGGCCATCCCATGTTGGTGACAAGTGAGAATAGTATTTACCAATACCATTTCCAACAGATTTGTCCCAAACAGCTCTAGGTGTAAATTGGCTCTGCACCTCAGGTAATGGAGACATTGTCACATTATCCTGTTCACTAGAACACCCTGCCAATAAAGCAGATGCTAGTAGACCAACCAGGAGAGTTTTACGCAGTTGCATGTCTGAAGATCCCTTTAATTGGATAAATTATTGAGTTTAAGTTCAACCAGTGAGCGAATAGCACCCGCATTTTCATCAGTTAATGCGCTACGATAAGCCGTTGCTGCACCTGCATTATCGCCTTTTTTCGCTAATACATCACCACGGATATAATTTTTCATTCCATTCCATGCTTTGCCTTTCACTTGCTCTAACGAAATCAAAGCTGCATCAGTTTTATCTAATGCTAATTGTACGCGAGCTAAACGAAGATTAAGCATATCTGCAAATGCATCATTTTTTACTTTTGCAACAGCGGTTGTCAGATGACGCTCACCATTAACTAAGTCATTAGCATCAATAGCAATCTGTGCAAGTTCTAATGACGCTAATGCGCCATAAACATCATTTGTATCTGTAACAAATTTTTCGGCTAACGCAATATTTTCAGGAGTCGGTTTAGCGAGTGCTTCACTCACTGTTGCAAAAGCCCCTGCACTTTCTTGCAGGCGATTTGTTTGATGTGATTGCCAATATTTCCAACCAAACACACCACCAAAACCAATAACTGCGGCTAAAACAATGGTTAAACCGTAATTTTTTATAAACTGTTTAATTGCATCAACTTGTTCGTTTTCGGTGCTATAAACTTCCACAAGTCTCTCCTTAACCTAATAACAGAGTCAATTGCTGAGCTAGCTCATTACGAGCAACGATTGTTTGTTCTCCTGAACGCAAATCTTTCACTGCAACGGTGCCAGCATTAATTTCATCTTCGCCTAAAATCAATGCAATTTTAGCGCCTTGTTTATCGGCACGTCCTAATTGCTTTTTAAAGTTACCGTTACCGTGATTCGTCATTAGACGTAAGGTTGGTAATTGGTCACGAATTTCTTCAGCAAGCATTAATGCTGCGCTTTGGCTCTTCTCACCAAAAGAAGCAAGGTAAACATCAGCCACATTAGTGTCTGCAACAAATTCAGGGTTAACCGCTTGAACTAATAAAATCATGCGCTCCATACCCATTGCAAAACCCACCGCTGGTGTTGGATGTCCGCCAAGTTGCTTCACTAGACCATCGTAACGCCCACCGGCACAAACTGTGCCTTGTGATCCTAATGCGCTGGTAACCCACTCAAAAACAGTACGGTTATAATAATCTAAACCTCGCACTAAGCGCTGATTAACGCGGTAGGTAATACCCACAGCATCTAGTAATGCACAAAGACCATCAAAGTGCGCTCTTGATTCGTCATCAAGATAATCGAAAAGTTCAGGCGCATCATTCAATAAAGTCTGAATTTCTGGATTTTTTGAGTCTAAAACGCGTAATGGGTTAGAATACATACGACGTTTGCAGTCTTCATCTAGCTTATCTACATGCTGCTCTAAGAAAGCAACTAACGCTTCACGGTATTTAGCACGCGCTTCTAATGAACCAATCGAGTTAAGTTCTAATGTTACATGTTCTGCAATACCTAACGCTTTCCACCAGCGCGCAGTTAACATAATTAATTCCGCATCAATATCTGGGCCTTGTAGACCAAAGACTTCTGCACCTAACTGGTGGAATTGACGATAACGACCTTTTTGAGGGCGCTCATAGCGGAACATTGGCCCTAAATACCATAAACGTTGTTCTTGGTTATAAAGCAAACCATGTTCGATACCTGCACGTACACAGCCCGCAGTATTTTCTGGGCGTAACGTCAGGCTTTGCGCATCTTCACCACGATCGGTAAAAGTATACATTTCTTTTTCAACAACATCAGTGACTTCACCAATTGCTCGCTGAAATAGAGGGGTATGCTCTACGATAGGTGTTCTGATTTCACTAAAACCATAACCCGCTAAAATTTGTTTTAGCGTATTTTCGATTTTCTGCCATACACGAGTGTCAGCAGGTAGATAGTCGTTCATACCACGAATGGCTTGGATTTTTTGTGCCACTTTTCTTCTCTAATAGTTATTAGTTGATTGTTAGGCTGATTATAGAAGCGAAATCAATCAGTATTCAACGTGAAATCAATAGTAAAACTGGCTCATTGATTAATGAGCCAGTTTTTTGAGTGTTATTTATCCAATTGATTTATATTTATACGCATGCTGTCATCAAGCATTGACGCTTTAGCGCGGATCTTCGCTTCTAATAAATCAATCATATTAACATTATCAAGACGTTCTTTTTGTCTTACACCATCTTCATAAAAACCACTGCGTGTTTTAGCACCAGTAACGCCTAAAGTTGATACCTCAGCTTCACCAGGACCATTAACAACACAACCGATAATAGAGACATCCATTGGAGTGATAATATCTTCTAGGCGTTGTTCTAATTCATTAACTGTTCCAATAACATCAAATTCTTGACGGGAACATGTCGGACACGCAATAAAGTTAATACCACGAGAACGAATACGTAAGGATTTTAGAATATCAAAACCGACTTTAACCTCTTCAACAGGATCAGCCGCTAATGAAATTCTTAATGTGTCGCCAATACCTTCTGATAATAAGATCCCTAAACCAATAGCTGATTTAACTGATCCTGCTCTTGCTCCACCGGCTTCAGTGATCCCAAGATGTAAAGGTTGATCAATTTTTTTCGCTAATAAGCGATAAGAATCTACGGCAAGGAAAACATCAGAGGCTTTTACACTAACTTTAAATTGTTCAAAGTTCAGTCGATCGAGAATATCGACATGACGCATTGCTGATTCAACTAACGCTTCAGGTGTAGGCTCTCCGTATTTCTCTTGAATGTCTTTTTCAAGTGAGCCTCCGTTTACACCAATACGAATAGGAATATTATAATGGCGAGCACAGTCAACAACTTGACGAATACGCTCTTCACTACCAATATTACCTGGGTTGATACGCAAGCAATCAACGCCATATTCAGCGACTTTTAATGCAATACGATAGTCAAAATGAATATCAGCCACTAAAGGCACATTAACCTGTTGCTTAATTAATTTGAATGCTTCAGCAGCATCCATTGTAGGTACAGAAACACGAACAATATCCACCCCAACACGTTCCAGAGATTTTATCTGGCGAACAGTCGCTTCTACGTCTGTTGTTCGTGTATTCGTCATCGACTGTACAGCGATAGGTGCGCCATCGCCAACAGGAACATTACCTACATTAATTCGAGTCGATTTGCGACGAATAATAGGTGATTCTTTATGCATTGATTAATTCTCCCATGCTTCCATGCTTGCTCAAATGTGTAGTCAGATTAAGCGCTCGGTACTGTTATTTTTGCTATTTTTCCAGTAAAACGACTTAAATCAATTGATTCACCATTAAACTGTAAGCGAGTAACAGAAGGTGCGCCTATTTTTAGTTTATAAGGTTGCTCACCATCAAATTCCAAACGATCACCCGCTTTCTTAATACCATTAAATAAGATTTTATTTTGAGCATTACGAATTTCTAACCAACATTCACCATCAAACATTAACACTAATTGGTTTGCTATCTCAGGCGCTTGTGATGATGTTGATTCTTGTGTTGAATTTGCACGAGAAGTTGTTGATGTTGTTAACGGCGATACCGGTAATGGAACTGTTCTAACTTCTATAGGTGCAGGTGTTGTCGTTTCAATTGTTGGTGACGTAACAACATTACTCCCCTGAGTATCGACTAATGGCGATGCAGGTACTTGTAAATTATCACCTTCAGATGTTGACGTATTATCTAAGGTTGCTAATGGAGAATCTACCGTATTAGTGTTTTCTTGTGTACTATTTTGCCCTATGTCTTGTGATGCCATAGAGACTAATTCTTGTTGATCCGCCTGATGACCTTGCCACCACCAAACACCAACGAGTGCGACCATTACAATGACAATCACCCATGTGATTTTCATCAGCCAACCCTCACGTTTTTTGTGACGCTTACCTAATGAATAATTTTGTGTGGTTGTCATCCTAATTTGTTTCACAGGCGCTTGTTGGTCGATAAAACCAAGGATGTCTTTTTCAGGAACGCCAACTAATTTGGCGTAAGAACGCATATATCCGCGTAAGAAGGTTGGTGCAATATCAGAAGAAACGGAATCTGTTTCAATTTCGCGAACTGTTGATAACTTCAAACAAAGTCGATCAGCAACAGTTTGTTGTGTTAGCCCTACTTTTTCTCGTGCCTGACGTAAAAGTTGACCTGCTGTTAATTTCACTTCTTCGGTTTTGTTTTCAGTATTCATTAGCAATCTAGGCACTGTGGCTATTGGATGTTTAACATTGATGAACTCGCAAAAGCACAAAGTACTTTAGCGTATCACCGCGAATTTTTTGATATTTTATGAAAACTTTGCTGACAGACCAAATAATCTGGCGGTATATCCTCAATTAACACACTATTATTGTTTAATAGTTTTTGTTCACAAAGGAAATTACCATAAAGCCTTAATACATTAACATTTACTGGCTTCGACTTCATCGCTAATTTGTAATAATCTAACGCTTGAATAGAATTCCCCAGTAACTGCGATGTTAATGCCATTCCTAAATTAGCTTCAGGGTGATTTGGCATCACCGATAACACTTTTTGGAAATGATATTGTGCGGCTTGGTATTGCCTTTCAGCTAAGTAAGCATCACCTAATTGTAAACGTGTCGATACTGCAACACGTTCTTGATTGGCTGATGATTGACAACCTAGTGTCAATAACATCAAGCCAATAGTTATAATTACTGATGATATCCTTATCATCGTCATATTCCTTAAATATATTCATCCTTGTTCTCTCTACTTTGCAATTATGTAATACACTTCACAAAGAAAGAGATATCCAACTGTATCAGACTGCTTTTACTGAAATTAGTTCACCTTGTTGGCGTTTTTTCAGCGTACGTTTTGTGCGGTCAATAACATCACCCGCTAATTGCCCACATGCTGCATCAATATCATCACCACGCGTTTTGCGCACAATCGTTGTAAAACCATACTCCATTAATACTTTAGAGAAACGATCAATACGGCTATTAGAACTACGCCCATATGGTGCGCCTGGGAACGGGTTCCATGGAATTAAGTTAATTTTACATGGTGTATCTTTTAAAAGCTCAGCTAATTGGTGAGCTTGTTCTGTGCTGTCATTAATATGATCAAGCATGACATATTCAATAGTAACACGTCCCTGGTTCGCATTTGATTTAGCAATATAACGGCGAACACCTTCAAGAAACATTTCAATATTATATTTCTTGTTAATTGGTACGATTTCATCACGAATATCATCGGTTGGCGCATGTAATGAAATAGCTAACGCTACATCAACAGCATCACCTAATTTATCTAATGCAGGTACAACACCTGATGTAGATACAGTGACACGACGTTTAGATAAACCAAAACCAAAATCATCCATCATGATTTCAAGAGCTGGAATAACATTATTTAAATTCAGTAATGGCTCGCCCATTCCCATCATAACAACGTTAGTAATAGGACGACGCCCTGTCTCTTTTAATGAACCAATAATTTTAGCAGCGCGCCACACTTGCCCAATGATTTCAGACACTTTTAGGTTACGGTTAAAACCTTGCTGTGCAGTTGAACAGAATTTACACTCTAAAGCGCAACCGACTTGGGAGGAAACACATAACGTTGCACGATCATCTTCTGGAATATACACAGTTTCGACTTGTTGATCGCCAACTTTAATTGCCCATTTAATCGTGCCATCAGTTGAACGTTGTTCTTCAGAAACTTCAGGTGCTTTAATTTCAGCAATTTCTTTTAATTTATTGCGTAACACCTTGTTGATATCTGTCATTTGATCAAAATCGTCATAACAGTAGTGATACATCCACTTCATAATTTGGTCAGCACGGAAAGGTTTTTCGCCCATAGAGACAAAAAGCTCTCGCATCTGTTTACGATTTAAATCCAACAGATTAATTTTAGTTTTTTGATTCACAGTATTTTCTTTAGAAACAGCGACAGAAGCGCTTGGCGCTGGGGTGGTAGATTGGGTCATGACATTGCCTCGTTGTTACACTATGCGGCCTGCATTAGCATTGATGCTAATGGGATACTTATATATTTGTATAATTAAACAATAATAAAAACGCCCTGTTAATAATCAAACAGGGCGTCGCATTGTACTGTTTTTCGCGTAGAGATGCTAATAAATTAGCGCGCGCAAACTTCGTTTTCAGTGAAGAAGTAGGCGATTTCACGAGCAGCAGAAGCTTCTGAATCTGAACCATGTACCGCATTTTCAGTAAAGCTGTCAGCGTAATCAGCACGTAATGTGCCTGCTAATGCGTTGTCTGGATTAGTTGCGCCCATCAGATCACGGTGACGTTGGATCGCATTTTCACCTTCTAACACTTGAACCATAATTGGGCCAGAAGTCATAAATTCAACTAAGCCATCAAAGAATGGACGGCCTTTGTGCTCTTCATAAAAGCCTTCAGCTTGTTCGCGAGTTAAATGCAACATTTTAGCGCCAATGATGCTAAAACCTGCACTTTCAAAACGGTGGTAGATAGCACCGATAACATTTTTTTTCACTGCGTTTGGTTTGATAATAGAAAATGTGCGCTGAATAGCCATGTCTTACCTCTAAATTATTTTATTAATGATAACTTTTGTTATCTCTTTTATCGCAGATCATGGAAAAACGAATCAAAAACCGCATTCCCTGCAAAAAATAAGGGCTCGATTATAGGAGGATAAAAATGAATTGCACAGATTGAATAGCCTTTTTTTTTAAAAAACTGTGGCAAAAAAGTTATAAATTATCGATCTAATCACATTTTTAACGTTTCCCATGCTCAAACTGAAAAATGAGAATAAAAAAGAACCGTAATGAAAGGCTATTAATAATCCTTTTATCTTTATTAAAAAGCGTATTTTAGTTAAAAATCACTCGGTTCTCGTTTATCTCATCGTTTCAGTTTAACGGAATATAAAATTAACCATATCCGTTTGACCACTTAAATCAAGCACCGATAATTGGTATTTACCTCGTTTCTCTAGTAAATAAGAGAACGTTTCACCATTTTCAGTCTTCCCTATTTGTTCACCATTTAAAAACCACCATTGCATACCACTTCCACCTTGCGTAGAAACGGTTATTTCAAGATTAGTTTCACCAGGTAATGGTCTTAGTAAATCACCCGCACGAATACCCGAAATAAACAAGGGAATAATGTCCTCTTTAATTGGTGGACAAGTTTCAGAAATCAGTGGCCGTCGTTTTGCTCTACGCTCTTTTTCAGGCAACCATGCTTCTAATGCTATCGGCCATAAGGCGATATCTTTTAACTCTGCATTAGGGCAATTAGGCCCTGTGCGTTTACCTTCATTATCTAACCAAATTTTTTCGTTGATCCCCAAAATACCTTCTTGGTTATCATTTAATAAAGTTGGTGGAATGGTGTTATCTAAGATCCAACTTCGACGACTGACTCTACAATTGCTATCTTCTTTTGGTAGTGTCTTACCTGTTGGCCAACAAATGGTTGCTGCCGTTACACTACTAGGACGTAGATCTGTCGGTGGACGCTGTTTATTTTGATAGAAATAGCCTGTGAGTAGGTTATTGACTTGATTCATAATAGGTACCGCTGTTGCAAAACCAAATTGTCCTGCAACCGGAGTGCCATCAGGCCTTCCCACCCAGACTCCAATGGTATAACGTGCATTTACTCCAATAGACCATGCATCACGATAGCCATAACTAGTACCAGTTTTCCAAGCCAAAGGAACAACGGGTGAAATAGCACTATCTGGACGAGGTCTGGCTTCTCCAGCCAAAATACGCCTTGTGATCCACGCAGAGCCCGGTGACATTAATACCCGATTTTCGATTATCTGCTCTGGTTTAAAACGTAAAGGTGCTGTTTTTCCTTGCCTTGCCAACGCACTAAAGGCGGAAACAAGTTCATCCATACGTGTTGCTGTTCCCCCTAATATCAGAGCTAAATTAGGTTCTGAACCATAAGGAAAGCGCATTTCAAGATGATTATGGCGTAATTTTGCTGCAAATTTCTTGGCACCATACACCTCAATAAGTTGTACTGCCGGTAGATTCAAAGAACGACTTAAGGCTTCGCTGGCACTGACTGCACCATTGAAACCAGAGTCAAAATTACCGGGGCGATAATTATCAAATCGACGAGGTACATCTTGTAAGAGTGATTCCGCATGAATAAGCCCTTCATCTAATGCAAGTGCATAAATAAAAGGTTTTAATGTTGAACCTGGCGAGCGCCATGCGCTGATCATATCAACATGACCAAAGCGCGAATTATCATTAAAATCCGCAGAGCCAACATACCCTTTCACACTCATATCCGTATGATCAACCACTAAGATGGCCAAGGATGTTTTATCGGCTAATTGATACTTCCATTGATTGGCAATATCTTCAAGTTGTCGTTGAATATTAATATCAATCGTTGTTGTAATAACAGGCTCTCGCTTTTCGTTATACATACGACGAGCAAGCAATGGTGCCAATTGTGGCGTCTGTCTTGGTGCTAATAAAACCTGTTCTTCTTTTATTTCATCAACTTTTTCTTGTGGCCATATCTGATATTCTGCCAGCCTATCTAGCACTTTATCGCGAGCAGCTTGCGCTCGTTCAGGGTATCTATCAGGTCGCAAACGACTTGGTGCTTGCGGTAATACCGCCATTAGTGTTGCTTCCCCCGCAGACAAATCAGCGGGCGATTTACCTAAATAAGCCCAACTTGCCGCACCAATACCTTCTAAAGTACCGCCAAAAGGTGCTCTATTGAGGTAAATCTCCAAAATTTCGTCTTTTGAGTAATACCATTCTAATTGCAAGGTACGCCAAAGCTGTTTGATTTTTCCACTCAAAGTTCGAGAATGTGGATCAATCAGCCGAGCCACTTGCATTGATAATGTACTTCCCCCAGAAACAATCCTTCCTGAGCTTAAATCTTGCCATGCGGCTCGTAATATTGCCATTGGGTTAACACCGGGGTGTTGATAAAACCAACGGTCTTCATAGGTGATAAGAGCATCTAAATATTCAGGAGAAACATCTGCAAGTTTGACATGATAACGCCACACTCCCTCTTTATCAGCAAAACGCCAAAGAGGTGTACCATCTTGTGCCGTGACAATAGTTGCTATTTGAGGTTCAGGATCAGGGAGAGGCCAAATTTTGTCTGCCATCCAGACTAAAATGGGGATCACAAACAGAAAAATAATGATAACAGCAATAAGCCGTTTATATCCTAGTTTCATTCAATCACTCAAAGGAAAAAGCCCTTTCCGAAGAAAGGGCTACAAGATTTAAGGAACAATATCAATCTTGGTTTCTGTTGAACCTATTGCTCGCCAATAAGGCACATACATTGATTCAACTTGTGGAGGTGGTACTTGATAGCTACCCGGTGTAACTGCTCTTGCTAAATAGAGTAATGTTGTCGGACGATATCTATCTACAGAAACTGCGGCAACAAAGCGATCATCACGATATTCAAGGTGCTTAATATTCGCTTGCCCCATATCGTCGATAAACTCCTGTAAGTCGGCAGCACTATCACTCAAGCTTGCACTGCTTGATGCTAAGTTTTGGTTTTCGATTTCAAGACCTGCTGGTAATAAATCAACAACCAAAGCATCAGGTACATCTCTATCTGCTGAAACTTCTAGTTTCACCACCAGCATTTCACCACTTTGTAAACGATTTGGATGAACGCGATTTCCTTTTAAATCGTAGTAACTACGATGAACATTTAACACATTACTATAAGGTGCTGGAGCTACTTTTGGATAGCCTACGATATTCATGCGAGAATAAATCGCAGCACCACCACGGTTGTTTAATTCCAACCCTTCTTGTAATTGCGTTGATGTTAATGTTTCATTCACCGCGCGATCGCTACTGATTGCAGGGACTTGACGATTTACAGCGACTTCCCAAGGTTGCTCAGACATATTAATAAAGAAGCGACCCGCAAGATATAAAGAGTTGCTTTCTTGTGTTGAGAACCATTCACGACTCATTAAGTTATCTGATAACGTAATCATACTTGCATCACGAGATTGTGTTTCAAGATTATTTTCACTTAATAAAGCAATAATTAACGCTTGGTCACGAATAACACTACCGTAATCACCTAACCCATAATTATATTTACGAGTTGTTGTCACACCTTCTGCAATTAAACCTTCTGCACGACTGTTATCACCCATCAGTTTCAACGCAATACCTAACTGAACTAACGCCAACCCACTACCGGCATCATTTCGTTCAAGGTAAAGACGACGTAATTCACCTAAAGGTGCTTTTTGCTGATTCGCTAATACAAGTGCGGCATATGCTCTGGCAGAGAAACGGGCAGCATCTTGGTTAACCGCATATTCATAGTTAACTAAGCTTTTATCTTGTAAATAGCGTAATAAGCGATCATTAGCACGTTTTAATGATCCCGCCGGAACAGCATAACCTTGTTGTGAAGCGCGGAATAAGAAGTCAGTAGCATAGGCTGTTAACCAATACTCTTCACGCCCATCTTGGCTCCATAAAGAGAATCCGCCCTCTGCTTTTTGCATTGTCAGCAGGTGCGCAATACCTTTTTCAATTGCCAATTTTCTATCTGCATCAGTTTGCGTTTTAATTCCTAATTGCTTCAACTCTTTTTCTGTTGAATATAAAGAAGGATAAAGCCCACTGACGGTTTGTTCTAAGCAACCATAAGGGTAAGCAAACAACTCTCTTACATAACGTGAAATCTGTAATGGAGGACGACTTGTCAGTAATAATTCACCTTCAAGCGTTGAGTTATTAAAACGATTTAAAACGTCTGTTGGCAAGCGCCACGTCTCACCATCTTGTAACGTACTTGCATAATGAAGTGTTTCTGCCGGATAAGCAGGACGAACGCCTATATTCCATGTGTTGTGGTAAGGCTTAATTTCTTCACCGGGTACTTTAATACCATAAATAGACAGTGAGAATTCACCTTGACCAAAGCCATGTTTTGCTTTTACTGGGATCTGAACTTGGGTACGTTCACCTTTCGTCAGCGATACTGTTTTACTTTCTGCACCACCTAATCCTACCAGACCAGAAGCGGTGTAATTTAACGTAATAGATTGTGCATCATCCGTTAGATTGGTTAAATCTAAAGATAACAGCGCATTATCACCACCCGCCATAAATCTAGGTAATGAAAGTTGAGTCACTAAAGGTGCCGCAATAACCACTTTACCTTCTTGACTACCGAATTTATCAGCTGTCCAAGCTTGCGCCATTAAACGAACTTCGCCATTAAATTCAGGAATAGGTAAAGAAACTTCCCCCTCACCTTGGGCATTTAATTTTACAGGTGCTGTTTGTTGAGCAATGATTTGCACATCAGTTAATGGTTTTTTACCACCACGAGATAGCGCGGCAGCTTCACCACCATCACCACCAAAGCGTAAGTTCGCTAAACGACCCTGCCCTTCAATTAATTGTCCATAAACATCATATTGATCGATGCTGTAACGTTTACGACCAAAGAAAGCATCGTAAGGATCTGGCGTTTTATACTCTGTAATATTTAATACGCCCGTATCTACCGCAGAAACCAATACATTAATATTTTCAGGTAATGGCTGACCTGCAACTGGATTCGCTTTAATGCGGATTTTTAAATCTTGATTTGGACGAATTTTTTCAGGTGCATCAAGTGAAATATCAATACGGCGATTTTTATCCTGTAATGGTAAATGTAAAATACCAACAGCACGTTTTACAGTCGCTTGTTTTGAGGTATCACCAGGTCTTACAACAACAGATGTCAGATAGAGATCGTGTCTTGCCCACTCTTTATTAATCGGCACTTCAACATTGAGTCCTTTTTCTGGCACATCAATTTCTTGCCACCATAAAGGCCCATTACTTGATTCTAATAAGACATAGCCTTTACCCGGATGAGGAGCAACAATATTTAACTTCACTTTCTCGCCCGGTAAATAACCGTCTTTATCCAGTTTAAGTTTAACTTGGTCAGGTCTTACTGCACCTGTTCCACCAGTGTTATCCATCCAAGAATAACCCGCCCAGAACCGTAAACTACTAACTAATTCTGTTTTAGGATCGACCACTTCAATACGATATGAACCCCATTCAACCGGGAAGGCCACTTTTGCTGTGCCATCTTTCGCAATCTTGATTGTTTGCTCATCCATTTGCAGATCTTTTTCGTTATAGCCAGATTCCCAGCCATTCGAACTAGACCAACGCCAGTAATAATCATGACGTTCATAGATAAACTTCACTTTGAGATCGTTAGCAGGTAGCTTTTTACCGTCTTGGTCTGTATAGACAATTTCAAATTCAGCCATTGAGTTTTCATCAACGCTGTAACCTGATTTATATTTGTCTGTCCGGTAGTCATAAACTTCTTTTTTAGGGAAGACTGGACGAATACCAGCAAGATGAGTGGCTGGCCAAACAGCTTGTTGATAACGGCGAGTAACCGGACGGCCACCCGCTTCGAGCAAGCTTGCTTGTAAAATAATATTAATTGGTGATTTCAGTTCAGCATAACGATCACTATCAACACTTAATTCACCTTGTCCGTCAGAGTCTAAATTAAGTTCAAACTCATCCAATAAGCGACTGAAGTTTTCATCTTTTACGGTACCAAATTCATAACCTGGTAATTTACTGACCGCTTCACGAGAGGCTTTTAAGAATACCTGCCCTTGTAAGCGATTATCAGCCGCTGGCGCGCCATAAAGATAACGCCCTTCAAGATCAAAATAAGCATCATTGCCACTAAGTAAAATGCCTTTTTTACCCGTAATAACTAATGCCATACGTTCTGGCATAAAGTCTTCGACCTGAAATTCATAGAACCGAGGAGTACCATCGCCTACATCAAAACGTAAGGTACGTGTACCAGTATTTTCATCAGCAGGAATAGCTAATTTTAACTGGTAAAGTCCATTTTCAGGTTGCCATACAAAACTACGTGACACTTGGCCATCTGTTTTGAGTAAATCCACTTTAACGGGCTGCTCTTTAATTGGATTACCGTCGCCATCACGCAGTAATGCATTAACAATTAAAGTTTCACCAGGACGATAAAGATCACGAGGGCCAAAAGCAAAAAACTGTTTGTTATAACCTTGAGGGCCACCGATATCAAACTCAGAAAGATCAAGCGCAGGTTTACGCAAATCAATCATACTAGTTTGACCATCACGAATAGCCATTAATAAACGCGCTTTATCACTTTTCTCAAGTGTGGCATGTCCTTGACTATCTGTTTGCGCCTTGGAGATTAAACCACCTTTTTCATCTAATAAGCGGATTTCTACTTTATTTAACGCAGAACCATTTTTAAGTGATTGGGTGAAAACATCTAACGAATCAAGGTAGCTGTGCATCGACAATCCGATATCACTAAAAGTGAATACCGTAGCCGGCACCGTATAAGAGTATTTACCGGCTTGTTGCATTACAGCAATATAGGCGCCTTCTTTTTTCAGGGCATCTATTGATTTTAACGGTAATAATACGTTTTCACGGGTATTTTTTTCTGTATTTAACTCAAAACGACCGGTATAAACCAAATCTGCTTGAGATAAAAATTCATCAGATTCCCAATAGTTAATGTTGGAACGACTTTCCCATTGCGTTAAGAATTGAGCCAATTGCTCGTCCTTTACACGGAAAAAGTTAACATCCACTTGATCTACATTTAAGGCAATAATAGGTAAGCCTTCAGCAGCATCAAATGGTAATAACGATCCTTTACTGGTAAATCCAACTGAAGGGAAAATTTCTTCTGTGGTTAATTTCTGGCTAAAAGGCGTTGTTAATGTACGCTCATTAATACCTTTGATTTTTTCATCAATGGTCAAATTCAATTCTGTTGATGGTGGTAAATGACGAAAACGCAACTCCATCAAGTTGTCTGATAACTCCCACGCACCTTCCAGTTTTCCTTTTTTGGTATCAACAAGATGAATAACGTTATCAAACTTTTGGTCTGGATCAAGTGGTACAGAGAAAGTCACCACCATAGTACTTGCACCATCACGTTGCAGTTCTGATGCATCTAATACAGTGACATCTTTTCCTGCAAAACGCATAGCCAACTCATCACGAACTTCTTTGCTTTTTAATGCAGTTTCATTATTCGTTTTTGTTGTAACTGCTGATTTTTCGCTAGTTTGAGTGGCAGTATCTGGTGCATTTTGAGCTGTATTTTTTTGCTCAGTTGTTTGTACGTTTTGCGCTTTGTCTGTTGATGACGAGCTTTCATCAGCTTTGTCATCACACCCACTCAGTGCCAACGCAGACGCCAATACCACAGCAAGTGAGCACCAACGATAGCCTCTCTTTTCTGTATATTGTCTAAATTGGTTTTGATTCATATCCATTTCCTTTAAATTCAACCCCTGAATAATGCGATGTTTTATGCAGGCCGGGCAGAGATAATATAGATTTTTCTTTGTTCTAATAAGATAAAAAATAACAATATTGACTATATTTTATCGAAAATAATGAAGTTCTTTACAGGCAAAGGTCGCCCTATTTTTACATTAAAAATAAAGATCTGCTAAAACAACACCTTACATAAAAATGCAAACAATTTGCTAAATTAGTCAATTTTCTATTATAGGATAAAAAAAAGCGATATCTGATGAGATATCGCCTAAATTTAAAGGGCAAAATTAACTATCCAAATTCACTATCGGGATGCCTTTTCTTAAAAATCCCCCAAGTTTGCGTTGATAAAAAGGTGATACGTGATGGATCATAAAATGGCTCACACCTTTTTCCTCTTTATTCACAAAACAAAAATCTAAGGATTGCCCTTCTTCTAAATATTCAAAAGCTGATTCAGCCGCTTGTGGGAGTATCTGCGCAATCACATCTTCTTCGCCAGTTATCTCTAAACCAATAAGATAAAATTCCTCTTCATTATCTTGCTCCTGAGCATTAACAATAAAGGCACGGCGGATTGGTTTATGTTCACCAAAAAATTCGCTAAGTGCGGTTGTTAATTTTTCAGGTTGTGGTTCTAAAACACTTAACTTCAACGAAGAACCTTCAACAGAAACAATTTCTTGTGTCTCAAATTGTTCAGATACACCCATTACAAACTCCAAATCCAATAACGTTTATTATTTTGCTTTTGCTAATAACAGATTTGCGATAGAACGCACGCCATAACCTGTCGCACCGGCAGCCCATTGTTCTACAGACGATTTTCTGTAAGTTGCTGAACAGTCAATATGTACCCAACCTTTTTTATAGTTAGTGACAAAATGCGATAAGAAAGCCGCGGCTGTACTTGCTCCCGCAGTATGCGAAGGCGCTGCAATATTATTCAGATCAGCAAAGCTTGAAGGCAATTGGCTACGGTGGAAATCAGCTAATGGTAAACGCCAGAACAACTCATTTTCTTGTTCAGCACTTGTCAGTAATTCAGCCGCTAATTTATCATCGAAACTTAATACTGAATGATAGTCATTACCTACAGCAACTTTAGCTGCGCCTGTTAATGTTGCAGCATCAATGATCAGTTCTGGAGCAATATTACTTGCATCAATTAAGCCATCAGCTAACACTAAACGGCCTTCCGCATCTGTATTCATGATTTCGACTGATTTACCATTACGGTAACGAATGATATCACCCAGCTTAAAGGCATTACCGCTAACCATGTTATCTGCGATACATAGCAGTAGTTTTACACGTTTATTTAAACCACGAGTAATTGCTAATGCTAAAGCACCCGCCAACGTTGCTGCACCACCCATGTCTGCTTTCATTGAATTCATAGATGATGAAGGTTTGATGCTATAACCGCCTGAATCGAAGGTGATACCTTTACCTACTAGACATGCAAATACAGGAGCGTTGCTATCTTGAGTCGGATTAAAATCTAATGCTAAATAGACAGGATCACGAGAAGAACCACGACCTACAGTATAAATTCCGGCATAGTTTTGATCGCGCAGATCAGCGCCTTTAGTGATCTTATAGCTGATGTCTTCTTTGCCAAGACCACAGAAAAGATCAACAGTACGCTGTGCCAGTTGCTCTGGGCCTAATTCTTCAGCTGGCGTATTAATTGTGTCTCTAACCCAATCAACGATACGAATACGTGATTCTAATTCGTGTTTATCCGCTTCGCTTAATTGTGGCCATTCGATAGAACGAGCGCCTTTAGGTGCTCTAAAACCTAACCAAAAAGCCCAGCTACGCTCTATATCCCAGCCTTCACCAACAAGAGCAACATTACGAATACCTTGGCTATCAACTTTACGTCCACCACGCTGAATAGCGCCTAAACGGTTTTCTTCCGTTAGATGGATTGTCATGCCTGTTTCGCTAGTGCTAATTAGTGCTTTATCACCCCAACATGCTGCTGCAGGTTCATTAGACAGCATGATAGGCATAATTTGTTTATTCATTTATTATCTCACTTATTATTACTGGTGACAGTTAACCTATTCAGACTACCAGATATTTACCTTTTAGCGTGATCAATTTACTGCAAAAATCCAGAGACCACTATCATCATCAATTTATATTAGGCTCTTGCATTGTCTTCTTCGGAATATCTCTCATAACAAAAACCCAAGGCATCACTCTTTAGAGTTATTTATAACGTAATTAATCTATTCAATGCAGACGCCATAATGCAAAAAGACCAGCAATTAGCCAGTCTTTTCAATTTATAATGCAATCAATTATTCAAATTCATCAAGCCAAACAAGCAAAATGGCTTCAAGAATTTTTTCATTAGATTTTTGTGGATCATCATCAAAACCGTCTAAATTACAGATCCATTGATGCATATCTGTAAAGCGCACAGTTTTAGGATCAGTGTCAGGGTAAAGATCAAATAACGCTTCCCCTATTTCACGAGTATCACTCCATTTCATACTTGGCTCCTAAAATTAGTGCTCTCTTGCATGGTTAATCGAATATTTAGGGATCTCAACGACTAAATCTTCGTCAGTCACTTTAGCTTGGCAACTTAAGCGACTTTCAGGCTCTAAACCCCATGCTTTATCTAACATGTCGTCTTCAAGCTCAGAGCTCTCTTCCAGTGAATCAAAACCTTCACGCACTACACAGTGACAAGTTGTACATGCACAAGACATTTCACAAGCATGTTCAATCTCAATACCATTGCGTAATGCAACATCTAGAATAGACTCACCTTCTGTTGCGTCAACAACAGCACCTTCAGGGCACAGTGTGCTATGGGGTAAAAATACAATTTTAGGCATAGTTATATCTCGTCCACAGAATGACCTGCCAACGCTTGACGAATAGATGAATCCATTCGACGCGCTGCAAAATCCTGAGTTTGCTTATCCAGTAGTTTAATCGCGTTTTCAATGGCAACAGGATCTGTTCCTTCAACGCTCTCTATTAAGGTATCTACAACTTTGTCGATAGCGGTTTTCTCATCTTCATTTAGCAGATGAGCATCTTCTTCTAATGCCGCGGTTAAACTTTCTAACACACGTGCTGCTTCGACTTTTTGCTCGGCTAGGCGACGAGCTTGTAAATCTTCTTGGGCATTTTCCATCGAAGATTGGATCATCTTAGCGATTTCAGTATCACTAAGACCATAAGAGGGTTTGACTTGTACTGAAGCTTCAACACCCGTTGATTTTTCCATCGCACTGACACTAAGTAAACCATCAGCATCAACTTGGAATGTCACACGAATATGAGCACCACCTGCAGCCATCGGCGGAATACCACGTAATGTAAAACGAGCTAGAGAACGACAATCACTGACCAATTCACGCTCACCTTGAACAACATGAACGCTCATTGCCGTTTGACCATCTTTAAATGTCGTAAATTCTTGCGCTCTCGCAACGGGGATCGTGGTATTACGAGGGATCACTTTCTCAACTAATCCACCCATCGTTTCAAGACCAAGAGAAAGTGGAATAACATCTAGCAATAGCATTTCACTATCAGGTTTATTACCCACTAAAATATCAGCCTGAATTGAAGCGCCAATAGCGACAACTTTGTCAGGATCAATAGAGGTTAGTGGTTCACGTTTAAAATAGTCGCCAACCATTTGACGAACTAATGGAACTCGTGTTGAACCCCCAACCATAACCACTTCTAAAACTTCATCAACGTCAATATCTGCATCTTTTAAAGCACGACGGACAGACAACAATGTACGCTTCACCAATGATTGAATTAATGATTCAAACTCAGCACGAGTAATTTCACCTTTCCAACCATTAATATTGATATCAGCAACATCATTATCACTTAATGCAATTTTAGTTTCTGATGCTACATCCAGCAGTTGGCGTTGTAATATCGCATCTTTTTGATGGCCAAAACCTGCGCGCTCTCTTATCCAATCCGCCAACATCATATCAAAATCATCGCCACCTAAAGCGGTATCACCGCCAGTTGCCAAGACTTCAAAAACACCCTTGGTTAAACGTAAAACAGAAATATCAAAGGTACCACCGCCTAAGTCATAAACAACAATGGTGCCTTCTTTTCCTGAATCTAAACCATAAGCAATAGCAGCGGCTGTTGGTTCGTTTAATAAACGTAAAACATGCAACCCTGCACGGCGAGCCGCTTCTTTTGTACCTTGGCGTTGAGCATCGTCAAAATAAGCTGGAACAGTAACCACAACACCATCAAGTTCACCACCTAATGATTGCGTTGCACGTTCTGCCAATGTTTTTAAGATGTCAGAAGAGACTTGAATAGGATCGACAATACCCGCTGCTGTTTTAATTAACGGTAAACCATTGTCATTTTCATGAAAGTGATAAGGAAGATTTGGATAACGGCTTGTCACATCACTTAGTGAGCGACCCACCATTCTTTTAATTGAACTTATCGTGTTAGCAGGATCTTTTTCTGCTTCTTTTTTAGCATTCCAACCAACGTTGATATTATCAACTTGATACTGCACAACAGATGGCAATAAATAGCGACCTTCGTTGTCTGAAAGCGCTTCGGCTTGCCCACTACGTACAGTGGCAACTAATGAGTGTGTCGTTCCTAAATCAATACCTGCAGCAAGTCTACGCTGATGCGGTGCAGGTGTTTGACCTGGCTCACTAATTTGTAATAATGACATAACAATTTCCCTTAAAAACCATCAAACAAGCGTTCTTCAAGTTGCTCTACTTGCTCTTTTAATTTTGCAAGAAAACGTAATTTTCTCACATTATCCGCAGCAATATCCCAAGTTTGGTTATCTAGCATTTTAACCATTTCATCATGGCGTAAAGTGTACATTTTCTCTAAACGCGCAGAAAAATCAGCTAACAAACTTTCGGCATCAGCACTGTGCTCAATGTTATCTAGCTCTTCACGTAATGAGAGTTGCTCCATTAAAAATGCAGTATCGTGCATTGTTTGTTGCTCATTGGCAATGTCGATACCGTGTAATGAGAGCATGTATTCAGCTCTAGAGAGTGGATTTTTTAAGGTTTGATAAGCCTGATTGATAGTCGAGGCAAACGAGATAGCTTGAACCTGTTCTTTATCAGATTTACCAGCAAAGCGATCTGGGTGATACTGACGTTGCATATCTTGATAACGTGTAGCAAGCTGCTGTTTATCAATATCAAAACGATTAGGCATGCCTAATAGTGTGAAATAGTCCATACATCTACTCTTGGATTAATTAACGTTAATACCGTGTTTTAACACAAATTACACGGTGAAGCTTTCACCACAACCACACTCATTGGATACATTGGGGTTGTTAAATTTGAAGCCTTCGTTTAATCCTTCTTTGACGAAATCAAGCTCAGTTCCATCTAAATAGACCATGCTTTTACCATCAATGATAACTTTCACACCTTTGTCTTCAAAAACAGTATCTTCGTCATTGATGACATCAGCAAATTCAAGAACATAAGCCATTCCAGAACAACCGGATGTTCTTACGCCTAAACGCAAACCTTCACCTTTACCGCGATTAGACAGGAAAGAGCGAACACGATTAGCGGCGGATTCTGTAAGGGAAATTGACATGGCACACCTCACTCATAAAGAACGAAAGCGGATACTGAAAAAAAGTTTCAGCATCCGCCAATATTTTATTTTTTTATTATAAAAGACAATTACTTGCCTTGGCGTTTGCTTTTATAGTCTGCAATCGCTGCTTTTATTGCATCTTCTGCAAGAATTGAACAGTGGATTTTCACTGGTGGTAGTTCTAATTCTTCTGCAATTGCAGTGTTCTTGATGGATTCGGCTTCATCTAATGTTTTGCCTTTCATCCATTCTGTAACCAGTGAACTTGATGCAATCGCTGAACCACAACCATAAGTTTTAAAACGCGCATCTTCAATTACGCCGTTATCATCAACTTTGATTTGCAGTTTCATGACGTCACCACAAGCAGGTGCGCCTACCATACCACTTCCTACAGAAGGGTCATTGTTATCAAATGAGCCCACGTTACGAGGGTTTTCATAATGATCAATTACTTTATCGCTATAAGCCATGATTTAACTCCTGAAAACGTCTGATTAATGGTGAGACCATTCGATACTGTTGATATCAACACCTTGTTTATGCATATCCCAAAGAGGCGAAAGATCACGTAGGCGACCAATAGCACTGTGGATTTGTTTAATTGCATAATCTATTTCTTCTTCTGTTGTGAAACGACCCAGAGAGAAGCGAATAGAACTGTGTGCAAGTTCATCAGTTAAACCTAAAGCACGCAGTACATAAGAAGGTTCTAAACTTGCTGAAGTACAGGCAGAACCTGAAGAAACAGCAAGATCTTTCAGTGCCATCATTAATGATTCACCTTCAACATAGTTGAAACTTACATTAAGAATATTTGGCGCAGTGTGTTCTAAAGAACCGTTGATATAAACTTCTTCAATATCTTTAATGCCATTCCATAAACGTAAACGTAATTCGTTTAAGCGTTTAGTTTCATCAGCCATTTCTTCTTTCAAAATACGGTAAGCTTCGCCCATACCTACAATTTGGTGAACGGCTAATGTACCTGAACGCATACCACGTTCATGTCCACCGCCATGCATTTGTGCTTCTAAACGAATGCGTGGTTTACGGCGAACATAAAGCGCACCGATGCCCATAGGACCGTATACTTTATGCGCAGAAAGAGAAAGTAAATCAACTTTTAACTTAGAGAGATCAATAGGTAATTTACCAACGCTTTGCGTTGCATCTACGTGGTAAATAATCCCTTTGCTACGGCATAGTTCACCGATAGCAGCAATGTCTTGTACAACACCAATTTCGTTATTTACATGCATGATAGAAACTAAAATAGTGTCTTCACGCATTGCTTCTTCAAGTTCTTTCAGGTCAATCAGACCATCACTTTTTGGTGCTAAATAAGTGACTTCAAAACCTTCACGCTCAAGTTGGCGACAAGTATCTAAAATCGCTTTATGTTCGGTTTTTGAAGTGATGATGTGCTTACCTTTTTTCTGGTAAAAGTTAGCAACACCTTTTAATGCGAGGTTATCAGCTTCAGTTGCACCTGATGTGAATACAATTTCACGAGGATCAGCACCGATTAAATCAGCAATCTGATTACGTGCGATATCAATAGCTTCTTCTGCTTGCCAACCAAAACGGTGTGAACGAGAGGCTGGGTTACCAAAAATGCCATCAATAGTTAGGCATTGCATCATTTTTTCAGCAACTCGTGGATCAACAGGAGTGGTTGCTGAATAATCTAGATAAATGGGTAATTTCATTGCTCACTAACTCCAAAGACGACGGATCTTCTTTAATAATTTTGTTTTTGCCTACCTAGAGATCGCCGTTAAACTCGCATATTAACAATGGTTTCTTGTAAACGACCATTGATAGCATGGCGTTTTTCATTGTCTTGACGATCGGCGACATCCATAACCTCTTCGTTATTCACTAACTCTTCAAGGCTGATACTGCTTAGGAAACTGGTTATACGATCACTTAAATCACGCCACAAAGTATGAGTCAGGCAACGATCGCCACCTTGACAACCTTCTTTATTACCCTGACAGCGGGTAGCATCGACAGATTCATCAACCGCAGAAATAACTTGAGCAACAAAAATTTGCCCAGCATCACGGCCTAATAAATAGCCGCCGCCAGGACCACGAACACTTGCAACTAATTCATTTTTACGCAAACGCGAGAAAAGCTGCTCAAGATAAGAAAGGGAAATCCCTTGACGCTCTGAAATATCGGCGAGGGGAACAGGGCCTTGCTGTGAATGCAATGCAACATCAAGCATTGCAGTAACTGCGTAACGCCCTTTTGATGTCAGTCTCATAACAAATACTCCGTGGTGAACAATAATCAAATTGTGTCATTCCCGAGTAATTTAGTCAACTATTTATCCGAGTGTTTTAGTCAAGTATTATACTCAGCCCAAAATTGACTTAAGTTAATCAACTTTGCCCTCTATTTTTTAGCCCATTTTTCAACTGACGTTAGAATACCACGTAAGATATGAAGCTCTTGTGTTTCTGGGCGTGCACGCGTAAATAGACGACGTAAACGGCTCATGACCTGTCCTGGATGTTTAGGGCGAATAAAGCCAGACTCGTTAAGCACCTGCTCTAAGTGAACATAAAAACGTTCAATATCATCTGCTGGTGGATAATCAATCTCTGATGGGTTATTTTCCTCTTGTTTTTCTTCTTGGGCAAGTGCTGCCATACGAATTTCATAACAAACAAGCTGAACTGCCATCGCTAAATTTAAAGAACCATATTCTGGATTAGTCGGAACATATAGATGAAAGTCACATTTTTGTAATTCTTCATTGGTTAAACCTGTGCGTTCACGACCAAAAATAACCGCAACTGGCTTATTTTTAGCTTCCATAACACAACGCTCACCACATTCACGGGGAGCAAGCATGGGCCAAGAAAGCGTGCGACTACGAGCACTTGTTCCAATCACTAAACCACAACCTTCAATCGCTTCATCGATGCTATTAACAATATGTGCATTGCCAATAACATCACTTGCACCTGCTGATAGGGCAATAGAGTGTGAATCTGGTTTTTCTTTCGGATTAACAAAATAAAGGTTGGTCAATCCCATGGTTTTCATAGCTCGAGCTGTAGAGCCCATATTGCCTGTATGTGAGGTCTCTACAAGGATGATGCGAATATTTTCTAACATTGATTTCTTGTTAATTGCTTTGTGATCCATCTATTTTATCACAAATGTAGCCAGAAACACGAATGCCTGTTATACTCTCGCACGTTTTTTATCCCCGTTCTTTAACATCTTGTGGAAGATAACCATGCATCCGATGCTGAATATTGCCATACGTGCCGCACGTAAGGCTGGTAATTTAATCGCCAAAAATTACGAAAATCCTGAATCTGTAGAAACTAATCAGAAAGGTACCAATGATTTTGTCACTAACGTTGACCGTGACGCAGAACAAGCAATCATTGAAATCATCCGTAAGTCTTATCCAAAACACACCATTATTACGGAAGAAAGTGGCGAGTTACTCGGTGAAGATCACGACATACAATGGGTTATTGATCCACTTGATGGCACGACTAACTTCATTAAACGTCTTCCACACTTCTCTGTTTCTATTGCTGTACGCATTAAAGGCCGTACTGAAGTGGCTGTTGTTTATGATCCTATGCGTAACGAATTATTCTCAGCCGTTCGTGGTCAAGGCGCTCAATTAAATGGTTATCGTCTGCGTGGCTCTAATGCCCGTGATTTAGATGGTGCTGTTCTTGCAACTGGTTTCCCATTCAAAAGCAAACAACATTCAGCCGCTTATATGAACATGTTAGGTAAACTGTTTGTTCCTTGTGCTGATTTCCGTCGTACAGGTTCAGCTGCATTAGATTTAGCTTATGTTGCCGCTGGTCGTGTTGATGGCTTCTTTGAAATTGGCTTAAAACCTTGGGATTTCTTAGGTGGTGAGTTAATTGCTCGTGAAGCAGGTGCTATCGTTTCTGACTTTACTGGTAATCATGGCTATCTCCAAACAGGTAACATTGTTGCTGGTAACCCTCGTGTCGTTAGAGCATTATTAGCTGAAATTCGTAGCGAACTCACAGATGCGTTAAAACGTTAATTTGTCAGTACAAATAACGATAAAAATATAACGAAAAAGGCCATCACTGAAAAATGTAATGGCCTTTTTTCTCACCTATCCATTTCTTATTATATTAATAATGCATTTACTGATAATTTGCTGATTTCTAGCGCTATCTTGTCCAGTAATTGTGATGTTATTTCTTGCTTATCAATACGTAATAAAAATGCTTTTCGGGCTATCACAAATCCCAGTATTTGCCCAATCATCGCATGAGCACGAATAGTAGTGGTTAATTTATCGCAATCTTTATCTATTAATTCAATAAGATGGGAAAGTCTTATATGAAAAGGTTCTATGAGATTATGATATATTAATTCATAATTTTCAGTCGGTTCTAACTGTTCCCGTAAAATCAATTGGCTATAATAATGGCGCTCTGGTGCTAATAACGCTCGCGTTAATCCCGTCATCAATAAAGGAATTAACTCAGCAAATAATTCATAATTAAGTTTATCTTCTTTTAATATACGCTGAAGTTTATTATCAAATTGGTCAAAATGAATTTCTGAGGCTAATTCTGTCGCAATATATTGAATAACAGCAGTATACACGCCAAGTTTCCCACCAAAATGATAAGGAATTGCTGACTGATTAACACCAGCATCCTGCGCAAGTTGTCGCGTTCTCAACCCGCTAATTCCATGTAGCGCAAAAAGTTTAATCCCTTCTTGTATTAACTTTTCTTGAGTCTGTTCTGTACTTATCGCGGTTTTACTGGTGTTTTTCATTATTTGTTAACTATTTTATATTTGGCTTATAGATCAGCACGCATTAATTGTGTTGAGTTTGAATTTAACTCAATCCCTTTACTTTTACCAACAACAACCGTACCTCCTAAATTACATAAGTGATGACCGAAGCCACAGTTAGGCTCAAACGCAAACGTCATGCCTTCTTGCAATACAAGCTCTCGTCCCGGATTTGGTAATCGTTCAATTTTTTTATAACGACTCGCTAATGGCAATGATTCTATACCTGGAGCAGTACCAAACCCAATAGGTCCGTATGGATTGATACTATGGATAAGTGGATGCACATGCCATCCTCCTGATTTTAATAATGGTTTTTCCATTAAATCAACCACTTCACCAAAAGTAATCCCCGCCTTTAAATGTTCAACACCTATTTCATAACATTCACGAGCAACCAAAGCGGCTTTTTCTAAGTTTTCGTGAATTTTACCTACGGCAACAGCAGCCTGATGTTGTGTTTCATACATTCCATATAAAGCAAAAATTTCTGATAACACAATATCACCGATTTGAATTTCACGAGGTGCTTGTGAACGATATTGCCAAGCTGGAGGCCCCCAACCGATATATTCAGAACCTGATCCCATTAGAATTTCAGCCGTAAATCCACCTCTTGATAAGCAAGTTGCAGTAATAGCGGCTGCAAGATCGGCTTCTGTCGCTCCAGGTCTGGTGGTGACTCGCATTGCTTCACTCATTGCTTCACCAATAGCGGCAGCATATCTTACATGTGTCAGTTCTTCTTCACTTTTAACCGATGCGCGCTTAAAGAAATCACGATACACACAGCTAAATTTCGCATGAGGGAATGCATCTTTAATACCGTTTAGAGTATTAAACGGCATTGCACCATCAAAATAGAATGGAGGATAAGGCTCTAAACCAATAACACCAATATGTGCATTTTGCTGTACACCCATTTCTTTCAGAAATTGAGCAATATTACGCCCTGTTTTTCCTACAACAAGACTATCTTCATCTATCCATTGCAAATCACCGCGTAATTTTGCCTGCATATGATCAGCGATCATCATTGGTGCAAAAGTGACAATTAAGGGTTTTTTATCTTCATGAAAAATAACAACTGAGCCTAGTCGATCATTTGTAAAATAGTGATCAATACAAAATGGTGCAGGTGCAGCGGATTCTCTATCACCATAGATAATCAATGTATCTAACTGATTATCTTTCATAAGATCTCTAGCTAATTGCCAGCGTCTGTCTCTTTCCTGTAAAGAAAAACTTGCTGGGATCACCGATTTATTGTTCATAATAATATTCTCTCTATATTCATTCATTTGAATGAATTAAATTTAAGCCTAATATTTAAAATGGTCAATTATTCTTTTGATCAAAAAATGCGCTTTTAAAAGGAGAAAAAAAAGATCTGCAATATCAGGAACATTACAGATCTTAATTTTTATGAAATAAAAGAATTAGGTATTTTGAGGTTGTACTTTAGGTCTGATAAACATCGCTGGGATCGTTAATGCTGCCATTAACCAAAAGATCAACGATTCTTGATTTGGGAGTTTTTCATATAGCCAGCCCGATATAATTGTCATAATGGCTATACTTCCTCCCATTGCTAAAGCGGAATACACTGCTTGCAAACGGATAATTTCGTGTTCTTGGCGGGCGCTAATAAAACGCATTGCAGCTAAATGACATACTGTGAACGTACCACTATGTAAGATTTGAACGACAATAAGTGCAGGTAATGCGGTAAAACTTCCCATTAATCCCCAACGTAAAAGCCCTGCAAAAGCAGAAAGTAGCAGTAGATCTCTTGCACTCCACCGGCGGAATAAACGGTGACTGAGCATAAAAACGATAACTTCAGAAACCACACCTAATGACCAAAGATAGCCAATTGTTGCTGTGTCGTACCCAGCCTTTTCCCAATAAAGCGCGCTAAAACCATAATAGGCTGCATGTGCACCTTGTAGTAGAGAAACACATAACAAAAAGCGCCAAACAGGCCCATCAGAAATGAGTTTCATAAAAGACACGTTACTCTGTTTTGCTTTTTTGACCTTTCCTTGAGGCATGACTTTAGGACGAAGCATCGATGTAAGAAATAATGCGAGGGTACTGGCAATCAACCCATAAAGAATGATGGGATGCCCAAAAGCATCAATTAAAATCCCCAACAATGATGAACTAATAATAAAAGCAATAGAGCCCCAAACACGGATTTTTCCATAATCAAAAGGGAACTGTTTTTGCCAAGTTCCAGCCAAGGAATCCCCTAAAGGCACCATAGGTGAAAAGAATACGTTAAATCCAGTCATCACAAAGAATAACCATGCCCAATGGCTGCCCATCATAAATGCAACAGTAAAGAGTAATGAGAGAAAGGCGAATAGTCGTAATGCAGTGATAAGTTTTGATGGATCTTTTACTGCAGGCGTTAAGATGAGGCTACCGACAAAACGTGCAGTTAAACCTACACCTAATAACAGACCTATCATTGCAGGATCGACACCCTCTCCTTTTAGCCATATTGACCAAAAAGGTAAAAAGATACCGTATGAGAAAAAATACGTAAAATAATCTAAGGCAAGCCACAGTGTTGATGGAATAACCATCCAATCCCCCATTTTTAAGATGCAAAAAAACCCGCCAAGAACAAGTTCTCGAAGCGGGCTTGTACAACGGGTTTTATTATATCGTTACAAACTTATGCGTAAACTGGAAATTTAGCGCAGATATCCAAGACTTTTTGTTTCACTTTCTCAATGTTCGCTTCATCATTGATATTATCAAGGACATCACACATCCAACCGGCTAATTCACGAGCTTCCGCTTCTTTAAAACCACGACGTGTAATTGCTGGAGAACCGATACGAACACCAGAAGTGACAAATGGGCTACGAGGATCATTTGGTACACTGTTTTTGTTAACAGTGATATTTGCACGACCGAGCGCTGCATCTGCATCTTTACCTGTAATATCTTTATCAACTAAGTCTAATAAAAACAGGTGGTTTTCAGTTCCGCCAGACACTACTTTATAACCGCGTTCTAAGAAAACGTCTACCATTGCTTTCGCGTTTTTAGCAACTTGTTGCTGATAAACTTTAAATTCAGGTTCCATTGCTTCTTTTAATGCAACCGCTTTACCCGCGATAACGTGCATTAAAGGGCCACCTTGAGAGCCAGGGAACACTGCTGAGTTCAGTTTTTTGTAGAACTCTTCATCTCCGCCTTTAGCAAGGATAAGGCCACCACGTGGGCCAGCTAATGTTTTATGCGTTGTTGTTGTAACAACATGTGCATGAGGAACTGGGTTAGGATAAACACCCGCAGCAATCATACCCGCAACGTGCGCCATATCAACAAACAGGTAGGCACCAATGCTATCTGCAATTTCACGCATTTTTGCCCAATCAACCAAACCAGAATAGGCAGAGAAACCACCAATAATCATTTTTGGTTGATGTTTTTTAGCTTGAACAGCGATATCTTCGTAATCAATTTTACCTGATTCATCAATACCATAAGGTACGATATTATATAGTTTACCAGAGAAGTTAACTGGTGAACCATGAGTCAAGTGACCGCCTTGTGCTAAGTTCATACCTAAAACAGTATCACCCGGTTTTAACAATGCCATATAAACAGCCGCATTCGCTTGTGAACCTGAGTGAGGCTGTACGTTAGCATAGTCAGCACCAAATAATGCTTTTGCACGATCAATTGCCAGTTGCTCTACAACATCCACATACTCACAACCACCGTAGTAACGTTTACCCGGATAGCCTTCAGCATATTTATTTGTCAGCTGAGATCCTTGCGCCTGCATAACACGAGGACTGGTATAGTTTTCAGAAGCAATAAGTTCGATGTGCTCTTCTTGACGAGTCACTTCACCTTCCATTGCATTCCATAATTCTGGATCGTAATCAGCAATATTCATTTCACGTTTTAACATTCAGATCTCCTGACTCAGCTAACTTCACTAAAGACAAACTCCCATACGGGAGAAAGAATGGCATACAGTGTAAACTCTTTTTCTTCATTGAGATAGCCCCTAATGAAAAAATACGCAATCGTTTGCCATTCAATTATAACAGCATCTTATTACTTTTTAACAACCTCATTTTATCCTGTGCTTATTCCTCTTTTTGAGGCACATCTCGCCTTATTATGCAAACACCCCGCATCATTCTCTAAGATTTGAGATTTTTTGTTAAAAAATAAAAACAGTTATTTACAAAATAATCAAAAAGCGATAAGTTGCATGTAAAATGCAATTTATAAAAATTCACAATAAACTGAAAATTTTTCAGGAGCAATTATGTTAGATGCACAAACTATCGCGACAATTAAATCAACAATTCCTCTTATTGCTAAAACAGGCCCTGCATTAACCGCACATTTTTATGATCGAATGTTCTCTCGTCATCCTGAATTAAAAGATATCTTCACCATGAGTCACCAAAGTAGTGGCGCTCAACGTGAAGCCTTATTTAATGCGATATGCGCTTATGCAATTAATATTGAAAATTTACCTACAATTTTACCGGCAGTTGAAAAAATCGCACAAAAACACGTCAGTTTAAATATTCTTCCTGAGCATTATCCCATCGTAGGTGAGAATTTATTGGCTACAATTGATGAAATGTTTAATCCTGGTCAAGAAGTGTTAGACGCTTGGGGCGCCGCTTATCAAGTGTTAGCAGATGTCTTTATTAATCGTGAAGAACAAATTTATCAACAAAAAGAACAAACAAGCGGTGGTTGGAGAGGATTACGAGCTTTTAAAGTCACCCATAAAGTAAAACAAAGTGATGTTATTACCAGCTTTGAATTAGCGCCTGAAGACGGCCTTGATATTACACCTTATCAAGCTGGGCAATATTTAAGTCTTTATATCCGTGATGAACGTCTTGAAAACCAAGAAATACGTCAATATTCATTAACTCAATCTTCAAATAATAAAACATACCGCATCGCAGTCAAACGCGAAGAGAAAGGTATTTTATCGAATTTTCTTCATGACCATATTCAAGAAGGGGATACTTTACAAGTCGCCGCACCAGGGGGAGATTTTTATTTAGAGGTATCACCAACAACACCTGTTACATTAATTTCAGCGGGTGTGGGTTTAACCCCCATGTTATCAATGTTACACACACTTTCTGCTCATCAAGCCAATGTTAATTGGTTACATGCTGCTGAACATGGAGGTGTTCATGCCTTTAAAAGTGAAGTTCATCAAGTCGGTAGTAAACTTCCACATTATCAACAAGCGGTTTGGTATCGCACACCACGACCTGAAGATGTACAAAATCAAGAATATCAATTTGAAGGTCTAATGACATTAAAACAAGTTGAGAATTGGATAAGCATTCCTGATATGCATTTCTATTTTTGCGGACCATTACCTTTTATGCAGTCTGTTGCAAAACAACTTATTGAATTAGGTATTAATCGTGAAAAACTTCATTATGAATGTTTTGGCCCTCATGCTGTTATTATGCAAGATTTATAATCAATATATAATCAAACCATTAAAACAAAGCTTTAAAATAGAATAATGAAAAAGCGCTGATAGCATCATATTTATCAGCGCTTTTGTTATTTAGATCATGCTATTTTTATGGTTGATATTTATTTTCAATCGTAGCAGGAATAACATGATCTTTAGCAGAAAAACCGTACCAAATAACACTAATTAGACAGAGTGTATAACCAAATAATTCAGATCCCTCTTCCACCATATTTTTAACAGTGCGGTTATAATCCTCACCTAATAATTTAGACCATAATATTCCCATACCAAATAGACGAGAAAACAACAAAATACATAATAGGCCTGCAACTAACATTCCATGGCTTGGATGAGTAATAAAGTGAATTAAGCCTTTTAATGTTCTCTTTCCTTCTCTGATCGCAATAGCAATACTAATAAACGTCACCGTTAGAGCAAACCAAACCCAAGAGCCGTGTGCAATCTGATCAAAGACACCATCTAACTCACGAATTAAAATACACAAGAAAAAGCCCATAATTAGAGTGAACGCTCCCCGTTGTTCACTGTCTTGATAGGCTTTAACAAAAAAGAATAAGCAAATCATTGCGACAATAGTTTCTTGGCCTAGTTCAGTTACTGACGTTTCTGAAATACCATTATCAAAAACCAAAATATCAAGAAATATAAATCCCGTAGTGATAGCTATTAACACTGCTGCACATAAAAATAAAGCAAGACGCTTTAATAAATAATTAAACATTATTTTGCCCATACCTTAATGATTTTTAATGTCGATGATAATAGCTTTACTTAAAAGTTATTGAATAACATTTTGTGCCTTAGAATTTATAAAAAATAGTAAAATAAATCGTTAATAATCATCAATAGACTTGCATTAGATATAAATAGCATTTTAGGTAAAACATAAAAAAATTAATTATGCGCAAGAAAATGAAAAAGCCCGATATTTTGATTAAAAAATATCAGGCTTTAATAAAAATAAATAATGTAACTATTTAGCTTAAGTTTGAACAATAATTAAATAGCTTCTTCGTCTTGCTCGCCAGTACGAATACGAATAACACGATTCACATCAAAAACAAAAATCTTACCGTCACCAATTTTACCTGTTTGTGCTGTTGTCATAATTGTATCTACACAGGTTTCAACAATTTCGTCAGCAACAACAATTTCAATTTTTACTTTAGGTAAAAAATCGACCATGTATTCCGCACCACGGTAAAGTTCAGTATGCCCTTTTTGACGACCAAAACCTTTCACTTCAGTTACGGTCATTCCAGTGATACCCACTTCACCAAGCGCTTCTCTTACATCATCTAACTTAAACGGCTTAATTATCGCTTCAATTTTTTTCATCGTATTATCCTGCTATTACCAGTTGTGGCGACCAAAACCGCTTGTTATTGGGTATCTGCGATCTTTACCAAAATTACGACTTGTAATACGTGGCCCGACAGGGGCTTGACGTCGCTTGTATTCATTAATATCGACTAATTTTATCACTTTACGGACTGTTGCTTCATCAAATCCAGCGGCAACTAAATCAGAAACAGATTTATCCTGTTCAACATAACCTTCAAGAATAGCATCAAGAATATCATAAGGTGGTAAATTATCTTGGTCAGTTTGCCCCGGCGCTAACTCTGCTGATGGTGGTCTATCAATCACACGTTGAGGAATAGCCGGTGAAAGTGTATTACGATATTTAGATAGTTCAAAAACTAATGTTTTAGGGACGTCTTTTAACACATCAAAGCCCCCTGCCATATCACCATACAATGTCGAGTATCCCACTGCGGATTCACTTTTATTGCTTGTGGTGAGCACTAAACGACGGCGTTTATTTGACATCGCCATCAAGATCACCGCGCGACAGCGAGCCTGTAGATTTTCTTCTGTAGTATCAGCGGCAGTATCTTTAAACATAGGTGCTAACTGTGCCATAAAGGCATCAAACATGGGTTCAATAGATACCGTATCGAATTCGATACCTAATAAATCTGCTTGTTCTTTGGCATCATGAATACTCATTTCAGAAGTATAACGAAAAGGCATCATAACCGCTTGAACACTCTCTTTTCCTAATGCATCAGCAGCAATAGCAACCGTTAATCCAGAATCAATCCCCCCAGATAATCCGAGAATTGCCCCTTTAAAACCGTTTTTAGTGACATAATCACGCGTTGCAAGCACTAATGCTTGATACACTTGCGCTAAAGGTGAAAGTTCTGGTGCAGGATCTACCATTGGGATAATCGTTAATTCATCAAGCTCTACAACTGCGGTTTGCTCATCAAATGCAGCTAAACGATGAGTGATCGTGCCTCTTTCATCAAATACTTTAGAACAACCATCAAAGACCAGCTCATCTTGACCGCCAATTTGATTAAGATAGATCACTGGAAGATGCGTTCTTTGACAATGCTCTTTAATTAACTGTGTACGGACATGGGGTTTTTCACGGTTATATGGCGAGGCGTTAATAGATAAAACAAGATCTGCCCCTGCTTGTTTTAATGCATCGATAGGCTCATTAATCCAGATATCCTCACAAATTAACAAACCTAAGTGGTAACCTTTAAATGGCACAACACAACGTTCATTTCCTTGTTGGAAATATCGTTTTTCGTCAAACACACCGTAATTAGGTAATTGTTGTTTGAAATAACGTGCTTGTAACTCACCTTTATAGAAAAATGAGAGTGCGTTATAAATTTTGCCGTTTTGCCACCAAGGATGTCCAACAACAATCGCTGTTTTTTTACTTGCTTGTTCTAAACGCATAAGTTGTGTTTCACAGCGTTGCTGGAAATCAGGACGAAATAGCAGATCTTCAGGAGAGTAACCGCATAACGCCAGCTCAGAAAACATGACCAGATCGGCCTCTTCTTGCGCTTTAACGGTAGATAACATGCGTTCACAGTTACCTTCTATATCGCCAACAACCCAATTGAGTTGAGCCATTGCGAGTTTTAATTTACGACTCATAAAAATTAGTCTCTCCGCTATCTTTCGCATTAAAAGAAAGCTAGTTTAAAAATATATTCGTTATCTGAAAAGGTTATTCTTTAAAATCATTCGCATCTAGCTCATGACGGGATAACAATTTGTAAAACTCAGTTCGATTGCGTCCTGCCATGCGTGCCGCTTGAGTCACGTTGCCTTTCGTCATTTGCAGTAGCTTTCTCAAATAAGTCATTTCAAAATGCCCTCTTGCTTCAGCAAATGTGGGTAAAGCAGTATTTTCACCCTGTAAGGCTTGTGTCACTAAAGCTTCACTAATAACTGGAGCTGTCGTTAAAGCGACGCATTGTTCAATCACGTTAACTAATTGACGCACATTTCCGGGCCAACTTGCTGTCATCAAGCATTTCATCGCATCAGTGGAAAAACTTCGGACAAAAGGCTTATGGCGTTTAGCTGATTCGCGTAATAGGTGATTTGCAAGCACAGGAATATCTTCAGCTCTCTCACTTAATGTAGGAATTCGTAGATTCACCACATTTAAACGATAGAACAAATCTTCACGAAATTCATTACGCTCCATCGCTTTAGGTAAATCACGATGTGTGGCAGAAAGGATACGGACATCAATATCAATATCACGGTTGCTTCCTAATGGGCGAACTTTTCGCTCTTGCAAAACACGTAATAATTTAACTTGTAATGCCATTGGCATATCGCCAATTTCATCTAAAAACAGTGTACCGCCTTCAGCTGCCTGAAATAGACCTTCACGACTACTTACTGCTCCTGTAAAGGCACCTTTCGCATGACCGAATAGTTCAGATTCTAAAAGTTGTTCTGGTAAGGCGCCACAGTTAATGGCTATAAAAGGCTTTTTGGCTCTAGGACTTGCACGATGAATAGCTTGAGCAAGAACTTCTTTACCTGTACCACTTTGGCCATTAATAAGTACGCTGACATCAGATTGTGCGACTAACTTTGCTTGCTCTAATAAACGTAGCATTTGTGGGCTACGTGTCACGATATCTTTTGACCACTCTTCATCTGAAACCGTGGTCACTAATTCCAGCGCTTCATCAATTGCCTTATAAAGTGCATCTCGATCAACGGGTTTAGTTAAAAAGCTAAATACACCTTGTTGTGTTGCTGCAACGGCATCAGGAATAGAGCCATGAGCAGTTAGAATAATGACTGGCATTCCGGGTTGCTGGCGCTGTATTTCAGCAAACAATGCCATACCATCCATTTCATCCATACGTAGATCGCTAATAACAAGGTCTATTTTTTCTTTTAAGAGAAGTTTTAGTGCTTCTTGCCCACTTTCAGCGGTGAAGATATGAAAACCTTCACTTGTTAACCGCATACCAAGTAACTTTAATAACCCAGGATCGTCATCGACAAGTAAAAGATTTGCTGATTTATGGCCAGCCATGCACATTCTCCTTATTTAGATCCTGCTTCAGTCGGTTTAGCATCCTGTTTTTCTATTTCAGTTTTAACAGGCTCAGGTTTAACCACTTCAGGTTTTGCAGATTCTGGTTTTGAAGGTTCGGGTTTAACCGCTGTTGCAGAAGGTGTTTTTTCCTCACCCTTTGTTTTTTCTGTTATCGATTGTGTATGTGTAGAAGTAGACTTTTCAGTCGGTTTTTCAACGACTGGCTTTTCAACAACTGTTTTTTCTGTTTCAGGGGATGTGGTTGCCACACTCTCCGTTAAGTCTTCATTTTGTGATAACGAATCAACAGAGCCACTTTGTTTTCTATTCGATAACTGCCTTTCAATTTGGGTAAGGCTTTCAAGCTTCTTCAGTGTGATATTCAGTTCATGCTGTAATGCATTATTCTCTTTTCTTAGGGTATCTATTCTATTATCTGTTTCTGTGGTTAAACGACGATAACGATTTTTTTCTTCTGCTAAAGAGAGGATGAGTGTTTGATTTTCAATCCATGTTGATAATAAAACACGCATAGAACTTGGAAATTGTAGCTTATAGCTTTCTAGTAACACTAATTGTGTTCGACGATCAGCAATCGTCATACCAGCACGCTCTAATAAAATGCTTTTATAAAATGCATCATCCCAACCTGTAACGACAACACTATTTGCTTGGCGTTGTGCTTCTGTAGTCATAATGCGATTCGTACATTCAATTGTGCGTAACCAATAAAGTGCATTATTAATGCCTTCATCATAAAAAGCACTTAATGTTTTACATTCAGCCCAACGGTAATCAATTGTTCTTTGTTTAACAACGGGTACATCAGGCTCTGGTTCTAACGACGCAGTGAGCGACTTTGGTGTACAGCCCGAAAGAACCAGTGGAAGCATAATAAACAAGACACACTGTTTCCAATTTAATGCGATCTTTCTAGTTGATGCAGGAGCCATAGATAACGGTTCAGTACCAAGCATCTGTTTATTTATTTTTTTATACTCATGATGAGGAGATGCTTGTATTTGTGACCTGATTTGCATTATTTATTCTCAGAAAGTAGCGGTAATTCAATACGAAAACAGACATCGGCATAGTCAGAAGGAACAACACTTAATTCACCTTCCATTCTTTTGATACAGTCATGAGCAATGCTTAAACCTAAACCACTTCCTTTTACAGCACCTTTGCGTAGTAAAGAACCTTGAAAAAAGGGCTCAAAAATCATTTTTTGTTCAGATTCAGGGATAGGCGTTCCTTTATTGGCTATATCAATCACTATCTTCTGTTCAACTTGATAACTAGAGATCCAGATATTACCTGATTCAGCACCATAGTGCACCGCATTCGAATAGAGATTGTCGATAACTCGTGATAATAATGTCGCTTCTGCTCGACATTTTGTCAGATTAAGTGAAATTATCGTTTTAATCTCTTTTGCTCTAGCTGGTAAGCTGTGTGCTAATACCACATCATTCACTAAATGAGTTAAATCGACCTCTTCAATTTGCTGAGGAACCTCAGAAAGTTTACGATTATAATCAAGCAGTTGTTCAATCAATAACTGTAACTGTTTACTACTATTATCAAGAATAGAAACTACTTCTTTTTGATCGAGCGTTAAAGGACCCGCAACTTCATCAGCTAATAATTCTGTACCTTCTCGCATACTAGCAAGTGGCGTTTTTAACTCATGAGAAATATGACGTAAAAACTCATGACGTTGTGATTCAAGCCATGCTAATCGTTCACTTAACCAAATAATACGTTGAGCTAACGATCGAAGCTCTCTAGGCCCTTGAAAAGAATCCAAATTATTACTAAGCGTTCGCCCTTCTCCCAATCGATTGATCATCTTTTCAATTCCCTTAACAGGGCCGATGATCATTCGTGTAAATAGTGCGATGAGGATCAAACTGAATACGAACACAATAAGACTTTGCCAGCCGAAATAACGTCCTTTCTCAGCAATTGCCATTTGTAACTGTTCGCCACGGCTAAAGATAATCTCTTTTGTTAGCATTACTATACGATTATTGGCATAAGAGAACTGCTCAAGAGCTTGTTGCATGTCTTTCGTAGGTTCACTGCTTTCACACTGAATAGACTTTAGCTTTTCAAGTGAAGAATTAAGCACGTCGGCTTCTTTAGATGAAGAAAGTGGAATTATGGTTTGTTGTAATGTTGAGAAGAGTTTGGTGTATTGCTGATAGCGTTGTTGGTACATATCATCATCAGTCTTATCACGTAAAACACAATAACGACGATAGTTTCCTTCCATCTCAATAGCTAAATTTCGCATAACCTCACTGCGTTCAGTATCAGCTAATGCATTTTTATTAGTAATTGCTGCTTGATTACTTAATTGATCGAGACTTTGATAAGCTTGATAAGCAAGGACAAGTAAAGGTAATAGCACCATCCAAAATGCCATTATCACGAGCTGTCTTAAAGAACGAGGAAAAATACGCCACTTTTTCAATGAAATCATCTCAACACCTATTAGAGTAATGCGATGCTACATGACTTGATAACAAGAAAAAAGTCCGACATTAGAAAATCAGGTGAGGATAACAAACACAAGCGAGAAAATATGACAGGCTCTAGAAGTGGGAGAGCGGAATATCTTACTGAGATATTCCGCCCGTCAAAATTTCATCTCTTTTCTCTCTAAAAGAGGATGAAGGTGGTGCCTCACTCCACGTGTCGCCCTGTGTTTGATAAGGTCCGAAGACGAGTATCATGATGTTGGACGGTAGGCACCTTACTCTGGCGTCATTCCTGGCTTATGTGGTATGTTCCCACCCATATTGTGGACCGACATAAAAAGTTGAATGAGCAACTGATTTATATAATGCACAACACGTGCCAACTTTTCAAGAATATCATTAAGTAATTGAAATAAAACAAGAAATAAAAACACCTCTATGATATTTTAATTACGTCTCTCTTTTATCTAGTTATAAAGTAACCAAGCTGTCTCCATATCCAGACAGAGTTATCCAATATTTTATAAACGCTTATATTTCAATAAATTAAGTGTCGCCAAAAAGAGACAAGCTAATGACTAAGTGTCGTTGTTTTTACACAATAAAAAATAATGCCTTTATTATCAATATAATAAAGCCTCTCGCTAAGTAGAGGCTTTATGTATTTACTACTAAGATAATTTACTTCTAATTAATCAAACTGCTTCCTTGCATTACGGAATAGTCGCATCCAAGGGCTATCTTCACCCCAGTTATCAGGATGCCAAGAGTTACTGACCGTTCTAAATACACGCTCAGGATGAGGCATCATAATAGTTGAACGTCCATCCTTTGTTGTGACAGCCGTGATCCCTTTTACTGAACCATTAGGATTTAATGGGTATTGTTCTGTTGGTTGACCATAATTATCAACAAAACGTAATCCCACTAAATTTTGTGCCTCTAATTGTGCTAATTGTTCAGCATGACGAAATTCCGCAAAACCTTCCCCATGAGAAACAGCGATAGGCATTTGTGAACCCACCATGCCTTGTAGCAATAATGATGGGCTTTCTGTCACTTTGACCAAACTAAAGCGAGCTTCAAAACGCTCAGAACGGTTGCGAACAAAACGAGGCCATAAATCCGCCCCCGGAATAAGTTCAGATAATGTTGACATCATTTGACAACCATTACAGACACCAAGCGATAAGGTATCTTGGCGTTCAAAGAATTGAGCAAATTCATCACGTAAACGAGAATTAAATAGAATAGATTTAGCCCAACCTTCACCTGCACCTAATACGTCACCGTAAGAGAATCCTCCGCACGCCACCAGCACATCAAAATCACTTAATGAACGTCGTGACGAATGTAGATCACTCATATGAACGTCAATGGCATCAAAACCAGCTCGGTCAAAAGCTGCCGCCATTTCAACATGAGAGTTAACGCCTTGCTCTCTTAGTACAGCAATACGAGGGCGGCTTCCTGTTGCAATATAAGGAGCTGCAATATCTTCGCTTGGATCAAAGGTTAAATGTACATTTAACCCCGGATCATTGATGTCCTGTTTTGCCTGATGTTCTTCATCAGCACACTCAGGGTTATCGCGTAAACGTTGCATTTGCCATGTTGTTTCAGCCCACCAAAGACGTAGCGTACTGCGTTTTTCATTATAAACTTCAGTTTCACGACTTTGAATTACAACGGCATCATCTTGTGTTGCTTGACCTAAATAGTGTAAGCAATCGGCTAAACCACATTGGGTAAATAATGATTCAACTGCATCTTGATGTTGAGCGCTAATTTGGATCACGCCACCTAGCTCTTCATTAAAGAGTCCCGCTAAGATATCTTCATCATAAGCACTAATATCAACATTTAACCCACAGTGACCAGCAAACGCCATTTCTGCAAGAGTGACAAATAAACCGCCATCAGAGCGATCATGATAAGCCAACAATTTGCCTTCATTGACCAATTGTTGCATCGCATTAAAGAATTGTTTTAGCTGTTCTACATTACGAAGGTCTGCGGCTTTTTGACCTAACTGGCGATAAACTTGTGCTAAAGCTGTCGCACCTAATGCGTTATGTCCATTACCCAGATCAATCAGATATAAACGGTTACCTGATTGTGTCGATAATTCAGGCGTTACCGTTTTACGTACATCTTCAACGCGAGAGAATGCTGTAATAACTAAAGAAAGCGGAGAGGTAACTTCTTTGTTTTTTCCATCTTTATCCTGCCAACGTGTTTTCATTGACATAGAGTCTTTACCAACAGGAATAGTGATACCTAACTCTGGGCATAACTCCTCACCAATAGCTTTCACTGCATCATACAAACCTGCATCTTCACCAGGATGCCCCGCCGCCGACATCCAGTTAGCCGAAAGCTTAATGCGATTAAGTGCTTCTACATCACAGCCAGCCATATTTGTTAACGCTTCACCGACAGCCATACGTGCAGATGCAGCAAAATCTAATAGTGCGATTGGCGCCCGTTCACCAATCGACATTGCCTCACCATAATAGCTATCTAATGTTGCTGTGGTAACAGCACAGTTAGCAACAGGAATTTGCCAAGGACCAACCATTTGATCACGAGCAACCATGCCCGTTACAGTGCGGTCACCAATGGTAATTAAGAAGGTTTTTTCTGCCACAGTAGGTAAATGAAGCACTCGATAAACTGCATCTTTTAAATCAATATCTTTACGATCTAGATACTCACCTTCTGTTTTTTGTGATTTCACATCACGTAACATTTTAGGCGCTTTACCTAATAATATGTCCAATGGCATATCAATGGGCTTATTATCAAAGTGTGTATCGTTTAATACTAATTCACGCTCTTGCGTTGCTTCACCAATTACAGCATAAGGTGCTCTTTCACGTTGGCATAACGCATCAAACAGAGGCATTTTTTCTGGTGATACTGCCAACACATAACGTTCTTGAGATTCATTACACCAGATTTCAAGTGGGCTCATCCCCGGCTCATCATTTAAAACATCACGCAGTTCAAAACGACCACCACGACCACCATCATTGACTAATTCAGGCATCGCATTAGAAAGACCACCAGCCCCTACATCATGAATAAATAAGATAGGGTTATCGTCACCCAACTGCCAGCAACGATCGATAACTTCTTGGCAACGTCGCTCCATTTCTGGATTGTCACGTTGAACAGAAGCAAAATCTAAGTCCGCATCAGATTGCCCTGAAGTCATAGAAGAAGCCGCACCGCCGCCCAGACCGATGTTCATAGATGGGCCACCTAATACAATCAACTTAGCGCCAACAGTGATCTCCCCTTTTTGAACATGGTCTTCACGAATATTACCAATACCACCAGCTAGCATAATTGGTTTATGATAACCGCGAATTTCAACACCATTATGGCTATTAACTTGTTCTTCATAAGTTCTGAAATAGCCTAATAATGCAGGACGACCGAACTCGTTATTAAATGCGGCACCACCCAGTGGACCTTCTGTCATGATGTCTAATGCATTAACAATACGCTCTGGTTTGCCAAAATCTTCTTCCCAAGGCTGTTCAAATCCTGGAATACGCAGATTAGATACTGAAAATCCTACTAAACCCGCTTTAGGCTTAGCACCACGCCCCGTTGCACCTTCATCTCGAATTTCACCACCAGAGCCTGTTGCAGCTCCCGGCCAAGGTGAAATCGCTGTTGGGTGGTTGTGTGTTTCTACTTTCATCAAGATATGTACGGGTTCTTGATGATAATGGTAATGCCCTTTTTCAGCATCAGGATAAAAACGTCCAGCAACCGACCCTTCCATAACCGCCGCATTATCTTTATATGCCGACATGACATAATCAGGAGTTTGCTCAAACGTATTTTTAATCATTTTAAATAATGACTTATCTTGCACTTTGCCATCAATAATCCAATCTGCATTAAATATTTTATGGCGACAATGTTCAGAGTTGGCTTGTGCAAACATATAAAGCTCAACATCCGTTGGATTACGCGCTAAACGATTAAAAGCATCGACTAAATAATCAACTTCATCATCAGCAAGTGCTAATCCCATTTCAATGTTTGCTTTAACAAGCGCATCTTTACCTTTAGCAAGCACATCTATCGTTTTTAATGGTGCTGGCGTTTGCTCTGCAAACAGTGCATTCACATCTTGATAATTTAAGAAAATGGTTTCCATCATTCGGTCATGAATCAAACCATAAAGCTGTTGCCATTGAGTTTCTGTCATCGTATCGCCTTCAATAAAGTAAGCGATACCACGTTCAATTCTGACCACCTTGGATAAACCACAGTTATGTGCAATATCTGTTGCTTTAGAAGACCAAGGTGAAATCGTTCCAGGGCGAGGTGTCACCACTCGCATTTCCCCAACAGGCTCATGCTCTGTTAATGAAGGCCCGTAATGTAATAATTGGCTTAATTTAATCTGGTCATCTTCAGATAACTGCCCTTCCACTTTTGCGAAATGAACAAATTCCGCATATATACCTTGTACAGGAAGGTCATTCTCCTGACATTGAGTGAGTAATTTATTAATACGAAACGCGGATAAAGCGGGGGAGCCACGCAGGATTTCCATAGTATTGAGTTCTCTCTTTTAGCAGCTAGCCTGATCAATCATTCAGGGGAAACGCGCCTAGTATAATAGAATAACCGCCCAGACGAAACCGTTTGCGTGAACAAAATAACGGCATTTAACTTAGTGTGTTTTAATGATTAATTGGTGTAATCAAGTTGCGTATTACCAATATGTTAAGCAAAATGCTCGATTACTGGAAATTTATCCATGTTAGGATAACGACTTTACACACAACAACAAACAACGTTAACGAGAAATAACCTATTGAATAATATAAGGATAAACTATTTCGTTATCGTTATCATAGCGCTCTTTTCAGCGGCAATTATTGCGTTGAATATTACTTGGCCCGATAGGCAAAAAGCGCAGATAAATAAGATTTTATCTCGTGGTGAGTTAAGAATTAGTACGATGTCATCACCATTGATAACGATGAACGATAAAAAGGACCCCGTAGGTTTCGATTATGAATTAGTGAAACGCTTTGCTGATTATCTGGGCGTGAAGCTTGTCGTTAATATGCGGACAAATATCAACCAAATGTTTGATGATCTGGAGAACAATAAAGCAGACTTTATCGCAGCTGGATTACTTTATAACAAAGAGAGATTAGATACGACACGTAGTGGGCCTGCTTACTTTTCAGTGTCTCAGCAATTAATTTACCGTAAAGGAACATTAAGGCCACGTAGCTTTGATGCTTTAGATGGACGCCTTGTTGTCACAGCAGGCTCAGCCCATGCAAGCTTATTGCGTACACTAAAAGAAACGCAATACCCTGAGCTTGAGTGGGAAGAATCAGACAATCAAACAACCTCTCAACTACTTGAAGCGCTATCAGAAGGAAAAATTACCTATGTTTTAGCCGACTCAATCAGTGTTGCGGTACAACAACGTATTCACCCTAATGTTGCCGTAGGATTTGAAGTCACTGAAAGTCGTCCTCTGACATGGTATTTACCTGATAGTGAAGATAATAGTTTGTATGCCGCTATGCTAGATTACTTTAACCAATTATCTCAAGAAGATGTATTAGCACGATTGGAAGAAAAGTATTTTGGTCATGTAGGTTCATTTGATTACTTCGACACTATCTCTTTTATTACTGCAATTGATTCCATTTTGCCAAACTATCAACCTCTTTTTGAGAAATATGCGGATACCTTTGATTGGCGATTATTAGCAGCAATGGCATGGCAAGAGTCACATTGGGACCCTCATGCAACATCACCAACAGGCGTTAGGGGGCTTATGATGCTAACACGCCCTACAGCATCAAGTATGGGAGTCACTGATAGGCTTGATCCTGAAGAAAGTATTCGTGGTGGTGCTCAATATCTTAAACATCTTCTTTCTCGTTTACCTGAGTCTATCCCTGAAGATGAGAAAATTTGGTTTGCATTAGCCGCCTACAACATGGGCTTTGGTCATATGCTTGACGCCAGAAGGCTGACCGAACAACAAGGCGCAGATCCTGACAGTTGGTTAGATGTAAAATCAAGATTACCGCTACTTAGTCAGAAAAAATACTATGTTGACCTCCCTTATGGCTACGCAAGAGGACATGAAGCTTATCGCTACGTTGAGAATATTCGTCGATATCAGCTGAGCCTTGTAGGCTATCTCCAAGCTAAAGAGAGTAAAAACAAGATCCTATCTAAAGACAAAGAAAGCACTGAAGGTGCGGATCAAGAGACATCATCATTAACATTAACTCAAGAGCCATCTCGTTATTAATGATGTACTACATACCGTTCAGCCTCTTTTATAGAGGCTTATTCTAGGCTTAACACATTTACCCTGCCATTTCTGATATCCCATAGCAGATTTTCCCTCTCAATATCTCCTTAATATTTTCTTAATATTAAAAATTGTTACATTTTCCCCTACCTTTATTTAACCAAAGTTGGAAAAAAATCGTGTTAATAAATGGTAACATTCATTAGTTAAATCACTCACTCGATGAGTAAAATGTATCAAAAATAGCCCAATAAGTCTTTTTTTGACTATCATAATAGGTGAAATATAAGAAAAAATTAACTTAAATACGTAGGAATTATCTCATTAGTTATTATTCATTTTATGATTATTCTTTTTGGAAAACTTTTTTTTCGATAAAAATTAACCTAATATCTATGTTATTAACATATAACCCTTTGAATTGTATGTATTATGATAATCTATAATTGATTTTATTAATTTTCTTAAAGTAATGTTAATAATATCAATTTCTATAAAGTTAAAACAATGTTAATTATATTGTCTATTAAATTTATCTGCCTGATAAACTTTTTTACCCATAAATTGAGTAATAAAAAGAATAAATCTATATAAAATTCTATTAATGTGGAATAGGCCAGATTAAATCTGAAATTTGCGGAAACTGACAAAACGTTATATCAAATAGAATGCCTTTGTTGATATCATATAAACCAGTCATTATTCGAAACAACTCGAAATATAATGCAAATCAATTTTTATATTCCGACATTAATATTATTTTTTCATAAATAATAATACGCACGATCTTCAAGGGATTATCTATAATGAAACTGAGTAAAATTGCTTTAGCTGCTGCTTTAGTATTTGGTATTAATTCTGTTGCAACTGCTGAAACTTCTGCACCAAAAGTTGGCGCAACTAAAGGCGAAATTCAATTAAAAGGTGAAATTGTTAATTCAGCTTGTGGATTAGCAGCTTCTTCAAGTCCAGTTATTGTTGATTTCAGCGAAATCCCAACATCTGCATTAGCAAATATGCAAAAAGCGGGTAACGTTAAAAAAGATATCGAATTACAAGACTGTGATACTACCGTAGCAAAAACAGCAACTGTTAGCTATACACCAAGCGTTGTTAATGCAACAAACAAAGATTTAGCTTCTTTCGTTTCTGGCTCAGCTTCTGGTGCGGGTATCGGTTTAATGGATGCTGGTAGCAAATCAGTTAAATGGAATACAGCAACAACGCCAGTACAATTAGTTAATGGTGTTTCAAAAATTCCATTCGTTGCTTACGTTCAAGCTGAATCAGCAGACACAGCTGTAACTCCGGGTGAATTCCAAGCCGTTATCAACTTCCAAGTTGATTATCAGTAATCGTTTTATTTATTTAAATTAATTAAATAATAAATTAATTACTGCATTAACGCAGGGGATTTCCTCTGCGTTAAATTTGATAAAACACTTCAATTTAATAAAAAATAAAAATAAAAAGTAATTAAATAAATATTCATTATTTAATTAATTAGTTTCTATTTAATTAATAATTAGGCGTTTATTCATGTTAATTTCTTATTTTCACAGCACAATATGGAAAAACATTTGTGCCATTTTGCTATTGTGCTTAGCGTTTTTCGCTCAAGCCGAGCAAGATGATTCTGTGGAATTTAACATTCACATGTTAGATGCTGAAGATAGAGATAATGTCGATCTGTCTCGCTTTGCAACTTCTAATTACATTATTCCTGGTATGTACTATCTGGATATCCGTATAAATGGACGTGATTTTCCTCGCCAAAACATTAATTATGTTGAAGTAAAGCCTAATTATTCTGTTGCTTGTATTGACCCTTCTCTTCTAAAAAAATTAACCATTAACGAAGAAAATCAAAAATTTATCGAAGAAATTTCCCCTGATTGCTTCAATATCAATCAATTACCAGGTATCTCCATCAAAAATGATGGCGGTATTCTTGATATTGTTATTCCTCGTTCAATAATGAAATACGAAGATGCAGACTGGACTCCTCCCGAATTATGGGACCCAGGTGTATCAGGGGTGTTACTTGACTACACCTTAACAGGAACATCAACACGTCCTAATAAAGGTAATAATAACAACTCGCTGACAGGCTATGGGCAAGCGGGTATTAACTTTGGTGAATGGCGTTTACGCGCTGAATACCAAGGAAATTATTCATCTGAATACTCATCAAACAATAGCTTTGATTGGAATCAGATCTACGCCTACAAACCACTGCCCAATCAAGCAGCTAAATTAACGTTAGGTGAAACGTATTTAAATTCCCAAGTTTTTGATAGTTTTCGTTTTACTGGTGCCAATATTCAAAGTGATGAAAGAATGTTGCCACCATCTTTACAAGGTTATGCACCAGAAATTCATGGTATTGCAACTACCAATGCTAAAGTTACCGTCACTCAAAATGGTCGCTTAATTTATGAAACCACTGTTCCTGCTGGCCCTTTTGTTATTAAACATTTACAAGATACGGTACAAGGTCAATTAGATGTTCGAGTAGAAGAACAAAACGGCAAAGTAAACGAATTTCAAGTGCAAACAGCTAATTTACCGTATATGACACGCCCTGGTTCAGTGCGTTATAACACATCAATCGGTCAGCCATCGCTCAATAACCATAAAATGCAAGGCCCTATTTTTTATCAAGGTGATTTTTCATGGGGAATGAATAACACATGGTCACTGTATGGTGGTGTTTTATTAACAGCTAAAGATTACAATGCGTGGTCATTAGGTTTAGGTCACGATATGGGGCGCCTAGGTACGCTTTCTGGTGATGTAACTCAATCTTATAGCCAAACCTATGATAATGAAAATATCAACGGTATGTCATTCAAACTGAACTATGCAAAAACATTCGATGAATACCATAGTACAATTACTTTTGCAGGCTATCGTTTTTCAGAGAAAACATTCCGTTCTTTTTCTCAATATATTGATGAGCGTTACAACGCTATCAATAACAATGGTTATGAAAAAGAGATGTATACCATTACTGGTAACAAAACTTTCTGGGCTGATGACACTGAAAAATCAACAACGCTTTATCTTTCTTATCGTCATCAAAATTATTGGGATAAAAATACACAAGAACAATATGGTGTAACGGTAAGCCGTAACTTTTCGATTATGGGTATAGAGCAGATTAACACTAACTTGTCTGCATTCCGTACTCAGCATAAAGGAAATACTGATGACAGTATTTCTTTCAATATTTCAGTTCCATTAGGCAGTGGCAAAAATATAGGTTATAGCCTGCAAGACAGTAACGGAAAAGTGAACCAAATGGCCTCTTATTCTGATAATAGCAATTATAATAATTTGTGGCGTGTCCGTGCGGGGTTAAGTTCAGACCATAAAGCCAATACTGATGGTTATTATCAACACCGTTCGCAATATGCAGAAATTAACGCTAATGCAAGCTATCAACAAGATAATTATGTTGCTGTAGGTGCAACAGTAAAAGGCGGATTTACAGCTACTCGTCATGGAGCTGCATTACATAGTAGCAGTATGACATCCAGTACAGCTCGAATGATGGTTGATACAGATGGCGTCTCAGGTGTGCCTTTTAATAACCAAAGTACGACAACAAATCTATTTGGTATTGGGGTACTTACTGACTTAACCAGCTATAACAACGTTGATGCGCGTATTGATGTTGATAAAATGGATTCAAATATTGAAACACATAAAGCCATCACCTCCACAACATTAACTGAAGGGGCTATTGGTTACTACACATTCCCAGTGCGTCAAGGTGAACGTCTAATGGCTATCTTGCAAACAGCTGATCAAAAGTATCCGCCGTTTGGTGCTGACGTCACTAATAAAGATGGTGAAAATATGGGAATGGTGATGGAAGAAGGCCTAGTTTATATTGCGGGTGTTAACCTCAATGAATCATTAAACGTGATCTGGGGTGGTAAAACCCAATGTACGATTACGATCCCGGCAACCATTAACGATCCACTAAAACGTGAATTGTTATTATGTCAGTGATTTTAATGAACAAAATGAATTACTAGAGATAAATGTATGAACTCATTCAACACACTTAAAACACTTTTTTGCGGTTCACTACTTGCATTAAGCATGGTGAATACAACACAAGCTGGTGTGTCATTAGATAGAACACGGATCGTGTTAACTGGTAGTGAAAATTCAGCCAGCGTAAATTTAAAAAATACTAGTCCTGATATTCCATTTTTGGCTCAATCATGGGTTGAAAATGAACATGGGCAAAAAATTGCCTCTCCTTTAGTGGCGCTTCCTCCTTTACAACGCCTTGATGGTGACCAAAAAGGGGTTGTAAGAATAACTAAAACTGCAGAGATTGGGCTTTTGCCACAAGATAGAGAATCATTGTTTTATTTAAACGTTCGTGAAATTCCACCAGCACCAAAACAAGCGAATGTGTTGCAAATGGCAATGCAGTCACGAATCAAATTATTCTATCGACCTACGGCTATTATTCCTGAAAAACCGGGCATGGTTTGGCAAGATCAGTTGGTATTTAAGAAACAAAATAATCAATTTATCGCAGAAAATCCAACACCTTACTACATCACTATTATTGGTCTTTCGAATAAATTAAATGGTGAAGATAGCGATAAGTTAACCACGTTCCCTGGTTTAATGGTTGCACCTAAATCATCACTGGAAATTCCAGTTAAAACCAGTAACGTCAATCAATTTTATATGATGTATGTAAATGATTATGGTGGACATCCTGAATTGAAATTTGTTTGCCAACAAAACAGCTGCAAAGTGGCACCAAAAGAACAACAACCAAAATATTAATCAACTTGACGCCGGTAGGAATAAAATGAAACCAACAACAGCAAATTTTTATTTCAATACGCTAAAATTATTTTTTACTGGCGCAATATTATGTACTCCGATTGTAGCGTCTGCTTATATTCATGGTGAAGTTCGCACTGTCGGAGGACCTAATATTTTTAGAGTTGAGTTAAATAACGCAACATTTCCTAATAACAGGCCTGGTGAAACTGCCACAGTAAATTTTTCTTTACCTGATAGATATTTAGCAACGGTTTATTGTCCTAAAGATCCCTTAGTACCGAATTCTCGCACTTATTATATGGCGAATTCTGACCTACGCTATTTAGGCAATAATTACTATGAGCTTAATGAATACGTCGATGTTCAGATCAAGTTTTCTATTTGGGGCCCAGAAACACTTCCTACAGTTCCTTTTATTGAAAAACCTAACAATCGAAATGGGCAACAAGGTTGTCGCGTTCCTGAATCACCAAAACCCAACATGTCATCCGGAAGTAGCGGTGTATTAGTATTTCGTCTGAAAAAACCGATTATTAATGGGGTTTCATTAACAGGGCAAGCTGTAGCACAAATGTATGCCCGTGTAGGTAATGGCTTATATCAAGAGTATGGCCCTGAACCAATTTCAAAATTAGTGATTAGTTCAGGGATCTTAACCACTGAAGATAGATGCATATTTAATAATGGCTCTCCAATTACCTTTGATTTTGGCAATGTTGGTAATACTTCTGACTATTTGAATGGCCAAAACTATAAAATCACACGCAATATTCCAATAAAATGTGAAGGTGGTAGTTTTACTAACCCTAACAGTCGAATTATGTTTAAAATTCAAACAGGAAGCTCAGGTGTTGCCAGCTTTAACCCTAATTATCTTGGTACAACAGGACCTGTAGATAGAACAAATTTAGGTATTGTTTTAAGGGACAAATCAGGAACTATTGTGCCACCTAATAAATATTTTTCTGTCGGGAAGCTGAATAATTTTAAAGGTAATTGGGAAGTCACTGCTGCTCCGATTGCAAAGGCAGGAAGCAAAATCACAGAGGGTGAGTTTTCAGCACATGCCACATTAGTTGCGGAGTTTATGTAATGGAAAATCCAATAATAAAATCTGCTATTTCTCTTTTATTGTTACTATCACCTTCTGCCTTTGCTGCGACAGAGCTGATTGGTGGTGATATGGAGTTTAAAGGCGTTGTGGTTGCACATGGTTGTACCATAGTTGCTGGTGATGAAAATAAGGTAATCGATTTTAAGCAGATATCTGCCAAAGATCTCTATACCTTTCAAAAAAGTGAACCCGTTGCTTTTAGTATTAGTTTAGAAAATTGCAGCCAAGATATTTATAAAAGTGTCACTATTACACTTGATGGGAAAGAGCATCCAACTATGTCGAATCATCTTGCCGTTGTTGGTACAGGATCTGAAGATCCTAAAAGTATCGGGATTGTATTTACTGATGTGCAACGCAATGTTATTCAATTAAAAAAGCCGAGCACAACTCGACTTCTTAATAATAAACGTATTCAGTTTAATTTTATGACGTATGTTGAGGCATCACCCTCTGCACTGAAAAATCAAACATTGCTAACAGGCCCTTTTCAAGCACAAGCAACCTATACCCTTAATTATCAGTAAACAGATATTTATTCTTTTGTAGCTTGTTCTGTATTGACTAAAACAGGGCTATTCTTTTGCTTTTTAAGTTGTTTCTTTTCAGCCCTTCTCATCTTAAAAAATTGGCTTAAAAGCTGTGAACACTCTTCACCTAATACACCTGACGTTATCTCAACTTTATGGTTCATTCCCGGATGCTGTAAGATATCAATAAATGAGCCAGCAGCACCTGTTTTTAGATCGGATGCACCATAAACCACGCGTTTTACACGGCTATGTACAATCGCTCCAGCACACATCACACAAGGCTCGAGAGTAATATAGAGAGTAGCATCAAGGAGACGATAATTTTGTAAATGCTTTCCCCCTTTGCGTAACGCCATAATCTCTGCGTGTGCCGTGGGATCGTTATCAATAATTGAATGATTCCATCCTTTAGCAATGATTTTATTATCAACGACTAATACAGCGCCCACCGGTATTTCACCGATTTCTTGTGCTTTTTGCGCTTGTTCAATCGCTTTATGCATCCAATAAATATCATCTTTAACTTTATTCACAAGGATATCTCTTCATTATCATATAGCGGGATATTGTACCCTGTTTTCTATTGATAACTAAAGAGATTGTCTTGAATTGTTTATGACAAAGATAGCAAGATAAAACTTTAGTTTACACGCGCTTCTGTGGCTAATTTTATAGCTAAAGCCCCTAAGATTGTCGCCATAAACCAACGTTGAATTAATGCCCAGCGTGGTCTTTGCATAAAGAATCCAGCGATTGATCCCGCAGCAATAACAATCAAGGCATTCACTGCAATACTAATAATAATTTGGATACTACCAAGGACTAATGACTGATTTAATACACTACCATTCCCAATAGTTATAAATTGAGGTAGAAGTGAAAGGTACATCAATGCAATTTTAGGATTGAGAAGATTAGTGACAAATCCCATTACAAAAAGCTTTGTCGTATTACCTGAAAGGAGTTTTTTCGGATGAAAGATAGAGCGTCCACCAGGTTTAATCGATTGCCAAGCAATATAAAACAGATAAATAGCACCACAAATTTTTAATGTATCGTAAGCATAAGGTACCGCCATAAAAATAGCTGTAATACCAAATGCAGCTAATAACATATAAAAAATATAGCCAACAGCCACACCGATTAATGAAATAAATCCAGCTTTTTTCCCTTGAGAGATTGAGCGTGAAATCAGGTAAATCATATTAGGGCCTGGTGTTAATACCAAACCCAAGGACAAAAGCGCAAATGTCCACATATTAAACAGTGTTGGCATAATACACCCCTTATTTATTGCATTATTTAACATCAATAACAGAGTGTTAGGTGTCGGGATACCACAAAAAATACTATTTTTTGTTATTTGTTTTCATTTTTCTATTTAGATAGTTTTGCTTTAAATATATTACTGATATATTTTAGTAGCTTATAAGCTACATTTTACCAATGAAAACTATCAAACATTATCTAACAATAGATGGCAAAGACTTATATGCCGACTATTTCAGAAAGATACGTGATCCTGTTGCTAAAGCCAAAATTGCATCGCGAGTAAATAGAATGGCAAGTAAATGTTTTGGCGATCATAAACCTTGTCGTGAAAGCATTTGAGAGCTACGAATTGATCAAGATGTGGGTTATCGCGTCTACTATAGTTTAATCAATGGCGAAATTATATTGCTACTTCTAGCAGGAGATAAACGAACTCAGGATGCTGACATCAATAAAGCCATCCTATGTCTGAAAGATTATTTAAAGAGGTAGATTATGCCAAAATCTCGTTTACACGATGACGCAATGATTGAGCTTTTGCGTGAAGATCCTAGTTTTGCAAAAGCATATTTACACCAAGCTTTTCTTGATATTGATGAAGATGGTGGGCAAGAAGCTTTTCTTATGGCATTACGCCATGTCGTAGAAGCTCGGGGCGGTATGGCAAAAATTGCCAAAAAAGCAGGAGTATCTCGAGAAACGCTTTATCGAACATTATCACCTACAGGAAACCCAACATTAAAAACATTACGTAATGTTATTAGTGCAACTGGCTTTCATTTCTCTTCATTAGCAAATATTTAATCTTTTATTTATACATTCTAATAAAGCATTTGAGCGATGCTACTTTAGGAAACTCACTATAAATGGTAACCTTACTCCCCCCTATACTTATAGTGCCTATTAAGCAAAAAGATTGGGGTAATATTCCTATTTGAATGATAAAACACTACTTTATCGGATATAGCGACACAAAACTGATAGATGGTAACATATAAGTGCAAGATATAAGTTACTGAAATTTAATAATTTATATATTAAGTGACTGATATGGCTTTACTAATTACGAAGAAATGCATCAACTGCGATATGTGTGAACCAGAGTGTCCAAATGATGCTATTTCAATGGGGGATGATATTTATGAAATTAATCCTGATCTTTGCACTGAATGTGTAGGACATTACGATAAACCAACTTGCCAATCGGTTTGTCCGATTACTAACACGATCATCATTGATCCTACTCATACTGAATCTCAAGATGAGTTATGGGAAAAATTCGTGTTGATCCACCACGCTGATAAGATCTAAACCTTATATCCATGATTTTGTGGGTGATAAATCTAAGAGAGCTATTTTTCTAAAATAACTGTCGCACAAGCATAGCGCTGTTCATCAGCAAGTGTCACGTGAATAGAGTTTATCCCCGCTTTCTCTGCCATTTCTTTTGCAACCGCTAAAAAATGCAATGTGGGTTTACCTAACTCATCATTACGTACTTCAAAATGATTAAAAGCCAATCCTAAACGAATACCTGTTCCTAATGCTTTTGCAGCGGCCTCTTTTACTGCAAACCGCTTAGCTAAAAAGCGTATTGGCTGTTTATGGGATTGGTAAATTTCCCATTCTGCATTAGTGAGAATGCGACGAGCAAGGCGTTCACCAGAACGCCCTATAATTTCTTCGATACGTGATATTTCAACAATATCCATACCTAAACCAACAATAGCCATTAGCGACGCGCTTCTCGCATTAAACGTTTCATTTCTTCAACTGCTGGCGCTAAACCACTAAATACGGCTCTACCAATAATGGCATGACCAATATTCAGTTCATACAATTCAGGTAAGGCAGCAATACGTTGTACGTTGTGATAATGCAAACCATGCCCTGCATTTACTTTTAAGCCTTTAGAGGCGGCATAAGTCACTGCATCACGAATACGTACAAATTCTTTTTCTTGAGCCATTTCATCTTCAGCGTCAGCATAAGCGCCAGTGTGGATCTCAATAAAAGGTGCGCCAACACGATCCGCCGCGTTAATTTGTTCATGGTCAGGGTCAATAAACAGAGAAACTTTAATACCCGCCAAAGATAAGCGTTTAATGGCATCAGCTATCTTTTCTTCATTAGCAACAACATCTAAACCACCTTCTGTTGTTACTTCTTGGCGTTTTTCAGGCACTAAGCAACAAAAATCAGGTTGTGTTTGGCACGCGATCTCGATCATTTCTTCAGTGACAGCCATTTCCAGATTTAATCTTGTCTGAACTGTTTGGCTTATCAGCATTAAGTCACGATCAGTGATATGACGTCTATCTTCACGTAAATGAATAGTGATACCATCAGCGCCCGCTTGTTCTGCAACAAAAGCCGCTTGAACAGGATCGGGATACGTTGTGCCACGGGCATTACGAAGGGTGGCGATATGGTCAATATTAACGCCAAGTAGAATATCAGACATGCTCTTCTCCTGAAAAATAACGTTGCATTACCTTAGTTTACACATTCCATAGAGAAGAAAAAGACAATATTACTGTTCTACCATCAATGCCCTTTTCTTTGGGGCTTTTTTAATGGCAAATTGTCTAAAAAGTTCTCTACTTTTTAATGGTTTTCCACCTAAATAAGGCTTTAATGCCATTCTAGTAAACCTTTTTGCCGCTTTTAATGTTTCAACAGTAGGAAATTCGCGACTGGCTAAGGATTTTAATTCAAATCCAGTAAAACTATTATGATCAACCACTAAACTCGCAATAAAACCTTTTTCTTCTCGATAACGATAAGTCATCGAATCTGAAACAGGCTCTCCACTTCCTGCACAATGCAAAAAATCCAGTCCATAACCAAGTTGGGTTAATAGCGCCAGTTCAAAGCGTCTTAAGGCGGCTTCTGGTGTAGTGTCGCTAGCTGCAAGAATTTGTAAGCAAGAAAGATATTCAAAAAAAAGCACACTGTAAGAAGTGCCATTTTCCAAAACACGAGATAAGAGTTCGTTAAGATACAGGCCACTATAAAGAACAGAGCCTGTCAGCGGTAAAGCTAAAGAGATAGGTTCAGCATCACGAAGGGTTTTAACTTCTCCTCGCCCACTCCAACGAATGAGCAGAGGAGTAAAAGGTTGAAGTGCCCCTTTTAAGGGAGAACGACGGCCTCGCGCACCTTTTGACAATATGCGTACTCGCCCTTCATTTTCAGTGAAAAAATCGAGTAATAAACTCGTTTCACTGTAAGGTCGAGCATGGATAACGAATGCACGTTGCCAGCCATCCACTTCAGTTACCTACTTTAAATCGTCCACATAGCCAAGGCTACGTAAGGCACGTTCATCATCAGCCCAACCTGCTTTAACCTTCACCCAAAGTTCTAAGTGAACTTTGTTTTCAAATAGGTCTTCCATATCCATACGGGCTTCGGTGCCAATTTTCTTGATTTTTACGCCTTTATTACCAATAACCATTTTTTTCTGGCCTTCACGCTCAACCAGAATTAATCCGTGGATATCGTAACCACCGCGTTCATTAGTCACAAATTGCTCAATTTCAACAGTGACAGAATAAGGTAATTCTTCACCTAAGAAACGCATCAATTTCTCACGAATAATTTCTGACGCCATAAAACGTTGAGAGCGATCAGTAATATAATCTTCTGGGAAATGATGAATAGCTTCAGGCAGACATTTACGAACAATTTTTGCAATTGTATCGATATTCATGTCTTTTTCTGCACTAATTGGCACAACATCAAGAAAATCCATTTGTTGGCTTAAAAAGCCAATATGTGGAAGTAACTTGGTTTTATCAATGACGTTATCCACTTTATTAATTGCTAATAAAACAGGGCAACGCAATGATTTTAATTTGTTCAATACCATTTCGTCGTCAGGCGTCCAATTGGTGCCTTCAACAACAAAAATCACCAGTTCAACATCACCAATCGAGCTACTTGCTGCGCGATTCATTAGTCTGTTAATAGCTCGCTTTTCTTCAATATGCAAGCCCGGTGTATCAACATAAATCGCTTGATAAGCACCGTCAGTATCAATACCCATGATACGATGACGCGTTGTTTGCGGTTTACGTGATGTAATAGATACTTTCTGCCCCAATAATTGGTTCAGTAGTGTTGATTTTCCCACATTTGGGCGACCGACTATCGCAATAAATCCGCAATAGGTTTGTTCTTCGCTCATTCAAGCTCCAGTTGTATTAATGCCTGTTCAGCAGCGGCTTGTTCAGCTTTTCGACGGCTTGTACCCATCCCTTTGACAGGTTGATCGATACCGCTTATCTGACAATGGATCGTAAACTCTTGGTCATGGGCTTCACCACGAACCTGTACCACAATATAAGATGGTAGTGGTAAATGGCGCCCTTGCAGATACTCTTGCAGACGAGTTTTGGGATCTTTTTGCTTATCGCCTGGGCTGATTTCAGCCAAACGATTCTCATACCATTTTAAAATAATTTTTTCGATATTTTGAATATCACTATCAAGGAAAATAGCACCAATTAAAGCTTCCACCGTATCCGCTAAAATTGATTCTCGGCGGAAACCGCCACTTTTTAATTCTCCAGGGCCTAAACGCAGACATTCACCTAGTTCGAATTCACGCGCTAATTCAGCGAGTGTATTACCACGAACAAGCGTTGCTCTCATTCGGCTCATATCCCCTTCATCAACACGAGGGAATCGATGATAGAGCGCGTTAGCAATAACATAGCTTAGAATTGAATCACCTAAAAATTCTAAACGTTCATTGTGTTTACTGCTTGCACTACGATGCGTTAAAGCCTGTAGTAATAATTCATTTTGCGTAAAAGTATAGCCCAGTTTCTTTTGTAACTGGTTTACTAATAAAGTATTCATGTGCGATCAAGTTCCATAACTTAATTTGAAGCACACGCAACAAATCTGTTTAAGACAACGAGAAATTATCGGGTTGGATAACAGAACTGTTGCGTTTGCACTGGCTCCTGTGAATAACAGGAGCCAATCATATTTAAAGAAGTGGCATATTCTACACTGAGATAGAAAGGAATGCTGTAGCTATTTTGTCAATAGTTACTTAATGCCACCAATACGGCTGAGACGAACACCTGTAGGCCATTCATTCTCTTGTTTTTCAAAGCTCATCCAAATCGTTGTCGCTTTACCGACTAAATTTTTCTCTGGTACAAAGCCCCAGAAACGACTGTCAGAACTTCCATCACGATTATCCCCCATCATAAAATAATGATCTTCAGGAACAATCCAAGTACCAACGGGTAATCCTGGTTGGATAAACTCAGGCATCGTCATATCACCAGGTATTGTCATAATACGGTGAGAAACTTTTCCTATCGTTTCTACGCGTTCTTCTTCACGTAGTTGAGTTGCTGTTGAAATAGGATCTTCAATCGGAATTGATTTCATGCCATTTATACGCTGACCACCCGGTACATTTTGTAACAACAGCGTCCATTCACTTGGATAAGCGGTACCATATGTCACCGAAATCTCATCGTTACAAATCGCTTTATTACAATTTGGGTAGATATGTATTTTTTTCGACATCATATCATAAACAATTTTATCGCCCGGTAATCCAATAACGCGTTTAATAAAGTCAGTAGAAGGATCACGAGGATATTTAAAGACAGCAATATCACCTCGTTTTGGCTTTCCTGTATTTATTAACGTTGTTTGTGTTATTGGATCTTTTAATCCATAAGCAAACTTTTCAACCAAGATAAAATCGCCAACCAATAAGGTTGGCATCATGGAGCGAGAAGGTATTTGAAACGGCTCATACACAAATGAACGCAGAACCAAAACAATAATCAATACTGGAAAAAGAGAACCTAAGGTTTCAGCCCAGCTTGGCTTATTAATTGATTTTGCTAACTCTTGCTGATCCTCGGTCCCTTGCGTCATCTCTTGAAGACGCTTTAGTTTTGCTTTTCGGGCTGGCTTGAGCTTAAAGCGCTCAACTCCCCAAAAAACTCCCGTTATTAGCGTTGCCAGCGTTAGGATCAAGGCAAACGTGTTAGCCATGTTTTCTCCTTAAATTATTTATCTTTACCAACATGAAGGATGGCTAAAAACGCTTCTTGTGGTAGCTCTACGTTACCAATTTGCTTCATACGTTTTTTACCATCTTTCTGTTTCTGTAACAGTTTTTTCTTACGGCTAACGTCACCACCATAACATTTGGCTAATACGTTTTTACGTAACTGTTTAACAGTTGAACGAGCAATAATATGGTTACCAATTGCCGCTTGAATAGCGATATCAAACTGTTGACGTGGAATAAATTCTTTCATTTTTTCCACCAATTCACGTCCACGATAAGGTGCATTATCGTTATGTGTAATCAATGCTAATGCATCAACACGATCACCATTTATTAAGACATCAACACGCACCATGTTAGAGCCTTGGAAGCGGATAAAGTTATAGTCTAAAGAGGCATAACCGCGTGATGTGGATTTTAATCGATCAAAGAAATCTAAGACCACTTCAGCCATCGGAATTTCGTAAGTCAATGAGACCTGATTACCATGATAGACCATATTGGTCTGAACACCGCGTTTTTCGATACATAAAGTAATTACATTACCTAAGTATTCTTGCGGTAATAACATATGACATTCAGCAATAGGCTCTCTGATTTCTTCAATATTATTCAGTGGCGGTAATTTAGACGGGCTATCCACTAATACAATATCACCGTTCGTCATTTCAACTTCATAAACTACGGTTGGAGCTGTTGTGATCAGGTCAAGATCATACTCACGTTCTAAACGTTCTTGGATGATCTCCATATGAAGAAGACCCAAGAAACCACAACGGAAACCAAAACCTAACGCGGTTGAGCTTTCTGGCTCATAGAATAATGAAGCATCATTCAGGCTTAATTTACCTAATGCATCACGGAATGATTCATAGTCGTCAGAGCTAATTGGGAATAAACCTGCATAAACCTGTGGCTTCACTTTTTTAAAGCCTGGTAATGGTTTATCTGCTGGTTTTTGGGCCGCTGTTAAGGTATCCCCAACAGGTGCACCTAAAATATCTTTAATACCACAAACAACCCAACCTACTTCGCCACAATTTAATTGTGTTGTATCAATTTGTTTTGGTGTGAAAATACCAATACGGTCAATGTTATAAACTTGACCAGTACTCATCACCTTAATTTTATCACCTTTACTCACTTTACCGTTTTTAACACGGATCAGTGAAACAACACCAAGATAGTTATCAAACCATGAATCAATGATCAGTGCTTGTAATGGAGCATCGGGATCACCTTCAGGTGCTGGAATTTCTTTAACAAGGCGTTCGATAACTTCTTTAACACCAATACCTGTTTTTGCAGAACAACGAACTGCATCTGTGGCATCAATTCCCACAATGTCTTCAATTTCTTCAGCAACGCGCTCAGGTTCAGCTGCAGGTAAATCTATTTTATTTAAAACTGGAACGACGGTGAGATCCATGTCCATCGCCGTATAGCAGTTTGCTAATGTTTGTGCTTCAACCCCTTGTCCTGCATCAACGACCAATAAGGCGCCTTCACAAGCAGCAAGTGAACGAGATACTTCATAAGAGAAGTCAACGTGTCCTGGGGTATCGATAAAGTTAAGCTGATAAACTTCACCGTCATCTGCGGTGTAATTCAAGGTTACGCTTTGCGCTTTGATTGTAATACCACGTTCACGCTCAAGATCCATAGAATCAAGAACCTGCGCAGCCATTTCACGATCTGATAAGCCACCACAAATTTGAATAATTCGATCTGATAACGTCGATTTACCGTGGTCAATATGTGCGATAATGGAAAAGTTACGTATGTTTTTCATTCTGAAATTATTTTTCTCTATTGCTTTGCTCTATAAATCTGGCTTTGGAGTCATTCATGGACACAAAGCGAAAACTCTATATTGCAGGAGTTATTATTGATGACGCATTCTACACACTAGAGACATTATACTCAAAGAAACGTTCATCAAACACAAACATTTATGCTAAGACTTACATTTATTTGTGATTTTTTTAAGGTAATTTCCAGATATCGAAACGTGTTAATTTAAGATGAAAACGATAACGAAATTAGCCAAGCAAAAAATAATGGGGCTAATGCCCCATCTTTTTTATCTGTCAGCTACTCTTGAAATTGAACCTTAAGTTCATGAGGAGGAAGACCTATTTGTAATATAACAGGCTCAAACCCTTCGTCTTTACTCCACCATGTTGCCACTTTTTTTGCTAATAAAAAGCCAAGAAGTCCACCAGCAAGACCACTACAAAAAATAGCAAATTCACTGGAAAACCAAAGGCTCGCAATACCCGCAACAATAAATAGACCAATAAGTGGCGTTAAATACACCAACATAGCCGAAAGGAGTAAATTATTTTCAGGTATCCCTACTTCCACTTTTTGCCCTTCAACTAAAGGTTGTGCAACAGGAAGTTCGAGTTGATGAACAGTTTCGGGCCCTATTTTATTTAATAAATAAGAGCCACACGCGGCACGAGCTTGGCAACTACCACAGCCAGAAGAGGAACCGTAGCGCAATAACGCTCTTCCTTCATGCCAATGTATAACTGTTGCCCACTCTTTAACCATAACTTATACCTTTTACTTTTTCGTAAATACAACACTGTTGACTATCTTCTGTGCCGTAGAAAATGGTAATTGACCAATAAAGGTAATTTCATTGCCTTCTTTGTCATAGGTATAAATTGTATTACGACCATACCTTAACATTTTATCGCGTTCGGGCGAATTTGCTTGCTGACCACTTTTATTAACATAAATAGAGAAGTCAAATAAGCCATCACTAAATAAAATAGACTGACTAAATTCAGTTTCAGAAATCTGATGATTACTACGTTTTACTTCTTTAAAACCATCAGGTAACTCGCTGACTGACCAGTTATAAACTAAAGATTTAGATTTAGGGATAAGTAACACTGGCGGCATATTCACCGTACGTAATGAATTCAATTTAGTTTCAACCTCATTGCCTTCATTCACCGTGATCACCCTAAATTGTTCAATAATGTCATTATTTTTATCTAAAAGATCCACTCTTAAAGGAAGATATCTTTCTTCATCAATAAACAGGACATAATCATAACGGTCATTATTTTTTGATAGCACGCGCACAACACGACTTGGAATATCACCGATATGTGTTCTACCTGCATCGATAAAGTTATAATATCCCGATAATTCATTGAAATCTTGGTAGATAATAGCTGGAATATAATCAACAATATGATCATTTCTCAAGCTAAAGGCATCTAATCCTGGCTCAAAATAACTAATTTCATTGCCACGTTGAACAATTTCACGACGTGTACTGTCCATTTGCATTAGTTGTGCAAGGGGTTTGCCATCAATAAGAGTATGACGATAGCGAATTGGGACAATACCTTGAGAATTGATATTGATAAAAGATAATTCATAGGTAGAAGTTTGACTTGTATGACCCATCTTTTGCAACAAAGCCTCGACACTACCCGTTTGGGGTTGTGCCAAGGCTTGTATCGACATTGACAGGCTGCCCACCAACAATAAGGCGGATAACCATGATTTTTTCATTACGACTGTTTCATTCCCACACGTTATTTATACATTCACGTCGTTATTATTGCTGTGCAGCTACTGGTTGAGTGACACCTTGCTCATTCGCAGGTGCTTCATTTTGTGGTGCATTATAAATACGACGATCTAACTCGTACTGTTGCAACATTAAGCCAAGACGCTGATTGCGCTCTTGTAAACGTGTTTGCTGGTCTTTGCCTAAAGTATCGTTTTGAAGATTTAAACTTACTGGCGCACCTGAACCCATAATAGGTTGGGTATTAAATACAGGAGTGTCTACTTGGAAATCTTCAGAACCATTCTTTCCATTATATTGCTGAACACCAACAATAACAGCTAATGAAACACAAGCCGCGACACCGATTTGAGTTAACTGACTTGCCCAAGGACGTAACGTTTGTAAGAAAGAGTGCTGACGCCATTGTGATGGCGCAGGTTGCTGCTCTCGTTGTTGTTCAGGACTTATGCGGACAGGCTCATTCTCTAAAGCGAGCGCAACGCGACTTGCGATATCAAAGTGGACTACTTCACCTACATCACCACGCATTGTGTCACGAATTAAATGGTAACGTTGCCATGTCTCTTTCATTGAGTCATCACGCGCAATTGTTCCCATTAATTCTTTATCAAGAATCTCGCCATCCATAAATGCAGAAAGTTTTTCTTTTTGCATGTAAAAGTACCCTTCAGTCAATGATGGTTCACCCACAATCAAAACTCTTGTATTAATGGTTGAACCTTATTATCAATAGCTTCTCGCGCCCTAAAAATACGTGAACGTACTGTTCCGACAGGGCAATCCATAATGACGGCTATCTCTTCATAGCTCAGTCCGTCAAGTTCCCGAAGTGTTATAGCAACCCTTAGATCTTCAGGTAATGACTCTATGGTGTGAAAAACCACTCTCCGTAACTCTTCAGACAACATTAAATTCTCAGGGTTCGAAATTTCTTTTAATGCGTTTGGTGATTCAAAATTTTCGACATCACTCGCATCTAAATCATTTGAAGGCGGACGTCGCCCTTGTGCCACCAGATAATTTTTTGCGGTATTCACCGCAATGCGGTAAAGCCATGTATAAAAAGCACTATCACCACGAAAAGAACCTATGGCTCGGTAAGCTTTAATAAAGGCTTCCTGCGAAACATCTGGCACATCACCCTGTGGTACATAACGGGAAATCAGGCTTGCTACCTTGTGTTGATAGCGGATAACCAGCAAATTAAACGCATTCTGGTCACCATTTTGTACCTTTTCAACCAACATTTGGTCCGTTAACTGCTCGCTCATTAGAGATGGACTCTCCCGAAGTCTAGCTTCGCACTATTTTTAAATGACTCCGTCATATTTACTCTCGTTATTCCTTCTCGTTTTTTATGAGCTACATGACTTAGAGCGTAAAAATAGTATGAAGTTCAATTCAATCATTATTTTAAGAGATGAATCACAAAAAAATTATCATGGTGATCACCAGCCAATATGCAATTTGCCAATAAAGAAACGATAACACAATGATATTATTTAGATATATACGATTACTTACAACAATATATATTATCTTAAACAAGGCATTATTAAATATAGATTTAATAATATAAATAAAAGTCAGTTACCCAAGATTGAAACTTATCAGTGTAATGACCTTCATTATGACGAATAATAAGCTCTTCTATATTACATTCAATGCAACTTTCACTTTGTCTTTGAAATGCTAACAATATTCGATGGTAAGGTTTGTCTGCGCTATCTTTGATATTCACTCGCTTGACAATATTCCACTCTTTTTTTTCTGCTATTTCAATAAATTGTTCACCAATAACATAGGGCAACACAACACAAAATAAACCATCATCTGTAATAAGTGATTGCGCACTGTCCAATAATCCCTCATGCGTTAACGTTTTAGTATAACGAGCTTGTTCACGAACATCATTACGACAAGCAATTGCCGGCTCAAAATAAGGGGGATTACTGACAATTAAATCATACTTACCTTGTGTTTGTTCTGCATAATGATGAATATCACAATGATAAATATGAATTAATGAACACCATTGTGATGCTTGGGCATTGTCTGTAGCTTGTAATGCTGCATTTTCATCAAGTTCAATGCCATCAATACATTCAATTTGGTTAGCCCGTTGGGCCAACATTAAAGCAACTAATCCACTCCCCGTACCGATATCAAGAGCTCTTTTTACATTCTCGATAGGTGCCCAGGCTCCTAATAAAACGCCATCTGTCCCTACTTTCATTTCACACTTATCATGAGCAACAAAAAATTGTTTAAATGTAAAACCACCTTTGCGTAATCCCGCTTTTTTCACTTTCTTTTGATTCATCTATAGGCTCTATTGATTCGTCTTACTATCTCTTTTTTATTACTTATCATTCATGTCATTGAAAAAGAGATATATGGTATGATAACGCTTCTGCAACCCCTATCTTAACATTAAACTATTTGTATACGATGCGCGCTTATTTAGATTAAGCCTAAAAACAACGAATACCTTCGTCTATCGGTAATATATAATGTGATAGCGGTAAATCCGCTGGCTTTTAGCAGGGGATAATGTCAAAATCCGCGCCCTAAACAGAGGTATACAATGACAGCCACGACATTTTCTAGTCTTGAACTTGATGAAAGTTTATTGACCGCATTAGAAGAAAAAGGATATCAACGTCCTACTGCAATTCAAGCAGATGCTATTCCAGCAGCAATGGATGGACGTGATATTTTAGGCTCTGCGCCAACAGGCACAGGGAAAACTGCGGCCTTTTTGCTTCCGGCAATTCAACACTTGCTTGATTACCCACGTAAAAAATCAGGCCCGCCACGTATTCTTATACTGACACCAACACGCGAACTTGCTATGCAAGTTGCCGAGCAGGCAAAAGAATTATGTGCGCACACACATTTAGATATCGCCACTATCACGGGCGGTGTTGCTTATATGAATCATGCTGAAGTCTTCAGCGAAAACCAAGATATCGTTGTTGCAACAACAGGTCGTTTATTACAGTACATCAAAGAAGAAAACTTTGACTGCCGTGCGGTAGAAATGCTGATTTTAGATGAAGCAGACCGCATGTTAGATATGGGTTTTGCTAATGATATTGAAACCATCGCGGGCGAAACTCGCTGGCGCAAACAGACATTACTATTCTCAGCAACACTTGAAGGTAATGCCGTCATTGATTTTGCACAACGTATCCTCAATGAGCCCGTTGAACTGAATGCTGACCCTTCACGCCGTGAACGTAAAAAAATTCAGCAGTTCTATTATCATGCAGATAATCTTGAACATAAAACAGCATTACTGGCCGCATTACTAAAGCAAGACGATGTTAAAAAATCGATTGTCTTTGTGCGTAAAAGAGAGCGAGTAAGAGAGCTCGTTTCTGCGTTAGAAAAACAAGGTATTAAATGTAGCTATCTTGAAGGTGAGATGGCGCAAACACAACGTAATGATGCAATAAAACGATTAGAATCAGGCCAAATGAATGTATTGGTCGCGACAGATGTTGCTTCTCGTGGTCTTGATTTGGACGACATCACCCATGTGTTTAACTTTGATTTACCTCGCACTGCTGATGTTTATTTGCACCGTATTGGTCGTACAGGACGTGCTGGTCGTAAAGGTATCGCCATTTCATTGGTTGAAGCACACGATCACCCATTATTAGGCAAGATTGGCCGTTATGTTCAAGAGCCAATAAAATACCGTGTCGTCGCTGAACTACGTCCAACCACTAAAGCACCGAGTCAAAAAGCAACCTTTAAGCCATCTAAAAAAGTACTGGCTAAACGTAAAGCGAAAAAAGACGAAGAGAAAAAAGCAGTCAAAGAAAAAGTACGCGCTCGCGATCGTAAAAATATTGGCAAGCGTCGTAAAACGGCCACCAATAGCACGACAAAAAGTGCAGCACCAGTAAATTCAGCAAAAGAAACACTGACTGATAGCGAATAATCTGCATTATTTCTTCATTTATTTAGAACCGTAGCGAATTAATATCGCTACGGTTTTTTATTTAATAACACTTATTGTGCATAAAAAAAGCCCGATATTTTCATATCGAGCTTTATCATTAACTTATTACTTTAGTGAAAATTACAGGCTTTCAGTGAAAGTACGAGTAATAACATCACGTTGCTGTTCTGGAGTCAGTGAGTTAAAACGCACTGCATAACCAGAAACACGAATAGTTAATTGAGGATATTTCTCAGGGTTGTTAACTGCATCTTCCAGTGTTTCACGGCTTAACACGTTAACGTTAAGGTGTTGACCACCTTCTACACGAACAACCGGTTTAGATTCTACAGGCACTTCACGGTATTCGATATTGCCTAACTCTTTACGGTTAATCACTTGGCCTTCTTCAAAGCCTTTTTTAGCACAGATGCAACGAGCTTCGCCGTTTTCATCATCTAATAACCAGAAAGAGTGTAATAAATCGTCGTTATCAGCTTTAGTAATTTGGATACCAGTAATCATTTCGACCTCCAATATGGGCGCAAAATCAAATTCTAATCTCGTATCAGAACTTGGGTATTTGGTCTAACCAATGTTTCTGTCTACTTATATACCAGTATAAATGGCGTCATTCTTTGACTAATATCAATAAAATTCATAAGCACTTTATCAATCAAGGTGCAAAGTGTTGTTTTAAATCAACAATCGCCCTTTCTTGATTTGCAATTTTTTTTGTAAATTTTAAAAGAAAATTTGAAAATTCAATTAATTCTAATTTTTAAACCATTATATTTTCATTCATTCAATGAAATCTGTAAGCTTAGGCACTATAAGATATCAATAAGGATTTTATGTTATGACTACCGCATTAACTTGGCATGATGTAATAGGTGCTGAAAAAGAGAAGCCTTACTTTCATCAAATTATGTCTCAAGTCGCACAACAAAGAGAAGCAGGCAAAATTATTTATCCCCCTCAAGAAGACGTTTTTAATGCTTTTCGTTTTACGCCTTTTGAAAATGTGAATGTGGTTATTTTAGGACAAGATCCTTATCATGGCCCAAACCAAGCTCATGGACTCTCTTTTTCAGTACGCCCTGGTGTACCTGCCCCCCCTTCACTAGTTAATATGTATAAAGAGCTTGAAAAAGAATACCCTGATTTTAAGCGCCCTAACCATGGCTACTTAGAAAGTTGGGCAAAACAAGGTGTTTTATTGCTTAATACCGTATTGACCGTAGAGAAAGGCCAAGCACATTCTCACGCTAATTATGGTTGGGAAATATTCACAGATGCTGTTATTGAGCAGATTAATCAACGTAGAGAAGGGGTTATTTTCCTACTTTGGGGAGCCCATGCTCAGAAAAAAGGTCGTTTTATTGATACAAATAAACACGTTATCTTAAAAGCACCTCACCCATCACCACTTTCTGCACATAGAGGCTTTTTAGGCTGTGGTCATTTTAAACAGGCTAATGATATTTTACAGCAACAAGGCCGAACACCTATCAATTGGTATCTTGACGCGATTGAGTAAGACCAGCCTTTAAAAAAATATAAAACCGCACAATAACTTGAAGATTTATAAACTTCGTATTGTGCGGTTTACTTTATCTACACTGAATAAAACGTGTGATAACGAATACTTTTATTAATGCTATTTAGAAACGATAACCATAGCTGGACGTAATAAACGACCATTTAAGGTATATCCTTTTTGCATAACATCAACAACATGATTAGATTCATGTTCAGGACTATCAATCAATGTCATCGCTTGGTGAACATCAGGGTTAAATGCCACATTTTTTTCTTCAACGACTTCAATGCCAAATTTACGCACGGCATCTAAGAATGACTTCAGTGTTAACTCTAACCCTTCAATCATTGGTTTTTGCGATTCATTTTCATGATCAGCAGCAGATAAAGCGCGCTCTAAATTATCAAGTACTGGCAATAATTCATTAGAAAATTTTTCAAGTGCAAATTTATGAGCTTTCTCAATATCTTGTTGAGTACGGCGACGCACATTTTCAACTTCAGCCAAAGCACGAGCCATAGCTTCACGCTCTGTTTTTTGTGATTGCTCCAGTTGTTTTTCAAGAGAATCAATACGCGCTAATGCCTCAACTAATTCAGCTTGAGCATTAAAATCCGCTTGTGCTTCTTCGGTCATTACCTGCTCTTGAGATTCATCCATTACTGATCCCATTCCTTCTTTTTCTTTTGAGACTTGCTCTTCATGTACATTTTGTTCTTTACTACTCATGAACATCTCCGCGTAGTTTTGGTATTCATCTTCATATTTAGTTTATTATGGGGATCAATAAACGGGTTTCAAGGAATTGGCGCAAAACGAGGGTAAAAAAATGCCAGATAATACCGTAACGGAAAAAAAACACTTTAAATGTATTGGCATTGTCGGCCATCCTCGCCATCCAGAGGCACTTTCAACACATGAAATGCTTTATCATTGGCTACAAGCTCAAGGCTATGATGTTATTATTGATACACAAGTCGCTCATGAGCTAAAACTTGAAAATGCACAAACGGGTGATTTAACACAAGTGGGTAAAGTCGCTGATCTCGTGATTGTCGTCGGAGGTGATGGCAACATGCTCGGTGCTGCGCGAGTGTTATCTCGCTATAATATCAAAGTAATTGGCGTTAACCGTGGTAACTTAGGTTTTCTTACTGATCTTGATCCTGATAATGCCTTACAACAATTAACTAATGTCTTAGCAGGACACTATCGTGAAGAAAAACGGTTCTTACTTGAAGCTCGAGTCTGCGCTGAAGGTCAAAGAACACGTATTGGTACAGCAATAAATGAAGTGGTTCTTCATCCTGGTAAAGTGGCTCATATGATTGAGTTTGAGGTTTATATTGATGATCGCTTTGCCTTTTCACAGCGTTCTGACGGCTTAATTATAGCTACCCCCACAGGTTCAACCGCCTATTCATTGTCTGCTGGTGGCCCTATTTTAACGCCTAATCTTGATGCTATTGCGCTTGTACCTATGTTTCCCCATACCTTGTCAGCACGCCCTTTAGTTATCAGTAGTGATAGTCAAATTCGTCTAAAATTCTCACAAACGAATATCGATTACGAAGTAAGTTGTGATAGCCAATTAGTATTACCTATTAAAGAAGGCGATGAAGTTATCATTAAACGTAGCCGTCAAAAACTCAATTTGGTTCATCCGACTGATTACAATTATTTTAATACACTCAGCTCAAAATTAGGGTGGTCAAAAAAAATGTTCTAATTTTTGTGCCTCACTACTTTACTGTATAAAAAACCAGTTTATACTGTATGTAATTACAGATATGTTTTTATACACAGGAGAGGCACTATGCTGACTCAATTAACTATTAGTCATTTTGCCATAGTCCGTGAACTTGAAATCGATTTTTCTGGCGGCATGACGACCATTACGGGTGAAACGGGTGCCGGTAAATCTATTGCCATTGATGCACTAGGTTTATGCTTAGGTAACCGTGGTGATGCTAATATGGTGCGCCCAGGTGCAGCTAGAGCTGATTTATGCGCACGATTCTCACTCTCTGACACGCCATCAGCACAACGTTGGCTTGAAGAACATCATCTTGATGATCATAACGAATGCCTATTAAGAAGAACCATCTCCGCTGATGGGCGTTCTCGTGGTTTTATAAACGGTACTTCCGTGCCCCTTTCACAATTAAGAGAGCTAGGTTCTTTACTTATCCAAATTCATGGGCAACATGCTCATCAGCAACTTTTAGAACCTCGTTATCAAAAACAACTGCTTGATATTTATGCTCATGAGCCTGCTTTATTAAAAAGCATGAAATTAGCCTATCAAACATGGCATCAAAGTTGTCAGACATTGGCCTCGTTTCAACAACTTTCCCTAGAAAGAGAAGCAAGGCAACAACTGGTTGATTATCATTTAAAAGAGCTTAACGAGTTTCAACCAGTACAAGGTGAATATCCTGAATTAGATCAAGAATATAAACGCCTATCTAACTGCGGACAATTTTTGACCCTAAGCCAAAATAGCTTACAACTCTTAAGCGACAACGAAGAACAAAATATTTTAAGTATGCTCAATGTCGTTAAACATGAAATTGCAGAGCTCACCTCTATGGAGAGTCAATTTAATTCATTGTTAGAGATGCTAGAAGAAGCCTCAATCCAAATTAGTGAAGTGAGTGACGAACTTCGCCACTATAGTGATCGTTTAGAAATGGACCCTAATCGCTTATTTGAAGTTGAAAAACGCATGTCTAAATACATTAGTTTGTCACGTAAACATCGCGTAGCACCTGAAGAATTATATGATCTTCATCAGCAATTAATTGAAGAGAAAAATGCCTTACTTCGCCAAAATGATGATTGTGAAACGTTAATCGAACAAGTAAAGGCAGATCATTTAATGGCGTTAGATGTTGCTAAACAATTACATCAAGTTCGCCAACAATATGCTAATGAACTAAGCCAACTTATCACAAACAGTATGCATCAGTTATCAATGCCTCATGGTTACTTTACCGTTGATACTTACTTTGATGACAGTTCACTGCAAATCGATGGCGCCACAAAAGTTGAATTTAATGTCACTACTAATCCAGGACAACCTCACCAAGCGCTTTCTAAAGTGGCTTCTGGTGGTGAGTTATCTCGCATTGCGCTCGCAATACAAGTGATCACAGCGAAAAAAATGGATACACCAGCTCTAATTTTCGATGAAGTAGATGTGGGGATCAGTGGCCCTACAGCCGCTATTGTAGGTAAATTATTGCGAGAGTTGGGTGAGTCAACTCAAGTAATGTGTGTTACTCACTTACCTCAAGTCGCGGGTTGTGGACATCAACACTATTTTGTTAATAAAGAAACCAACGGTGAAGAGACAGAAACCACAATGAAACTATTATCGAAAAAAGAACGATTACAAGAGCTCGCCCGTTTATTAGCAGGAAGTGAAGTCACCAAAAATACCTTAGCAAATGCGAAAGATTTGTTGGCTGCATAACGATTAACAAACTTTTATTGATATTTAGGGTCATAGGCAGAGCGTGAAAGGTTTTCAATTGCTGCGTTGTCGATTATCATCGTCACTATGACCCTAAAAGGAATGTAATAACCATGCGTTTTAAACTGTTAAAAGTTGCCGCCTTATCTTTAGTCGTAATGACTTCAGGTTGCTCTATGTTCGAGAGACTGGTTTATCACCCAGATATCAATCAGGGAAATTATTTAACACCAGCCGAAGTCGCAAAAGTTCAGCAAGGAATGACACAGCAGCAAGTTCAATTTGCCCTTGGTACGCCAATGCTTAAAGATCCTTTCGGAAGCCAAACTTGGTATTATGTTTTCCGTGAGGAGCCAGGTCACCAGAAAGTACGTCAAGAAACGCTGACACTAACTTTTGATAGCAATGGCATACTGACTAAGATTGACAAGCAAGGCAATATGCCTAATTTCTCAGCACCTGCAACTAAATCGTAATGTGATTACAGTGCTAAGAAAGCTTAGTTTTATATAAGATTGGCAAAAGCGAATTGCACCCCATACGTTAAATTTGACGTTGGGGTGTGTTTTTATAAAGAGAAATTACTTTATAGCAGTGTTGTCTTTTATTGTATCTGTCTGTAATCAAGCGCCTATCAATGCAGTATGTAGCGCCCCTATATTGGGCAAAAGCATGGTGTTACTCCGCTTTTTGTCGTGCTTTTTCAGCACGCTTACGACGCATTTCTTTAGGGTCGGCAATTAAAGGTCGATAAATTTCAACTCTATCACCGTCTCTCACATTATCACTTAGCTTTGCTGGCCGACTATAAATACCAACTTTATTCTTAGTTAAATCAATATCATTACAAATAGTTAAGATATTTGAAGCAATAATGGCTTGTTCAACAGTGTCCCCTAGCGTTAGTTCTACAGGGATAAGATACTGTTTATCGGGCAACGCATAGGTTACCTCTACCCATATTTTAGTCACGATAGATCTCTTTCGCTCTGTGAGTAAATGCTTGAACCATATTGTTCGTTAAATCTTTAAAAATACGGCCAAAAGCTAACTCAATTAATTTATTAGTGAACTCAAAGTCTAGCTGAAATTCTATCTTACACGCATTATCATCAAGTGCGGTAAACACCCACCCCCCAGTCAATTTACGAAAGGGGCCATCAACAAGACGCATATCAACACGTTCATTAGTCTTTAAAAAGTTATGGGTAGTAAATGTTTTACTAATTCCCGCTTTTGAGACATTTATTGATGCAATCATTTCTTCTGGTGTGCTTTTGATCAGTTTACTTCCAACGCATCCTGGTAGAAAATCAGGATAAGTAAGAACATCATTAACCAGTTTAAACATTTGCTCTGTGCTAAAAGGGACGAGAGCAGATCGACTAATCTGAGGCATAGTTATTCCTGTACGACAACACTGTGTGGATCATATCATTGAACAGTGACTAATTAAAAATCTAATGGAATATAGCTTAAGTTTTATGCAATTGAAAAGAAAACAGTCGGTTAAATGATTTCTTTCTATTGCTCATACAGTATAATGTGGACATTATGACAAAGAAAAAATCACACAAACCTGGTTCCGCGACCATTGCGTTAAACAAACGTGCTCGCCATGAATATTTCATCGAAGATGAGATTGAAGCGGGTCTGTCGTTACAAGGCTGGGAAGTTAAATCACTGCGTGCCGGTAAAGCAAACATCAGTGATAGCTATGTTATCATGCGTGATGGCGAAGCTTATCTTTTTGGTGCAACCATTACTCCTTTAAATGTTGCATCAAGCCATGTCGTTTGTGACCCGACTCGTACCCGTAAACTATTATTAAAACAACGCGAATTAGATTCACTTTACGGTCAAATCAATCGTGATGGATACACCGTCGTTGCTCTTTCTCTTTATTGGAAGAATGCATGGTGTAAAATTAAAATTGGCGTAGCCAAAGGTAAAAAAGATCACGATAAACGCGATACCATTAAAGATCGTGAGTGGAAATTAGACAAAGCACGTATCATGAAAAATGCTAACCGCTAAATTTCGTTAAGTACTAGCAATTACAAGTATTTTTCTGATATACTCGCTTTCAACAACTTGGGGCTGATTCTGGATTCGACGGGATTTGCGAAACCCAAGGTGCATGCCGAGGGGCGGTTGGCCTCGTAAAAAGCCGCAAAAAAGATAGTCGCAAACGACAATCAGTACGAAGCACTAGCAGCTTAATAACCTGCTTAGAGCCCTCTCTCCCTAGCTTCCGCTCTTAAGACGGGGATCAAGAGAGGTCAAACCCAAAAGAGATCGCGTGGAGACCTAGCTTGGGGTCAAAGCGTTAAACTTAATCAAGCTAGCTTATTCATGGCGCGTCTGTCCGCAGTGGGTAAGTGAAATTAAAGATAGACTAAGCATGTAGTACCGAGGATGTAGAAATTTCGGACGCGGGTTCAACTCCCGCCAGCTCCACCAAATTATCTTCTAAGGACGTCCAAAGAAGACTGAAAAGCCCGCTAACTCAATGAGTTGCGGGCTTTTTTATGTCCTGCGCAGTCTGATGTCACCTAATTAAATCCAATCATCTTAGGCACCTTGATAGGCACCTCGTTAACCTTTATAGTTTTTGAGGTGCCTAAAATAATGGAACATCAAAAATGGCAAGACAAACCAAACCTTTATCGGTAAAAGAGATCGATGCAGCGAAACCAAAACAGAGTGATTATGTCCTCTATGATGGAGATGGATTAGAGTTATTGGTTAAATCCAATGGCAGCAAGCTGTGGTCATTTCGTTATATTCGCCCCCTCACCAAAAAGCGCGCTAAGAAAAGTCTTGGCGCTTATCCTGCGGTCAGTCTTGCTGAGGCACGCAGTTACCGACTTGAAGCAAGAACATTGCTCGCGAAACAGATAGACCCACAAGATCACCAGAAAGAACAAATCCGTAACACGTTAGAAGCAAAGAAAAATACTTTTCAACTTGTTGCTGAACGTTGGTGGGAAGTGAAGAAGTCCACCGTAACCGAAGATTACGGTAAAGATATCTGGCGCTCACTTGAACGTGACGTATTTCCTGCTATTGGTGATATCAGTGTTATTGATATCAAAGCCCATATATTGGTTAAAGCAATACAACCCGTTCAAGCAAGAGGCGCATTAGAAACTGCTCGTCGCCTATGTCAGCGAATCAATGAAGTGATGATCTATGCTCAAAATACTGGCTTAATTGATGCTGTGCCAAGTATCAATATTGGTAAAGCGTTTGAAAAGCCCAAGAAAAAGAATATGCCAAGTATCCCTCCAGATCAGCTACCAAAACTCATGCAGACAATGCGTACAGCTAGTATTAGCCTATCTACTCGATGCTTGTTTATGTGGCAGCTACTCACCATCTCGCGCCCTGCTGAAGCCGCTGAAGCCCGTTGGGATGAAATCAACTTTGAGACTAAGGAATGGAAGATACCTGCTGTTAGAATGAAAATGAACCGTGAGCACACAGTTCCGTTATCTGACGCTGCTTTGGCTATTCTAGAGCTAATGAAACCACTCAGTGGTAATCGTGAGTTTATCTTTCCTAGCCGTATTAAGCCCACCCACCCCATGAACAGCCAAACCGTCAACGCTGCATTAAAACGCGCTGGATTCGGCGGTGTATTGGTTTCTCATGGTCTACGCTCAATTGCTAGTACCGCCCTAAATGAGCAAGGCTTCCCACCTGATGTAATTGAAGCAGCCCTCGCCCACGTTGATAAAAACGAAGTGAGACGCGCTTATAACCGCAGTGATTATTTAGAGCAAAGACGCCCTATGATGCAATGGTGGGCTGATTTTATTGAATCGGCTGATAGGGGAAGTATTATTGAAGGTGGAATAAGAGGGATATCGCTAGTTGGGTAACTTATGAGCACTAGTTCAAATTGAATTAGTACTATAATGGCACAGAGTTATACACGTCATCCAGACATCGGTTCTGTGCCATTTTCAGACGTTCGACTTTCATACGCTGGTCTGACTTTCTTCATCAGCAAAGGGAATCAGCTGGTTCATCAGGCGAATCTAGGCTTTAGATTCCCGTTGCCCATAAAGACAGGACAAGTAATCAACGATTACATCACTCCGCCGTTACCACTCTATGCCGAAAAGAAGGTACGCCTTCATAATCAAAGTCATCACCAAATAGCTCGTCTATACGTGCCTTGATCACAACATAGTCTTCTCGTGCTCTACCCCGAGCATAACATTGTCCATTGTTCTCGATTTGTTTTACTAAATGACTAAGTGAGTCGCGATCAAATAAGCCTATATATTTTTGAATTGCGACCTGAAACCGAGCGTCTGCTTGATCATAGCTATAGCTAACTGAATAGTACGCAGTCACGATGCGGCAGAATTTTTTCTGCCACTCCTCTGAATCTGATATTTCTAATAAGACGTCAAATTGCCCCGGAATAAATGTAGGATGTTCATCACTCTTTATCCAATCTTCAACATCATTTCCATGCACATTTAAATCAGATTTTATAAACCAACCAACTGTTTTACCTACATCATCAGTGTTGATGCAATGCTCTATCTTTAGGCGCGCATCGTCGCTTAATAATGGATAAATCTGGTGGTTTTTTGAAAGATAAAAAACAAGATAAGATAGTGGTGTTCCGGTTGATGCTATATTGCTGTAATAGTCATTGTCGCCTTGAACTTCTGCTGGTATTGCAGGTATATTCCGAGAGGATAGAACCTCTAAAGCATGCAGATTTATTTTTCGATTTTTTTCACATTCCTCATTATCTAGTTTAAAAACTAGCTTCCACAAAGAACGAAAAATATTTATCTCTACTGACCGTCTCGTTCTACTAAGATACCTACTTTCAATATACTTTTTTACTTTTTCTCTGCTATTAAGAACATCAGATGACTCTGCAAGGTCTTCCAATAATTCCTTCATTATGCGTTGAGTATAAAACGGTGGCTTAATAAGCAACCCTTCCAAAGTGTTTCTCAGGAGAGAGCGCACAGTTTCTTTGTTTGGTGAATGAAGCTCCCTCTCTGAATTAAGAACCGGATGCGCAGAAAGATGCCTTTGTTTTTGGAGATAACGTAAGCCTTCATACTCAGAGGTATCTAGTAAGAAAGTCTTACCATGAACATCATCAAGAAGTTTTATTTCCCATGCTGATGACTTGTAGTCTTCATTTTGGATTGTGGTAACTTCTTGAAGAATTTCCTTTGCTGCCGCATCATCGTATAAATCTATTAAGCTCTGAAGCTTGTAAACGATGTCACATATTGCTACTGACCAAAGCATAACGACTGAGGATCGATAGTTTCCATTATTATATGAGGATAATACTTCTTGAAAGTACCCTTTTGTTTTTCCGTAATGGATTTGCTCTGAAATCAATTCTAGAGAAAATTCTTGCATTTCTTATGCTCCAATATCTGACAAGCAGCTAGTACAAATCTAAGCTGTGTATGTTAGCGCGTCCTTGTTTCGGCGCTTTGTTATGCGTGTACGATACAGCCACATATCAGAATACAGCCGCACCAATAAGACCGCACATGCTGAAAAATAATGTTTGTTTCATTAGATCAATACGTTAGTCTTGACCGAACGGATTAAAACCATAAATGAATATTACACAGGGAATTAAAGAATCTAGTAAGTACCAATAAAAATCCTGCCTCTCTAATTTTTAAACACATAGTGCAAAGGCAAAGCCCAAGCTATTACAACAACTATGGCCACTATTGTCGCAACATTTGCCGTTAATAGCGATATAGCTATACCAGAAGATGCAGTACCAATTGAATCAATCGCACTGACGACAAAAGTCACAACAAAGACGGTTAGAACTGTACATAAGCTAGCTATAGATAGCGATTTCATAACGCTCACGTAATAGGCGCGAGCTTACGAGCGTCCTAATTGACGAGTTTGTTAATTTTTTTGCTGCTCAGATGGAGCAAATTTAATAATGTCGGCAATAGCAGAGCCAATTGAGGGGGCAGTGACCCCCTTCCTTAAATCAACAGTCATAAGAATGTGCTCTCCTGATGTATTTTCATCTAGCAGAGCGATTAGGTTTAGCAGTTTCTCATGGAAGTCTCTAATTGAATTCGGTTTCTCAGGCACTTCAACACTGCTGTGTTCAATAGTTAACATGTTGATGCGAGGAATCTTGAACCCTTGCTCTCTCTCTAACTGGATCATTTGTTTAGCTCGCCTCCAATGATTTAGAAAATTATGGTTTTTCAAACCAACAAGTAACTCAATTAAATCAATGGGTAGTGACGTGGCAAATTTATTCAAATAGTCGTCTATCTGTGCAGAGAACTTATTATTCTCTTGTTCAATAAAGTCTCCCCAAGTTATTACATTTTTCCCATACCTAGTCTCGTTTGAAAAGAAATCTTGCAGGGATATTTGATCATAATATTCTTGAGAAAATAGATTTTTAGGAACTAATTTTACGAAGTCATCTGTTACTCTAGTTGTTGTCACCTTATAGGTTTCGGAGAGAACTTCCATATAGTTGACAACCGCTGGCTTTAAAATTGTTAGTAGCTTTTTCAGGGTATTCTTTTCAACTTCTTCTTCAAATTTTCTTTGGGCAAAGTCTTTTCGTTCACCCAGCTTGTGAGATATGGAATTCAAGAATAAACCAATAGTAATAACTCCCAAAACAACTTGCGCAGTTACTACGAGAAGAAGTGGGGTAGCATCAAGACTCGGAGTCAAATCACCAAAACCTAATGTGGTGACTGTGATGACACTAAAATATAACGATTGCACATAACTTATTGAATCACCTTTGAAGTCATTGGTGAATACAAATACATAAATCAGGCTGAATATCAAAATATTTGCTAAATAAACCACTCCATAAGCAAGTGGTGCGTAGGAGGTTACATCCAAGAATTTTTTGTTTTTTGTCTTTAAATTCAAATCAACCCCTTGATTTAACTCAAAAAATCCGCACCACACTCACGGGTAAATTTGGAGCATTGCGGAAAATTTATCGGGTGCTGCGCTTGTTAAAAAACGTCTACCCGAATTAGTTTCCTAACCCCCATCTTCGTATTTATAACAGGCAAAATAGTTAATTGTATCCATGTCGCCAGTAACGAATTTGTCGCAAATTGGCCATATACAATAGCTTACCACTCTCTATTAAAGCTGACCACACAACTATACCGAGAGCGAGAACTAATCTCTTAATTTATTTTTAATTTACGATATTACTGAGACTTCTTGGTAAATCACTAGATAATTAACGATGGCCCCCCCTTAAATTGAACCATGTCGGTTATGTGAACAGCTACTTTATTAAGACTAAGGAAATCAAGCAACATGCCCGGTTTTGGGGTAAAGCCGATATTTACCAGTGCTTTATGAAAGGGACAAAATTTCTGCTCCTCGCTCATTACAGACTTAAAAATATACATCTTACATGTCAATTATGGTGATAATACTTTCCGCATTTTTACAACTAAAAACTGCAAAATGATAATCCAACTCTACTATTTGATATATAAATTGGATACAAATTTATCTACTTCTAATCTATTGAAACATATACACTTGATATCAGATTATTAATGTGTGATATACCCATCTAAGTCTAGAGGAATAATGGTGCTTAAATATGCATTACAAAAGGATTTGAACACTTTAAGACATATAGACCATGTAGAAAATGGCTTAAAATGCAATTGTGTATGCGCTGGCTGCGGAGACCGCCTTATTGCCAAAAATAATGGAGTTAGTGGCACAATACATCATTTCGCTCATTATTCTAAAAACGAAAATAATAGTTGTTTAATGACCCAACTTCACATAGTAGCACAACACTTTTTCCTTGAATCTCAGTCCCTTTTTATCCCCCCTGTATCCTTTCAATACAAGGGACAAGTACTGAACCAAAGTGAAGCACTTGCAAATGTATATAATGCAGACTTAGAAACTCGTATTGGGCAATATGTTGCAGATGTGTTTTTGGAAACCAATATTGGCAACATAGTAATTGAAGTTTTTGTCACTCATAGAAATCAATCAGATAAAACAAAGTATTACCAAGAAAATAAAATTCCTTCTATTGAGTTTGATTTAAGTACTTATCTTAATCGTAGTATTGAAGAAGCTCTTTTTGATTTAAAAACCAACAAAGTGCCTTACAAGTGGCTTTATGAGTGGTGCAGGGATCAGCTTGTAGATGAATATGAAAAATTACTGACACAAAAAAACGAAAAAATTGAAAAAAAACGTATTCGTAGTGCAAAAGACACAGCAAGAAAATTCATCAAAGGCAACCATATTCTTTTGCCAAGTCTTACCCAAAAGTTTGAGTGTATAATTGACGGTTATACATATAAAGACGAGGTCAGCATTTATTCTCGATCAGAACAGCCAGTAGATAGTGTTGTTCAGGTAAAACTGACGGAGGAATTTCTTTTACTTAAAGCGTCGATAGGTAACAGCTATATTTGGGTAGTATTATTATTAAAAAATTATTTACCAAAAGAGATTGATAACCTTGATGGTAGTGTAATTATTCGTACTCCAGCAACATCTGAAAATAATCAAGCGACATGGACTTGGTTAAAATACCCTAAATTAATTCAAAAAATTAAGAAATATGAACACAATTTCTTTGAGGAATCCAACTTAAAAGCCCAAAAGGCAAGAACAACAGAAGACGCAGTAAAACAAGCAACAACCAATGCTAAATTTTATCTAACTTCAAAAAATCACTTATTCAAAAGGGACTATCCCAAGTGGTCAAAATGGATGATAAAGAATAAGTTATTCCAATATAGCCCTTCTAAGAAACACCCCAATTTACCTCATGCACTTACTTATATCCGAAGCTACCCTTGTCTTTGGCCATTTGAAACATGGGATATTTTAGCCTTGAGTCTCTTAGCTGAAATCGTCGACAATAAACCTAAAAATACGCAAATACTCTACGAGACTTTGTTCAACGAGCTAATAGAGCATACAGGGCTACATAAAGATTTTTTCTATATTGAACAGCTCATTGCCCCACACGCTGTTGCTGTTGATAAAAAATCGATTGTACTACGTTCTGAAATTATCGAAGAAGCACTTAGACCATATGCCAATACGGGAGCTATCAATTGCTTTAAAGGTGAGTTTAAGCGTTTGGGTTCACTAATGGAAGCCATCGATTTGGCCCCTCACTATTATTTTGGTCGCTAATTATTGGCAGCTAATACCACAACTTAACTTGAGAAAAGTATCTGATATATTTTAAAAGCCTTGCTGTTGCTCTGTCGCCTAAACATTGCACGCTAAACACCAACTACTCTATGACAAAAGCAAACAATATTGAAGTACATATTCCACATGTTATTTCAATCCATTATAAACGAGGATATTTTCTATTTTGATCAATAAGTAAGTACTTAGGAGTACTTACCTCATCCGAAAAAACACTATTTATTCATATTTTTTATATTTAAAGGCTGAATCGTAATAACGATCGTGATTAAGATACCAAGGCTGCATATATCCGTCATTCATTAAAAGTGAACCATAATGTTCAAACTCATCATACCCACCTTCTTCCTTTCTTATTTTTTTATCTCGCAAATATAAACTTTTTGCTGATACATTAAAACCGTAATTTAGAAACTTTAATTTAACGTTTTCTGAGATTGTGTTGCTATTGTCAGCCTCATAATAAATCGCTTTGTTTGGCTCTTCCAAATATCTAATCTCAAGTTCACATGCCCCTAGGGTTCCTAGCCAGCGTCCTTGTGTACCACCAAACATTCGTTTATGAAGATAATATTTACTCATGTTTTTAAGCAACGTTTCAGCTGTCGTTTCTGAAACATGTTCTTTACACGGAAAAATCACAATCGTGATTTTTTTCTCTTCTAGTAAAAAAACATCAATAAGCCTTTTATAGTAATCCGCTATCATTTTACGTTCGGTATGAGATACATCAGGAGCTAGAGTTGGAAAGGCAATAGTGTTATTTTTATCCATCATTACACTAATCGCTCTTTGAAACATCCTAAATTCAAAAAATAAGCCAGCACGGATAAATAATAGCGATAGCTCTGAGTCTAAGTTTGGTGCATGCTTATCAGCTTTACGAGAGTATTTTTTACATAAAATAATATTGCGACTCACCAGTTCATGATAAAAACGAAAAGCCGCATCCGGATATTCAATTGCATAACAACGTTCAGTCAGTCGAAATTTAATAAAAAAAGGCATTGCTGATAAAGATAATGTCTTATCGTTTATCAACTCGTTAACTACCTGATTGATGAATTTACCGTCAATACCATTGACATCTATAATCTTAGAAAGTATGGAAAGTACAGAATTTATTTTATTCTTAACATTCTTTTTACATTTCTTCTTATCAATAGATAAATGAATTTCAAGATTAGCAAGTATATAGTGCTTGTTTATTTCTGCCTGTTTTCCCGTTATTTTTTTCTCTCGGAGTATTCCATTTATTCGTTCAAGAATGCAATGGTATCGTTCTGCGACTATCTCTCCTCTCACATAACTAAAAATGTTTCCAAAATGAAGAGTATCTATCGCATCAAACGCTGCTTTTTGTAAAGGTGTAGTAGATGGCATAAATCAATGACAAAAAAAGTAAGTAATAAATGCTCATTTTAGACACTATTCACCTTCATTACAATTCATCTCATACCAGCTAATCAGTTCGATAGCGGATAACAGAAAATCGTTACTTAGCAAATATTTCAAATTATTAGAGTTTAAGAGGTGAAAATATGAGTTATCATACTCAGACTATGAAAATTCTTCGTATTTCTGCGGTTATGACCAAGATTGGTGTAGCACGTTCAACGATATACGACTGGCTAAATCCAAATTCAAAACGCTATGATCCTACCTTTCCAAAGCAAAAGCAGTTGGGAAAAAAGTCTGTTGGGTGGATAGAAGCCGACTTAGATGAATGGTTGCATCAATGTGGTAGAACTAAGCTATAAATACATTGTATTGGTATTATCGCGCGTAACTTTATTCACCTATATTACACTTTATATTGATTATTACGGACGTTAAACCAGTATTAACGTCCATATTAGCTGAGAATCCATAGAAAAGTTAATTAGTATAAATAATGACCAACACTTAAAATATCTTGATTAATTATTTTCAAACTGATAATTAAATTAACTTCGTTATTACAATTACCCCGTATTTATCCTCGACTCATTCCTATAGACCGATATCCATCGTGATAACTCTTTGTGTGATCTTTTGCTAAATAATCCATTCGATGAAGTAAATTTGCTAATTGCTGAGAGTAGTCCCTTTGATTAATATTGAGCATATGTTGACCGTTTTCAGTAAAATGAATTAGTCCGTTGCATTGAAATCTTTCAATTCCCAACGCACTACACCATGCTTGTTGAATTAACCCAGCCAAACTAGTCTTTGAATCAAACTTCCCCGCACTATAATAGAAATCTTTATTTAATAACAATAAAATATGGTAGTGTTTACGATGATTAAGCTCTCCAATCTCACGAACCCAAATATACCGTAGGCGATTACTCCAGTTATGCTCCCAATCCTGATTCTTATTTTTACAATCAACTTCAATCTTAGCCTTTAAAGACTCAATAAAACGAGTTATCTCTTTATTTGAATCACCGTATTTATAATAAGATGGAAAATGAAGATCAACTCGTAAAGCAAGTGTACGAGGAAACTCCTGTACAGCATAGTTTATTACAGTCAAGAATGATTGTTGATATTGAGAGTTATAAGTATAAGCTTTCATTGTAAGTTTAATACTCCTTAATAAGAATTTTAAGTGAGTATCGGTATATATAATTACAAATATAGTTAAAATAAAAATTAAAGGATTATATACTCAATTTATTAAGCATATATAATAACATATTATATATATTACTATACCGACACAACAGAACTTAATAGTTAGGTAAATACAAAAGCCATGGACCTTTATTTATCTATCTAACACTTTAAATAATGGTCATTTAACTCTGATATTATTTTCGAGAGAATTCATCATTAAATTCTGCGATTAGTTGCTACAGTAGCAACAGTAGCGAATTAATAAAGTAGAAACATAGGGTGTTTTGTAAAAATATTGTTATTGAAATCTCTGTTTTTTTCGATCCTTTTTGCACCGTATGGTGGTTCATAAATAGATACTATATTCTCTCGTTCAAGTTTTGAAATAACATTAAGTAGTAACTTACCTTTTCGTAATACATTTGGTCCATATCGCCGAATATCATTCAGCCTTATACTGTTCGTATTACTTCGATAATACTCACGATCTAACCATGATAATAATAGGGCTTCATAATACCCATCTTCATAACCAAATAAATTAACAGCTTGTTGCATATACCATTCACAGATAGCCTCAGCCCCATCAATATATTCTTTTTTTATTTTACAACCCCCTTCAATAAAATAACTAAAAACTGCTGCTAAACGTGCAATATTATTTGCTAATTTGGATGCAAAATCCCTCATATTGGCATATTCTTCTTCTGGACGAAGTTTATTTTCGATGTCATCATAAATTTCTTCCCATGCATATTGAGCTGAATCATCTAACAATAAGGATGATTTACTATCTGTTTTTTTTCTTTCCTTATTCTCAGTTAATAATTGATTTATTCGGATATAAAATTTATCGAGGTATTCTTTATGATTTGGACTATCTCTTATAAAACGCTCACCTTGAGTCGTCAAATTATCATCAATATGTACAACTAAGCAACGCGCAAAAAAAACACTTCCACGAGCTTTATCTCCTTGCCTCTTTAAATATAAATCAAAAGGTTTTCTCTGTACCATAACTGATAGCGTAATTCGCCCATCTTCTATCGTAAAACTTTGTGTCGTTTTTCTATCAATACGAAAAGCCACACCATCCCACATTGAGTTAATAAAACTTAAATCCTTCATTACTTGCCTATCTAAAATATTAGCTCCTTCATCTGCAATCAATCCAATATAAGGGTAATGATTATACATACCTATTTGCAGTGCTTCTGGTGTCACATTGTTATAAATGTACCGATGACATCTCGGCATAATAGGCTTATCTATTTGTAGTATTTTTAGTCTTTCTAGCTGTTCCTCCGTATTTTGTCCTTGGGTCGTTTTCTTACGAATCTGGCTTAAAATCGCTTTTTCTTTTTGCTCCCAAACCGTTATTTCAAGTGAATAGTTTATTTTTTCTTGTTCAAACGTTTTTAATGAATTTAAATCATGTTGATAGAAAGGTTTCATAACCATTTTATCTACCGTTGTTTTACGTTCCCCTGAATTTGCAATCACAAGTAAAAATAATGATACGGGAAATGGTTCCATTTGATTAACTTTCACATTTATCAAACTTTGACAAGATAAAGACATGGCACTAAGAACAGAGGAGGCGATCAAAGGAATCGGAGCTTGAGTACATTCATTAATATCAAGGATAACCTCACGAATACATGATGGAAAAGCCTGTAATGGAAAATGAGACATAATTACACCTTAAATTTATTTCGGTTTAGAGATGCCTAATTAATCGCATTTCCAATCGCAAGTCAACACAACAAAAATCTTATATATCAGAATGTTAATTAGATTTCATTAGGTTGTATTGGCTTTAATTAGATGGAATCAGATAAGAGAAAAACTATTTTTTAGACTCTTTTTTTTATTTAATTTACATTTATTTACAAAATTATTAATAATAAATCTTATAGTTTCTTTTTGAGTGATAAATAATCGCTTTACTATTTCAAATATTTTTCAGATATATATTAATCACTCGAAGCCAAACAAAAGGCTTTATCATTGAAACGACACACCCTGTCGTTTCAGTCTTTTTTATTTGTCGAAAATAATCAATTTGCCTGCCATATCCTGTCAGGCGGGTGTTTTATAGTAATGCCATCTTATATTTAATGAGGTATACCAAGATGGCAACTTATCGTATTGATGCAGATTTATCCTTTATTGGGCAATGCAGTAATGAAGACCTCTCGTTATTATTATCCGTCTTAACGCATGATGTTAAAGACGGTGAAAAACGGTGGTCTGAAACCTTAACAAGCACGCCTGAATATCAACTCTTCTACCCTAATCACCAGAAATACTGGCCTGCTATTTGCGCTGAATTACAAACCTATGGTGCCAATAGTGTCGTCAGTTTATTTCGCGGTAATAAAGGCGTGCTGTATCGTGAAATATTAACGGACGTCTGTGATAAGTTGGCGGTGAATTACGCCAAAAACAGTGAAACAGAAACCATTGAATTAAATCTTTTATTAAAAGTCTTTGAAAAAAGCTTAGATAACATGACACAGGAGGAATTAAAAACACTGGCTCAAGAATTACAATTAAATCTCACCAATCCCACCCCGCAATTGGTGTTAATTGCCATGCAGGCCGCCATCAGAACATCCGGTTTTGCGGCCTTAGAACTTGCGACCTTATCCGCTATCAGTGTGATTAATGCTTTAGGCGGTGTCGCGACCTTTGGCACGCTGTTTGTGGCTCAACGCGCGCTGTCGTTTATTGCCGGTCCTATTGGTCTCGCACTCAGTTCTGCTTGGTTACTGTCTGATATCGCAGGCCCCGCCTATCGTGTCACGGTGCCGGCTTGCATTATTGTGGCTTATTTACGCCAAAAACACCTTTCTCACGACTAACGTCATTTTTCGCTTGTTGGCTTTAACGGAATAACGTCTATGTCATTGTCTCAACATCGTCATGACCGTTTAGCACAACGGTTAGCCTTTATTATTACGCAGTTGTTTAAAGGTGAAACGTTGTCGCTGACGGCATTGGCACACAAGTTTAATGTGTCAGTGCGTACCTTACAGCGTGACTTTAATGAACGATTGATTTATCTCGACTTGGAATACAAAGACGGCTGTTATGGGTTAGCAAAATCACAACGTCTTTTTAGAACCGATAAAGACATTCTGCAATTTGCGTCCATGACAAGTATGGTGCCGTTCTTTCCCTCTCTCGATAGAAAGCTTATTTCGGTGTTATTAGACACCGAAGAAGCTCCGCCTTATCTAATTTATCACGAGGCACCTCAGCATTCGCCTTCGCTGTTTGGCGCGTTCGCTGTATTGACGCAAGCCATTATTGATAAACGCTGTATTCAATTTTTGTATCGCGATACGACCGTAAAAGGGATTGCGCCTTATAAGCTGATTTACTTTGATGGCTATTGGTATTTTTGTGGTGCCAAAGAGAAAGCGATACAGGTTTTCTACATGAAAGAGATGAGTGATGTGTTTGTCACTCAACGTACCTTTATTAAACAAAAGGAGATAGAACACCTAATACAACAACCCCAATTTATTACCGCATTACCTCACTTTCACTATATCAAGGCACTGACTTCGCCCTCTTAGTCCAGTGAGCAATAAGGAGTTTTATGATGTTTTCATTCAATCGAGGTGTCGCAAGCCTACTCGGTACTGTCACTACGCTTTATCTCGCCTACCAAGCCCAAGCACGCTGTAAGGTGAATAGGTTACACGATGATGTTTCCATTCCCTTACAACGCGCGGTGCGACTGCTGATGGCCTTTATGACGGTGGTGATTATCGGTGGGATATCTGACGCCATGATAAAAGCCACTTTCTCTTCTTTATAGGTGATACGTATTTTTCATTATCGTATGAATAATTTAATTAAGGAATTTTATGATGTTTAAGAAAATCGGTTTATTCGTGATGAGTGCAGTGATTATTCCTTCCGCAAGTGCCCTTTATTTACCCGGTGAAGTTCAACCTGACCGTTATACCTATTATTTAACCCCTGAATTTGCACAAACGTTAAAAATGGAAAATGATAAACGGGAAGGTAAATGGCGTGCAGGATTGCCAGCAGGACAACTTATTTCAGAAACTGATTGGCGAAAATCAGGAAATAAGCCCGCCCCAAAAGCGATTACTTGTATCAGCAGTATTTACTTTAATACGGGGGCACAAGCGAATTGGTTAAAAGTGGCGTGTTTAGATAACCAAGGTCTTGAGTACAGCACGTCACGTCAATGGCCTGCTAAATCCATTGCCACTAAAGTGTGTAAAGTAGGTGAACCACGCTGTGAGTCATTTTTAACCTTACAATCGGATACATGGTCTGGCCCTCAATGAGTCAATATAGGTTGATAGTGTTATTAACATCAACACGTTTCCCTTTTATACGCCACTCACATTGAGTGGCTTTTTTTTGAGGTTTTTCTATGTCGTTATGTCGATGGGTTGCCCAAGCCAGTGGGGCACTCGTGGTTTTAGCGTCCGCCTACTGTGCCCAAAAAGCGGTGGATGAAGCGTTACAGCAACGCCCTGAACTCAGTGATGATAGCCGTCAAACAGCCCGTTTGGGTGCGGCGTTTACGTGTGCCGTTATCGTCGGCAGTGTGGTGGATAAAAGCATACAAGCGCTTTTTAAACCCTAACTATCGCGATGGGCCGTTGGTTTTACTCACTCCATCCTGATTTGCTTTCATTAACATTTTAATCCCTATAACGAGGCTCATCACGCCTCGTTTTTTATGCCCTCAACAAGGAAATTTATCATGTCTTCAATTGAACACGTTATCTCTAAAGAAGTTTCGTTACACCATCGTGATAATTTTTGGTTTCAGCACTTTGGTGCTATTCCACAATGGTTAAAAATAGAATCCGTTATTTTTCACACCTTCGGCCAATTATGCCCTGATTATCACGGCGGTTTTTGGTCGTTCTGTACGTTATCAAATCAAGGCGCTTACCTTTACCCGGATTTGCCTGAAGAGAAACTGCTATTAATCAATCCGTATAATGGGCATGAAGCGCAGGTTTCGCCTCACGCGATGGGCATTGTCGTGTGCTTATTAGTTTTCAGCTTGTGGTCATTTAAAACAGAAAGTGAGGTGATGTGTGAACGTTTTTATCAACTGAGGGATTTTGCTTCGCAACACCCCGAAGCAGACGCCATCTTTTACTTGATTGATTAATCTATTTTACGTTTTCTTCTCCCTCTATATTTATCCCGTTTTTCTTATCTTTGTCTGCATTACTTCACTGTATTTAACTCGTTTATTTATCTCACCCTAACCCAATATATTATTTAAGGAATTGATGATGAGTCGATTAGCCTCACGCTTTGGGCGTGCCAACAGTATTCGTCGTGACCGCCCGTTAACCATTGAAGAATTATTCCGTACTGTACCGAGTGTTTTCTCTGAAGAAAAACATGAATCCAGAAGTGACCGATATACTTACATCTCAACCATTACCTTACTCGATAGCCTTCAAAAAGAAGGTTTTTATCCTTTCTTTGCTTGTCAAACTCGAGTGCGTGATGTGAGTCGTCGGGAGCATACCAAGCATATGTTACGCCTACGTCGTCATGACCAAATTACAGGAATACAAGTGCCTGAAATCATCTTACTTAACAGTCATGATGGCTCAAGCAGTTATCAGATGTTACCGGGCTTATTTAGAGCGGTGTGTCAGAATGGACTAGTGTGCGGTGATACCTTCGGTGAAGTACGTGTACCGCACAAAGGCGATGTCGTCGGTAAAGTGATTGAAGGCGCTTATGAAGTATTAGAAACCTTTGATTCGGTGGCAGAAAAGCGCGAACAGATGCAGTCACTATTGTTACCGCCACCAGCACAACAAGCCTTGGCACAAGCAGCTTTAACTTATCGCTTTGGTGAGGAACATCAACCTGTTACAGAAGAACAAGTATTACAGCCTCGTCGCTGGGAGGATAAGAAAGATGATCTGTGGACGGTATACCAACGTTTACAGGAAAACTTAATTAAAGGAGGATTATCGGGTAGAAATGCGAAAGGTAAGCGGGCTCGCACTCGTTCAGTGAATGGTATCGATGGGGACATTAAATTGAATAAGGCGCTGTGGGTGATGACTGAAAAGATGCATGAACATTTTTCTGGCAGAGGAAGAATATAGATAATAATAGTAGCACATTGTTTTTCATCAAATAATGTGCAGCTATCTATTTGATAAGCAGTTTTATTTTTTGGTTAAATTAATATAATTTCTACCACCAATACACTAAATATTCGCATCCGTTTAACTAAAAATCTAAAATTAATTTCCAATCCCCTTTAGCTACGATATTAACTTGTAAAATCAATAAAAAGAAACGTCTTTATGAACATCATTACTTACTTGCTCTAACCTAACCCTACCAATAGTTTTTCTATCGGTGAAATAAAAACCTGACAATTCCAAAATAGAGTTAGAATTTGCATACTTTGTTCTAACATCAAAGATAGTTGAACCTGTATATGCTGGTCTTGATGGATCTTGAGGAATTGATCTATATACATAATAAAGCCTATACTGCCCACTTTCTAGCGACGGCGTTGTTTCAAGCGTTACTGATTTCGAGGTTTCAGTGTGAAGTATAATTTCTGTTTTGAGCAACGATTGCTTAACCGTCGCTTTTGCTTCTATTACTTGACCTGTTTCCGTGGTTATTTCGCCCTCCCAACTTCCATTTAAATCTGGGTATAACGACTTATTAAAATATTTCAATATGCTCCAAAAGAGCCTTGAAGTTGATGCTGTTGTTAATAATATAACAATAATAAAACTTACCCATGGTGTTATACTAATTACTCTGATTAAAGGTAAATCACTATCCCAATAATGCTGTAAAAACTGATAACTCAAAATACTAACAACCGTAGTTAGAATCGCTGAAAATCTTAATAGTTTAATAAAGTCGATTATTCTAAACATAAGTTACATAACCATTAAATTACAGAGTTGATTTTTACCATTACTTTTTGCTGAAATTAATGCTATGTAAGAATCTTTTAATGAATCACCAACCCCCATAGAAAACGTGATGCCAAAATCTGAGTTTTTTTGAATCTCCTCATATATAAGCTCTATATTGACAGTATCATCAAAGGAATATCCTGCTACACCATCCGCAGCACAGAATATTATAGCGAATCCATTATAAGCTAATATTTCAGATATTTTTGAAGTTGCACTATTTACATATTCATTAATTGATATCAATTTCGTCACATCATTTGAAAGATACGATGAAGTTATTTTTTGGCCTACATCATCTCCATCTATTGTTACGTAAACCATACTCCCTCCCCCCTTGATTATAATTTTTACTAATATTAAACATCTAATAGAAAATTCTTGTTTACCTTATAAGAGCAGCTATTATAAACATATTGTCCACATGTATAGAAGCTGAGATAAGAATGCAAGGATTTTGGGAAATTTTTGGTAGTGCACCTTTTGTGGCTATTGCTTGGATCTGTACAGTTGCCAGTTGCATCTATGCCTTCGTTCAAAAAAATAATGTGAGTAATATCAAACAAAAATTCAATGATCTAATAATTCAAAATAATACTCTTCAGCAAAAGAACGAGTCTTTAGAAATCTCCAACAGCGAGTTAAAGATTCAGAACACCACCCTTGAACAAAAAATAATCACAACAGAACAAAATGATGTTCACGATAACTATCAAAAAGTACATCAACATGGCCAAAATAATTTTAACCAAGGTGTCATAAAAGGCGACTTTATTTACAACAAATAAGAGTCCTAGGCTTATATATGTGCGAAACAAAATTTGATATAAAAAAAATAGAAGGTGACTTCTACCATATGACAGCCCCAGAAAATAATGTTGACTCAATTATAAACATTATCATTGGTGATATTGCATCTGCTAAAGTGAAAATTGACCATAGTGATCGATCTTTTCCTGCTAATGTTACTACAAAAATCAAGCACAATATGCTTAATAATAGGCGTCGTATAGTCTTGCAATACAAATCATATTCTTCTCATGTTGAAAGAGCCTACACTCTTGCTGAGCAAAATATAATCAACGGAAAACAATCAGCTATGGAGCTGTTGAATGAAATGTACTGCAATTCACTTGAGAAATATGAAATTGATTCTTTTGAACCTGATATAACTAAAGTACGACAGCATGCAGATGAAATCATCAACGATGTAATTAAGCAACTTAGGAAGTTCGTTTATAATTCTGCCAATGTAACTCAATATAAAGAACAAGTAGAAATTGGCCTAAATGTTGTTGTGGCACATGCATTTGTTGAGTGTTGTATCTTGGAGAATCCTAACCATGCTACCGATTAAGGGCTCTCATCCAAAAATGAACGTACTCTATATAGGTGGCTTTATTCTGGAAAATCTTCATAAGCACAAAAAAAAGCGCATGACGATCACTCAACTAATGAAAATTGGGAGTAAAGAGCTTTCTGTTTCTGTAGACCACATTATTTTAACATTAGACTGGCTGTATATTATTTCAGCTATTGGTTACAATGAAAAAGAGATTTTTATCAATGAAGCTACTTAGGTTTCTCTTGGAAATAGATGGAGAAGAAATACGAGAAATATTATTTCTCAATGACTTAAATATAATTACAAGTAAAAAGAAATCTGATGAGCCGGGAAATAGCGTTGGTAAATCAACTTTAGGCAGAATTCTTGATTATTTGTTTGATGGTTCAATTAAACCCATCTACATTGATGAGGAATTTCAAACACCTAAACAAGAAATTGAACAACTTTTTACTAATAGTGAAGTATATGCTTCACTAGAATATTTAGGTTTAGACAATCAACACACCGTTATTAAACGTAGACTTTCTGCAAATATAGATCTACAAAACTATATTTTGAATGGACTCGAAGTAAAAAGTAAAGAATATATTTCTCACATTATGGCTAGTATTTTCAATGTATACTCAGCTAAACCAACTATCAGAAAACTTGCTCCAAAATTTTTTAGAACAACACAGCACCGTATGACAAAAACAGTTAATTTTGACAACAGCAAAAACGTTTCTAAGTCAGATATCAATACTGTTTTTTTATATTTATTCAACTTTAATGACACTGAAATTCTTAGTAAAGCCCATAAACTGAAAACAACTATCAAGCGTTATGAAAAAAATCTAATAGCATTCAATAGTGTAATTACTCAAGATAAAATAGTTGGCTCGATATCTAAAATAAAACGAGAAATTGCTAAATTAGAAAAGTCACTTTTATCATCTGAAAAAAGCATCAACAAGCTAGAGATTGTATCTAGAATCAATGCAATTGATGATGAACAAAACTGCTTATCCGATGAAATTTTATCGCTAGACTTAAAGATAAAAAACATTTTAGAAACCAATAAAATACTTAAGAATAATGAACAACTACATTTACTAAATGAGCTACAAGTAATTTATGAGTACGCATCAGTTAAAATAGAATCTGCACTTGAAGATTATCAACAAGCGCTTGAGTTCCATGCCCATCTATTAAACACTAAGCGCGAATTCGTTTCTCATGGATTAGATAAGCTTCAAGAGGAACATGCAAAAGCAACATTAAAATTTAGTCAACTTAAAAATCAAAAACTGAACCTTTTCGACGAGCTCAAATCAAAAAAGAAAATAGAAGAAATTTCTGATGCAGTTAAAGAAATTGGTAATTTAAACAAAGAACTAGCCAAATTAACCGCCATTATTGATAAAAAAGATGACATCAATTCGAAATTAGTAATTGAAAATCTACACTTAACTGAGTTGTCAAAAGAACTAGAAAAAGAGCTTACTAGCGTAACCTCTTTTGAACAAGAATATATAGAAAATTTTAAAGATTACACTCTTAATTTTTATGGTGTTGAATACAATTTTAGTCTTCATTTAAACCAAGAAAAAGGCGAATGTTCCCCTCATGTAGATGATGTCGAATCAAACAACGAAGGGGGATTAAAGAGACTTGAAGTTGTTACATTCGATCTGGCATATATAAAAACAGTTTGTGATAAACACGCGATGAGGCCTAACTTTGTACTGCATGACTCTATTGATGAAATCGATATTCAGTACATCCGCAAAGTTTTTGACGAGTCAATTAAACTATCAGGGCAACACATTGTATCAATGTTATCTGATAAGTTAGTTCAAAAAGATTACCAGAAATATAAGCCTTACATCATTCTTGAACTATCTCAAGATAACAAATTCTTCAAGCTGTAATATTTATGACTACTAAATTAGTAGCCTTTTCTATAATGTCACTATTTACAGAATATCAGCAACGGAAGCAAAGTAGTAATTTCCACATTAGCTGATAAAATACCAAACTACAGTAAATAAGTACCCACTAAATCCAATGCCTAAAAATCAATCAAAATATTTTTAGGCACCTTATTAGGCACTTTTGAAAAGTTGAATTGAACATTAGCACTATAAAATCATTTAGTTAAGCGACGAATTCAGACTCCGCCAGCCCACCAAATTTGGTGGGTCAGTGATAGGACAACGGTTTCAAAAACAAGAAGTTAGCGAAATCATCAAGACTACACACTGACACAGATAGGACTCTAAATCATACGCAAATCGTACGCGGATAATTTAGAGTTCAAAAAGGCTCACTTCGGTGGGCCTTTTTATTAAGATCGACAAGGGTGAAAAATGAAAACGTCAGAATTAATTAAGAAGCTACAAGAAATAGATAAAACTGTACCTTTTGATGCTGACATTGTTACTGGTGATGATTGGCTCCCTTGTGGCGTTGAAAATGTTTACCACGCCCCACCCAATACATATATACAATTCAACTCCTATGATGCCGATGAGATGTGGGGAGATCTACAAGAAAATAATAGACGCACATCTATTGTCGAATTATCAGCGCGAGTTAGTGAAATAAATGATGTGGTAAAAATGATAGAGTCCAACCCTTCAATTACAGCCTTGGATATAATAAAGGAATTAAATTCCAGATCTAAACGGATGTCAGAAATGGCTAATTTATTGAAAGAAACAGAGTAGTTCCAATGCTCGATGGAACCGACCGAGTTATATAATCAATCAGTTATCAATTTCTGGTGCGCTATTGGTGTCCTGATTTTCTACCCCTTCTTTTTGTCTGCGTTCCTCTTCCGCTTTCTGTGCTTCTTCCATCTCACGCATTCTCACGTTATAGATTGAGCCTTCTGGCATCTGTACACGCACGGAAATAAAACGACCATCAGGGATATCAATTGGGTCGCCGTCATTGAAGTCGTCAATATCATTACGGGCAAACTCAGGCGCATTAAGATGTGTACGGTGATACGTTTTAACGAGAATCGAACCGTCTTTGTTGATTTTAGAATTACCCCATATCAACAGCTGTTTATTAACATCGAAAGGAATTTCAATACCGCCATCGACACCACCCCATCCAGCATCTGAGTTAAAACCCAATACACCTTCGATAAGATACTCACCCTGAGCTACTCGAGTAACCGTAGCACCTTCGGATTCGTCGTTAGTTGTGAATGTACCGTCAGGATTGATGTCGATAATTGGGGAGGCTTTTTTGATAAAACCGTTGCTATCTATGATTGTATTTCTTGTTCCCATAGAACATTACGGCGTTGATTCCCAGCATTTAAACACTCAGCAATTACAGCGCCATCTCCCATAATAAAAAGTTTAAATGATATGCTATTGTCATATTTAATTGAAAGACCAGAGCCATACCCACCGAAATAATTGCTACCAACAGCGGCCTCCTGAGAAAAGAAATTAGTTCCTTTCGAGTTATCTTTTACATCATTATCAGTAAAATAAGGCGCATTCGCACCTATCCCATAATCCCCCCCTATTCCACGGACGCTGTTAGTATTCTTTCCTCAGCACCAACATTTCTCTTTATACAAAATAACCTTCGCTTGTAGCTTTGCATTATTTTGTGGGTACCAAGCTAACTTTTTATTTAAAACACCAGTAATGAACTGATCTACTGAAATCGAGAATTGAGGCAAATAGTAATTATTATTTTCGTCCTGCAGCATACCGAACATTGGTAAATCGTAGGATATACAAATATCACGAAAATAAAATTCTTTGTCTTTTCTCAATTTGTGTAACCAAAGAACTCTATTAATGCCTGACGCTATGTACTTAGCCTTTCGTTCTTTGAATACTGCTACGCAGTTGATTAGCGGTATCCCAAAGGGGTTCTTCAAAGCCTTTCGTCGGTCTTTTCGCTGGTGATTTAGCCATGTAAATAGATTCTCTTTTCTTATCCGTTATAATCGGCAAGCACAGAGTTAGTGTCAGTTATTTTTACGCTAACTGCCGATAATGTATACAAAATAAGTTTAGGTAAGATTATCGTATAAAATCAGGTGGGTTTGAGCGGCTAAAGCTAACATTATATCAACCTATATAACCCAATACTTATTGCTTAAAGTTAGGAGGAGAAAACTGATAATCAACAATGTATGCACCAATAGGTCCTGTTTTTGTTGTAACCCACACTGTTCCTGTATTTTCCTTTGTTTGCGATTTTGGATCGCTAATGCACCATAAACCCCATTCTTCTGTATAGATTTCTTTTATCCGTATACCATATTCACATTGAGGGGATTTAAGGCACGGAGGCCCTGGCGATACGATGTCATATTCTGTTTGGTATTGAATTGTTTGGTCTAATGATAAATAAACAAGCACATTGAAAGTTGGAATAATAAACATAAGCCCAAGAAAGCCGCCCCAATAATAATCAATGATTACATACTTTGATGGGCGAAAGAAGGGCTGCCAAATTCCTCCAATAATCCCTGTAAAAATGGCAAAAACAATAATAATCGTCCATTTAGGAAACCATTCAAATAATACGATGTTATCACCTAAATAAAACGACAAAAATAGATAAGCTAACCAAGAGCCGTAAAGGATAATAAAAATGTAAGTAGGTAATGATTTTTTCTTACTACCTTTACTGTATGATTTGAATTGATATTCCATAGAAACCTTAATTATTTCCCTAAATTAATTATTTATTGTTCAGATTGACTACCTATTTACTTACCATAACCTTCCGTGAAAATAATAAGAACCATTATTTTAAACTCTAAAGTGACATCGATTTACTGATTGATTACATAACTAATACTGGTAAATATGATTTTTCAATGTCAAATAAAGTAAAAAGTGTGTTACTGAACGCTAAAAACTATAATAAATCAGATGAAGAAACTCTATGCCTATTTGTTCAAGAACTACAGTATTTTGGTGGTAGAACATTAGAGAATACGATCCGTCGTAACGGTATTAAATACGCCGAAATTGTAGACGATGTGGCCAAACAGCTTTAAGATTAAATGTCCAAAATCCACTACAGTTGAAGAAAAAAAAGTACTGATTATTGACTGAATAGCCGTTGTCTCATTAGTCCACAGCGCAACTAACAGTAAATATTGCTTCAATCAGAATTCATTAACATATGAACTAAACCAAACTGCATTAATGGATAGATTTGGTGGCGATTTAAATCGACACTGGAACATGGTTATATATTTATATCTACGCTACAAATCGTTAATACCCCCTAAAATTATATTAAAACAGTTCGGGTTCCATTATGATCAGGAATACTTATTAATCCTTGCATTTCTAGCTGCTCTACAATCATTGCACTTCTGTTATATCCAATTCTAAATTTTCTTTGAATACCTGATATAGAAACTCTATTTGTTTCTGCGATAAACTCAACAACTTCATAAAATAAAATATCTAACTCATCAAAATCGCTATTTTTTAATAAATAATCAGTTTTAGAGTTTAAATTAATATATTCAGCCCTTTCCCATTTTAAAGTGTAACCTATTGCTTGCCATATATCTTCATCAGTAACAAATGCACCTTGAATACGCTCTAACCTTTCAAGATAAGGTGATAAATAAAGCATATCGCCATTTCCAAATAATTCTTCTGCACCATTTTGATTTAAAATAGATCGTGATTCCTTTTTAGAAGGCATAGTAAGAGAGATACGAGTCGGTATATTAACTTTCAGTTGATTATCTATGCTCGATGATAATAGATTTCTTGTAGATAAAATAAGGTGTATTCCAACTATATTTGCTGATTGACTTAAGGTAATTAACTTACGACCAATTTCATTATTATAAGATATAAATTGAATATAATCGTCCATAACAACCATTATAGGAGTCATAACTTTCAGAAAAGGCATTGAAACATCATTAATATTAGCGGGCTTCCAAAAAGGATCTGGAATTGATCTATTGAATTTTTCTGCTTGGATAATTTTTTCATTATAATTATCAATACTTTTAACACCTAAAGCACTAAACAATTTATAGCGTTTATTCATTTCAGCTATAATCCAATCTAATGCTCTGATAACTTCAGACATATCATCAACTATTGGAAACATTAAATGAGGAAGATTAAAGTAAGGAGTCAGTTCTATTCCACTTGTATCAAATATAATCAGTCTAATCTCTTTAGGAGATAGACGATATATTATACTCATAATAATAGAATGAATTAATGTTGATTTTCCTGAACCAATAGAACCTGAAATTAATAAATGTGGGCATGGGATCAAATCAATACCGATAGGCTCCCCTATAATATTTTCACCCAACATAATCGATAATGGAGAAATATTTTTCTGTTTTAACCATTGATTAAAACATGATGAAAAAGGAATTAATCGACGATATTTATTCGTTATCAGTAATCCTATATAGGGTGTTCCTGGTAAAAAATCAATTACTTTAATATTAATAACATTAAGGGCTCGACATAACTCAGTTATCAATGATTTAACATGCATTCCTCGTATTTTAGCATCAACTTTTAATCTAAAAAGAGTAAATGATGACCCCATGAAATAATCAACCACTGACACATTTACTTTATAAATAAGTAAGCATGATTCGATAGAATGAGACATCTCATCTAATTCCTGATGTGTCCAGCAAGATCCTATTTCTTGTTTTATTAATTGATACATTGCATTATCCAAAAGTATAAATACCATGTAAAACATAAAGTTAAATCAATTAAAAACAGCTATTTTTAATCTTATAAAAAGTCTACCATTTATTAACAACAAATGCTTACTTACATTTAAAATAAAAAGTAACTGTTATTATGAAAGAACAAATAAGTCATATTGATTATCAATTTACATCAATAACTTCCGATTATGAAGAGAGAAATTTATTTGAAATTCAAGGTGATATTTATAACTATAAAGAATTTGATGAAGAAACTATTATCGGAAAATTAATATTATATTCTTAATCCAGAGGAATTAGGCATTTATGCTGGTGATTTATTAGATCTATATAACAATAAATCTGTGTTTATTGGCAATTTTCACAATAAAAAATAGTCACACATTAAAAATAAAGAGATTATTGAAGATGGAATTAGACACTTTGGCAAGAATATAATTCTCTTTGAAGTATCATTACATGTAAAACCATAATTAAGAATTGAATGGTGTGAACTGATATTCAACAATATATGAACCAATAGGACCCGTCATTGTTGTGACCCATAGTGTTCCTATGTTTTTCTGAGTTTTCGATTTTGGATCACTAATACAAAATAATGCCCCTCGTTCAGTATAGATTTCTTTTATCCATATACCGTGTTCACATCGACCAAATCTGTTGGTTATAGGGCCTGGCGATGTAATTTTATATTCTGTCTGATAGCGAATTGTATTCACTGATAATAAATACGTCAGCACATCAAATGCAGGTACTATTAATACAAAACCAGCAAACCCAGTCGAGAGGAAATTTTTAAATGCATGTTTTATTGGGCGACGAAAAATACTCCAAATCCCCCCAATCATTCCTAAAAAAACAGCAAAAGTAATAGAAATAGTCCATTTGGGAAACCATTCAAACATCACGACTCTACGGTGTAAACTTATTGACCAACCCATGTAAGCTATCCAGAGAACAAAAGGAATAAAGATAAGGTAAATAGGCAGTGATTTTTTCTTGCTATTCTTACTATATGATTTGAATTGATAGTCCATATAAACCTTATACCAGTTAAAAAATTTTTCGCAGAACATTTATCTATTAGTTTTATATTAAAACTAATTTAGTGCTTAAAAAGCCGTATGCTATACATACTTACTTTCTAATAAATATTAGTTTATAACAATCAATCCTTTATTTCAGTCTATATTTTTTCTCTCGATATTGTATATAGTTTTCATGTTATAAATTATTTTTAATAAAATATTATTAAAGATGATTAAACAACATTAAAGCAACACTATTTATAAATAGAAAAAAGATGCTGTAAATCAGCATCTTTTATTATTAAAAACATTTACTTAATAAGTATGTGAATAGTTTTTATATCTATATCCTTGAGATTTCATACACTAAGCTATTAGTTCTGGCTTTTCATTTATATTTACTTTAGCGATACCAATATCATATTTACACTTCGCTAATATATCTTGAGAGTTTTCATAGCTTACTCCTTCTTTATACCAACCTGGGCCAACAACACACCCACTCAATATAAACATGGATATAAATAAAAAACATTTAGTATTTATTTTCATGATCTTTAAAAAAGATATGATAGGCCAATTATATTTACTAATCCGTATTTCTGTTTTGTGATCGGGCTGTCTGCCATATCACCAAACAAGTAATAACCACCCGATTTTAAATTAACAAAAAACCCTTCACTTATTTTATAATTTATTCCAATTAAAATACCAGCATCCTTAATTCCAGAATTTGGTGTATAAATAGAATAATCAGTATTAAGTGCCTGTTTTTCTGTGACACCAAAATAAGCCTGACTATAGTTTTTGTTTACATATCTTGTGGATATATTCGAATCAATAGACCAATTTTTATTTATATCGAAATACGAATTAATACCAAACTCGAACCGAGTGGCATTATCAATATTTTTACCACCATAATCTCTATGACCAATAGCAGTCAGCGAATTTATATAAAAAGAATGGCCAATAATATTGTAACTTAGTTCAACACCTGCACCAGCGGCTCCTTTTAGATCTCCCATTCCTTTTAAATCTTTATTTTTACTACCAGAAAAGCCTATTTCTTCTTTACGACCCTGCATATACGTTCCAAGCAGAGCAATATGAATATTATCAAAAATATTAAATTGCCATTTTGCTCCACTGGTGCCCAGACTAAATAAACCAAAACTATTTGTTTCTGTTGTATATTGCAGCATAGCATCTGGAATTAAAATATACTTATCCGATCCTTCGTATGGCAAAGACATGCCAATGCCTGCGCCTATTTTTAATTCATCTGCATAAGAATTTGAGCAAACAAAAGCACCAAAAATGGGGAGTAAATATTTTAATGACATATATATTCCATTCTTTATTAAAAGTTATTTGTTTAATTGATTTATTAAGGATATTCTTGATTTTTCAACATATTGTTTAAGGCCATTAGCATCATAAAATGCCTTTTCATTTCCATTATTTAAATCTTTAATTTTATCTAATAAATTGAATCGATCTCCTTTACTCGCAATAAATATATCCACCTTTTGATTATTTAATACTTGATAACTGTAATGAAGAAGTACTTGATGGCACTGTAGACTTATTCTTTGCTGTTGGTGGAGATCAAAACCCAGTATCGTCTTTAAAATTTGAAACCATAGGTAAAAGTAGGCTCGTTATTATTTATGGAGAGCCATTAAGATCAGCTTTAAAAAATATTGACGATTTTAGTCTTGAACAATTGGTTTCTTATAAACATGTTTATTGCTTACCTTGGTCTCAAGATGATAATGAACTTGATAGGCAATTACGTAGAAGAGGACTATTTAGAACGATCGGATTTAAATGTCCTGAATATGCACAAGTTATACCCGCTATTAATAGCAGTCCATATATCGCTGTTGTGCCTGAACCATGGCTAGAATATCAATCACTCAAACATACCGTTTATAAAATTAAACTCGTTGATAGCCTTGCTGTAGGGCATTTATTTATGATGAATAGAAAATCAATGTTGCCGTGGAAGAAAAAAATCGTATCGTCACTTAAAGCGAAAGTTGCGGTGTACTATAAACCGACGGATCAATAACAATATGTAGAGATTTTACAAAAAAAATTCATATACTAAGCAAAAGATAAAAGTCGTTATTTAACGACCTTTATTAACTATAACTATCCATCCTTATTTAATTACTCCTTACCACAATCGTCCGACACATCATTTAACCCTTGTTGTCTTTGTTCAAAGATGATGCTTTTTTTATCACCCTCTCGGATAATTTTTAAGATATAAATACTATCAAAATCACTACTCTTCCATTTAGGGATTAATTTAGGATCTCCCCCTTCTTTCTTCATGATATCTCGTGCCACTTTGACTAAATTATCATGCTCCCATGCAATAAAAATAACTGAGTTTTCATATTGCTGGCTTAACAGGTCTTCACGTAACTCTTTTATCTCTTTAGCATGATAATGAAGATGGATAGGTAATGACATTTTAATAGCAATGGGAGAGATAGTTTGAAGTGAACGTAATGAATTACCTAACTTACTTTGTTTAGGCGCTGCTGCGAATAATGCATCAGGTTTACCAAATTGATTGATAAGTACATCAGGCAAAGCGAGGGCTCTATTTAATCCTTTACAGGTCAGTTGCCCACTTTCATTATCAGGTTTTTCACCATGTCTTATAAAAACGAGTGTTTGATCTGAATACGCCATATGACTAAACCCTAAAATAAATACGCTCAAAAATATAAATACACTGCGCATACAGCGTTACCTTTAAGTCAGTTAAGTATAAGAAGTATGGAGAGTTATATATTTAACACTAGCCATAAACTTACCTGTGCGGCTCACTCAGTTTATCATAGCCGAAAATTTTTCAGAGACGATATCTTCTTAATCTTCAAGATCAAATTAACATACATAAAAACAAGGCAAACAATTGTTAACAAAAAATAAAGAATATCTTGAGCTCTTATTAATTAACTCTCAATTTTATAAAATTGAATGAAAATTAAATACTAAGCACATTTAGATAAAAAAAGGGAGGAAATCTCTTTTTCACACTAAAAATAGTGTGTTAAAAATCAATGCAAGTCTTTTTATCTGCCTTTATTTCGTTTAATGACTAAAGTTCTGTCACTGCTTACCGATACTGTCTTTTCTTCAATAAGTTACTAATACTTATTAATTATTATTTATCCAGGGTTAAGCATGTTCTTTAAAAACGTTAAAATTCGTACCAAGTTAACTATCGCATTTACAACATTGGTAATGTTAATTATGTTAGGTTCTAGTTTTGCATTAATGGGATTGAATAGTGCAAATCAAGATATTCATGATGTCGTTGACGATATCTATCCAGCCACAGTAAAAGCCAATTTGCTAATTAATAATTTCAATGAATTTATTATCTTTCAGCAACTCACCATGCTAGATGAGCAAGGAAGTTTAGCCTCTGAACAAGAGAGTAAAAAAGCTGAGATCACCGCCAAAGTTGCTCAATTACTAAAAGAGTTAGAAGAAACGGCTCACGATGATGAGTCAAAAAAAATACTCGCTGAAGTTTATGAGATCCGTCAGAAATATATCACCTCTCAAAATTTTGTAGTAAAAGCATTTAACGAAAATAATCGGCACGCCGCTGTTAATGAATTGATCACCAAAACAGCAGGTATTCAACTTATGTATCGCGATAAACTTTTGGAATTTATTGCGTTACAAAATCAAAAAATGAATGCGGCAGGTGAAGCTGTTGAACGCGATTTTATTGAGAAGAGAGTATTTTTAGTATTATTAACACTTATTAGCATTATTTTGGGTAGTGTTTTAGGGTGGTTTATTACGAAAGGCATTACTCGCCCGTTAGATGAAGCTGTGAACTTTGCTAAAGCGATTGCTAATGGTGATTTAACACAAGAAGTAAACACTAATTATCATGATGAAGCAGGAATGTTATTGCAAGCGCTTGCTGAAATGAAAAAACATCTATTAGATGTTGTGCAAAATGTACAAAACGGTGCTGAAAACATTTCATCTGCCGCTGAGCAGATCACAGCAGGTAGCCAAAATTTAGCAGCAAGAACAGAAGAACAGGCAACTTCCGTAGAAGAAACGGCAAGCTCAATGGAGCAAATGACGTCAACGGTTAAAAATACTGCAGAGCATACTCTTGATGCGATTAATGTTGCTGAAAAAACAGAAATTGCCGTCCATCATAATGGTGAAATGATGCTTCAGTTAACGGAAAAAATGAGAGCAATCAATAATTCATCATCTCAAATGACAGACATTATTAACTTGATTGATTCCATTGCTTTCCAAACAAATATTCTTGCACTTAATGCTGCGGTTGAAGCGGCAAGAGCTGGCGAACATGGTAAAGGTTTTGCCGTTGTCGCAAGTGAAGTCAGATTACTAGCACAAAAAAGTGCTGATTCAGCAAATGATATACGTACACTGATTGAAAATTCATCAACCCAAACACAAGAAGGGATGGATTTAGTGGAACAAGCTGAATTACAGATCCAAAAAATGATCACTGATGTTGAAGAAATCAGTGCATTATTACGAGAAATTGGACAAGCAAGTAATGAGCAAAGTGATGGTATTTCACAAATCAACAATGCCGTAAGCCAGCTTGATTCAACAACGCAACAAAATGCAGGATTAGTTGAAGAGTCGGTTGCTGCCGCGGGTTCACTCAATGAACAGGCGCTCAATCTTAACAAATTAGTGAACTACTTCCAGATCACTCGCGCCTAATTCACGCTGATATTAACTTCTTATAAAGGTCACTTAACGTCATATTTAAGTGGCCTTTATATCAACGCTCCTCTCAAGCAACCGTACAAAAATAATAAATTATGACTACAATGCATACTTATTAGACACAACTGCCATGTAAAAATAGCCATTACACAGCTTCGATCCATCTTTAATTCCGATTTACAGTGACTAAAAAAGGAACCTAGCTCACACTTTGGTTCTTTTTTTATTTGTCATTTTATCAACGATGAAATACAGACAATTTTCCTAATATCAGACAGGTTGTTGTTAATTCACCCATTCTTTTAGAAAAAGAATATGGTCTCAAATGTTAAATCCTAAAACATCACTAACATAATCGCTGATTTTTGTTATCAAAATAGGGCTATTTGATGATGGAAAGAATCTTTTTATCATTAATATTCCCACAATTAATTACCCACAATAATGTCATTAGTTGTGAAAAAAATACTGATAACGAAAAAGGAAAAAAGAAGCAATGGTTACTTTCCATCAAAAGAAAATACCTCATTAGAGATTATTACGTAGTTAACGCTACAATGATTATCTGTACACTCATTTTCGGCCATCTTTTTTTCATCTTGATTATTTGTATGACAATTACTAAGGTGAAATTTATATCTCTTCTAAAAATGAGCCCAATAACTTCAAAAACATTTCATTTTTTCCCTTTTCTTTAAAAATCCATTAAAACTCTCTAAAATGGTAAACAAACTGGTTTAATAAGGCATTCTCTATTATTAAAAATAAATATATTGTCTATTTTTTTTGTGATAAAAAAATAAAAAATATAATTATACCTTTTTTTCTATATGATCGAGATCACTCTATCTATCCCGTTATGTGAGTGAATTTAAAAAGAATCATTCTCATTTATTAATTATTCTTCTCATCAAGTATTTGTTATCTCCATGATTTGTATTACAAATAAAAAACTCATAAAACTGAACAATCATGCGACTTAAGCATCAAAAAGAAGTTAATCATTGATGACAAATTTACATTAAAATTTATTTAAACAGTTAATATAAAAATATAAAATAAGTATAATTAAAAATTAAATAACAAATTAAATAACAATTAAAATCAAAACAAATAATATGAATAATTTTTAATTAAAAAATAAAACAATATAAAACAATAAAAATGCAAATAAAAAGCACTAAGGATCAAGAACAAAACAAATAATAAAAACAGAGGCATTGATAAAATTAAAACAAAAACAATCAATATTTAACTTCAAATGATTACTAATAGTAAAAAATAAAATAAAAACAAAAAATCAATATTAAGTTTATTACAAATAAGATTTAAACACTTTTAAAATAATTTAAGAAAGAAAATTTAAAAAACAAAAAAAATAAACCAAATATAAATGAAAGATAATTTTTATTTTATTTGCTAATAAAGTAAATACAATCACAATACATTAATTTATTTTAATATTCAACATGGTTATTATGGTTGTTTTTATCATAAAAAATGATATTTGCTGTCTACTTTCACTGTTCTGTTACATGGCTGGAACCATCAATATCGTTCTTTTTTTCATCAAAAACCAATTTGATAACAACATTAATAACTCAATTACATTGATGAACATCAAAAAACACGACAATTAACAAGCAAATAATGAGAAAAAAGGAATTTTTTTATATTTGTCACACAATTGATTTTATTCTATTACATCTCAATAAATATTCCCTACAATAGCCAACTAATCTAACCTGACAATTTCCTAAGTAATGATACCTTTCATTGTTTAGGTTAGTAACTATCTTTTTTTATTTATGATTTATCGTTTCAGCAAAGTAGAGCATTAATAAAACCTAGTACCCTACACAATTATATAATGACCAACTTATAGGTTTGCCAACGCAGTTATAAACGATAAAAATTGCAAACTTAAGGATAAAAATAATCATGTCAGACTATCTCTCATTCTTATTAGGTATAGTACCTTTAGCGGTTTTGATTTTTATGATCTTAAAAATGAAATCAGCCGTTCACCATGCCGTACTAGTTTCTTTAGTGATAACTGTTGCACTTGCTATTTTCCATTGGAACAACACCATTCAATTTGCCTCTGTTTCTGTGCTTTATGGCGCAATAAAAGGATTGTGGCCAATCATTATCGTGATCCTTGCTGCTATTTATAGTTATAACCTAATGTTAAAAACAGGGGGGATGGAAGTACTTAAAGATGTGCTTGCAGGAATAAGTGATGATAAACGAGTGCAAGTTTTGCTTATCTCATGGTGCTTTGGAGGATTTCTTGAAGCGGTTGCGGGGTATGGTACTGCAGTTGCCATTCCTATCGGTATTTTAATTGCACTTGGATTCGATCCTTTTAAAGCCGCTGTTGCCTCTTTAGTTGCCAATACCGTTCCTACTGCTTTTGGTGCAGTGGGTATTCCCGTTTCTATTTTGGCGCAAAACACTGGGCTTGATGTATTAGTGTTGAGTAAAACCATCATTATTCAGTTAGGATTATTCAATATCCTTTTACCTTTTGTCATCGTAGCCATTGCGGGTGGTGGCATTAAAGCAATTAAAGGTGTCGGATTTATTACCTTAATGTGTGGTATCAGTACACTAATCCCTCAATATATCGTTGCAGCCAATTTAGGTGCTGAATTACCGGCGTTTGCAGGTAGCTTAGTCAGCTTAATTGTCGTTATTTTCCTTGCTAAACGCATGAAAAACAGTGGTGACAAACAAAAAAATGTCAAAAAACACACTGGAAAAGAGTTGTTAGTAGCTAGTTCTATTTATCTGTTTACCTTTATCTTTATTTTAGCATGTTCACCTTTATTTCCTGCGATACAAAGTATGGCGGGGGCTATTTCCACCAAGATCCCGTTTGTATTAAGTGAAACACAAACTGAATATCAAACCATTGCTTGGTTAAGCACACCAGGTGTGTTGATTATTTTAGCTAGCTTTGTAGGGGGAACCATTCAAGGTGCTAGCGTTTCAACACTTATCTCTGTGCTTGTTAAAACAACTATCCAACTGAAAAACTCGATTATTGCTATCACTGCAATTGTGGCAATGGCAACAGTCATGGATTTCAGTGGCATGATTGGCAGTATTGCTGAAACCTTGGTCGATTTTACAGGTGCAGGATTTATCTTTATTGCCCCAGTGATCGGTGCATTGGGAACATTTGTAACTGGCAGTGACACTAACTCCAACGTGCTATTTGGTAAATTACAAACCAGTGCTGCAGCTAAACTTAATATTGACCCATTCATCCTGGCTGCCGCCAATACCTCTGGCGCAACGGGCGGTAAGATGATCTCACCTCAAAGTATCGCCATCGCTGTTTCAGCGACAAAAATGGATGGCCAAAGCAGTGCCATTATGCGTGAAACCTTAAAATATTGTATCGCCTATATCGTTATTCTTGGGGCTAAGATCGGCATTATTTATCACTTAATGAACTAATTAATAAGGAAAAGGGAATGAGCTTATTCCATTCCCTTCTCCTCTTATAACGAAGCAATAAAAAGAATTTTATCTTTAGTAAAAATGACAACATCTGAGCGATGTTTTGGAGTTCGATTAATGAAAGTTAATTTTTATGCGACCTGTCTTGGTGATGTGCTGAAAGCAGATTCAGCCAGAGACACCGTCTTGTTACTTGAGAAATTAGGTTGCGAAGTACTATTTCAAGAGCGCCAAGGTTGCTGTGGTCAACCCGCACTTAATAGCGGTTATGTCAATAACGCAAAACCTGCCATGAAATCGTTAATTGAAACATTAGAAGTAAATGACTACCCGATTATTTCCCCTGCTGGCTCCTGTACTTATGCCATAAAAGGCTACCCAACTTATCTTGCTGATGAACCACAATGGGCATTACGTGCACAAGGTGTTGCCGATCGTCTTATTGATTTAACCAGTTTTATTGTTAATACCTTGGGCGTTGTCGATGTTGGTGCCCGTCTTCCAGGTAAAGCGGTTTATCATCCATCATGCAGTTTAACCCGAAAACTGGGTGTTGTTAGTGAGCCTTTAACACTATTAAAACACGTTGAGGGCCTTGAAATGTTACCTTTTGCGAATTCAGAAACCTGTTGCGGTTTTGGTGGAACATTTTCTGTAAAAATGTCTGAAATTTCAGGCGAAATGGTAACCGAAAAAGTAAAACATATTATGGATGTTAGTCCTGATTATGTCATTGGTGCAGATACAAGTTGCTTAATTAACATACAAGGCCGTCTAAGCCGTGAAAAACGCCCTGTAAAAGTGTTGCACATTGCACAAGTTTTAATGAGCCAATAAGGGAGCCTGCTATGTCTATCAAAACCAGTGATATCGATTTCAGACCTCGCCTAGAACATGAAATGAAAGACACAATCATGCGTAATGCGGTCGTTATGGCACAAGAGCGCATTGGGGCTAACCGTCAAATCATGGTCAAAGAGCTGGGAAATTGGGAAGAATGGCGAGATCGCGCTGAACAAATCCGTAACCATGTTCTTGAAAATTTAGATGCTTATCTTTATCAATTATCTGAAAAAGTAACAGAAAACGGAGGTCATGTTTATTTTGCTAAAACAGCAGAAGATGCCTCTCGCTACATTTGTGACGTTGCCAAAAAGAAAAACGCGAAGAAGATCGTAAAATCTAAATCAATGGTCACCGAAGAAATTGGGATGAATAAAGCCTTACAAAATGAAGGCATTGAGATCATCGAAACTGACCTTGGCGAGTATATTCTTCAATTAGATAACGATCCACCGTCTCACATCGTCGTTCCAGCAATCCACAAAGATCGTTATCAAATTCGCAAAGTCTTAAATGAAAAACTCAATTATGAAGGCAGTGAAACGCCTGAAGATATGACACTTTTCATTAGACAACGTATAAGACAAGATTTCCTCTCTGCTGATATTGGCGTTACTGGTTGTAACTTTGCGGTAGCTGAAACAGGCACCGTCTGTTTAGTCACCAACGAAGGTAATGCCAGAATGACTACCACGTTACCTAAAACCCATATTGCTGTTATGGGTATGGAGCGTGTGGCACCGACATTTGAAGAAGTTGATCCATTAATTACTATGTTATGCCGTAGCGCAGTTGGTTCTCGTTTAACCAGTTATAACACTTGGGTGACTGGTCCTCGTGAAGCCGGCAATGTTGATGGTCCTGAAGAATTCCATTTAGTGATTGTGGATAATGGCCGTTCTGAAATTTTAGGCTCACAATTTAAAGATATTTTACGCTGTATCCGTTGTGGTGCTTGCCTTAATACGTGCCCTGCTTATCGTAATATTGGTGGCCATGCTTATGGTTCAATTTATCCAGGTCCAATTGGTGCGGTCATTTCTCCACTACTAGGGGGTTATAAAGATTTCCACGATCTTCCTTACGCTTGTTCATTATGTAATGCATGTAATGTGGTTTGCCCAGTCAAAATTCCTTTAGCTCAGTTAATTTTAAAACATCGTCGAGTGATGGCTGAAACCGGTTTAACACCGAAAGCAGAGCGCAGAGTCACAGGTATGTTTAACTACCTCAATTCACACCCTGCACTTTGGAAAGTGGGAATGAATGTTGGTGCGAAAATGGCGGGATTAATGATCAAAAATGGTTCTACACCAATCAAAATCAGTGTTCTTAATGATTGGATGGAGTCACGAGATCTCCCTAAACCGGATGGCTATAGCTTCCGTAGTTGGTTTAAACGCCATAAAGCAGAAGGAAAAAAATAATATGTTAAACGAACAAAACCGTAATGAGTTTTTGCAAACTATTGCTGAAAAATTAGGGCGTCCAATTGCGCATAAACCGCAACCACAACCAACTCCAGTGAATAATTTAGCTAAAACACGTTTAGCTAATCTGAATCAAGATGAATTGTGCAAAGAATTTACCGATTTTGCACAAACCCAAATGGTGAAATGTGTTGTTAGTAAACCAGAAGAGCTCATCAATAGCTTAATTGATCTCTGTGAAAGCTATGATTGTAAAGGCTCAGTGGTAATAAGTGGTGATGATCGCCTAAATGCACTAGGTGTAACAAAAGCTATCAGTGAAAAATACGAAACCTATATTTGGAACCCAGAACTTGGTCATGAAAATATTATTCATGCGGAACGCTCTCAAATTGGAATTGTATTTGCAGAAGCAGGTCTGACTGAATCTGGAGGGATTGTCTTATTTTCTTCACCAGAAAAAGGGCGTGCTGTTAGTTTATTACCTGAAACATCAATTGTTATTCTACGTAAAAGTGATATTTTGCCTCGAGTAGCTCAAATTGCTGAACGTTTACATAAAATGGCACAAGAAGGCGTAAGAATGCCGTCTTGTATCAATTTAATTGGTGGTGCAAGTTCTACAGCAGACATTGAATTGATTAAAGTATGGGGGGTTCATGGCCCTGTTCATGCGGCTTATTTGATCATAGAAGATTGTTAATTCAATATAAATCAACAATAAAAAGTACGATAACTAAATAACTTAAAGTCATGGTCAAAGGATTGACCAATATAAAAAGGTTATATAAAACCTTAAAATTACTGATAAAGTTCCCATTTTCAGATGGGAACTTTGATCTACACAATCAATGTGAATAACTTTTCTCAATTTTTTCAGCTCAATACATCACCTTCAATAACCCAATTTTCAAAAAAATTTCAATATTATTGTCTGATAAGTTAATATCATATTAATACAAGTGTTACATCCTCCCTTTAATACTGATAAAAAATTCTTTCAAAAAAAGCTTATTATTTTAATATTTATACTATTAAAAAACATAAAGTAATGTCTAGTTTGAAATCTGATATTAATAAAAACCACCTATTTATAATATTAATAATACTCTTGTTTTATTTATTCCATCATTAATAAAACATAAAGATATTTTAACTTTCAAAATATAAAAAGGTATTAAAAAATGAGAATATCACATATAAATCAATCCCATAGCATCAAAGCGATCAAAGACCCAGAAACGACAAAAACGACAACTATATTAATAAAAAACACTAATTTAAAAATGGGAAGTAATCAACAAAAAATAGAAACATTACGAGAGAAAATATTGTTAGATACCAAGTTAGGTAAAAAGTTAATCAGTATCTTTGTTAATCATCTTATCGAAATTACAAACCAACAAATTAAGAACGAAAAAACAGAAGCTAATCTCTATTCAGAAAAACAAATCAAACTCTTAGGCACCAAAAAAAATAGTATTGATAATAACTTTAAGAAATTAGAAGAAAAATACCAAAAAGCATTTGAATTTACCACACAAAACACAGATGAAATCATACCTAAAATGAATAAAATTCATGACGAAACAATAAAATTAAAAGAAAAAATCACTGAAGAAATTGATATTTATTTTAGCTCTGATGATAAAACTCTTCCTGATAGACTTGAAATTCAGAATTTATCAATGACCAGAATAAATAATTTATTAATAGCCACTCAAAATAAAGATAATTAATTTAAATAGTCGTTATCTTATTATTTCAATAAAGAAAGGTTAATAACCTTTCTTTATTTTAAATAGTATTTAATAATTTAAGTTATTACTCTGCTATTTAATAGTTCAATGTCTGTTTTTTAACATAAAATAATCTCAATGTAAATTACACCATTTTCCTTATCATACTGATAGAAAACCTGCTTTTTTTGCAGTAATCTCATGTCATTATTATTGGCAAAATCGCCAGAAAATCACCCAATGGTATGAGCATAATGTTCTACAAATTTACACCTATCATTCTTCTGATAATTTCTAACATTTTTATGACGTTCGCTTGGTATGGTCATCTAAAATATGGCAATAAACCTCTGATCATCGTCATTCTTCTAAGCTGGTTGATCGCATTTGTTGAGTATTGTTTTGCTGTGCCTGCAAATAGAATTGGCCATAATTATTACAGCGCAGCAGAATTAAAGACCATACAAGAAGTGATCACGTTAACGATTTTTGCTATTTTTTCTGTCACTTATTTAGGCGAAAATTTCACATTAAATCACTTTATTGGTTTTCTTTTAATTGGTGCAGGCGCCTTATTTATTTTTAAAGGCCCTTTTTAAGTCCCCTCCATAAGCAAACAATATAGATCATTTTTCAACCTTATTTGTCTATGCTTTTTTATGCCTTATCAAAAATGATAGGGCTTCTTTTTATTTAAAACCTCAATTTTTGATTGTTTTTAATACTAACTGGGATGTGCTTTTTACAGGTATTAAATAATAAAATCACTTATCATTAAGTCATATAGTCTACATAGCTATTTTTTACAAAATAATAGTCTATTTTGAAATAAATATGTTCTGCATACAGAAACATTTCTCTTGAAAAATATTTTTCATTCGGCGCATAATGATTGCTCTAGGAGAAGCATCGTTTCTCTACCTTTATTTTTGCTTCTCTTAAACGACGGCACCTTTAAAACGTGCTTTTTGTCATTTTAACGTCAGATAAAATGGTATCTGGTATGAGCAAACATTCTAATGATTTTATTTATATGCAGGATAATCCCTGTATGCATTGTGGCGCTTGTTGTGCCTATTTTAGAGTTTCGTTCTATTGGGCTGAAATGGTGAGTGGGGGAGGAGTTGTTCCTGATGAGTTAACTGAGCCACTTACTCCTTTCCTCTCTTGTATGAAAGGCACCAATTCTAAAAAACCGCGTTGTGACAAACTTATTGGAGAAGTGGGTGAGTGTGTAAGTTGTTCTATTTACGAACAGCGCCCTTCCCCTTGTCGTGAGTTTCAACAATCTTGGGTAAATGGTGTTCCTAATGAAGCATGTGATCGTGCTAGAGCTGCTTATGGTCTACCACCATTAACACGCACTACGTTACCTCACTCTGCGTAAGACATCAGAGGGGTTAAGCCCCTCCTGATCATTTAACACTATCCAATCTATTTGTTTTTATAAAAAATAAAATTACATCACAAAAAATCATTATTAAATAATACGTTAGTTTGACTTTATTTTTAAATAACCTAATATATAAGGTAATGAATTAATAATGTGTCTTTTGTGAGGTTTTTTATTTAAAAATAGCAATGAATTTGGGGGGCATTATGATCAGTAGCTCTTTTTTTATCCTTTTCCTTTCTTTTATCTGTTCTACTGCTGTCGTTAGTATGTTACTCGGTGGCTTAGAGGAATAATTATGAATATTTCTGATGAAAATATTCTTTCCCAGAAATAATGCCCATACTTTACATAAAATTAGTATGGGCATTATTTTACTTATCGTTTAGTTTTTAGATTTATTTTGTTGTTATTACTTCTATTTTATTTTTTATAAAAATTAAAAGTTTCTATTTTCTCTAATACCTGTTTTTATTTAGTAAACAAAATGCCCCGTTATTTTCCATGAAAATAAAACATCTTCGGCAACTTGTCCAAAGCCAATATTATGCATGACAAGATAACGTTGATTGTCCCAACTTTTTTTATTTACCACGATACCAATATGAGGACGACCGTTGTCTAAACGCCAACTAACGATATCACCGGGTACATAATCTTCTGCATTTTTGGTAATAGGCTTTACTTTGCCTTTTCGTGAGAAAAAAACCTCCAAATTAGGCACTCTACGGTGATCTATATTTGTATCTGGCTTATTCAATCCCCACATCCGTTTACTCGGATAAGCTGAAAAATTTGCCTTAATATCTTCATGCAGTAATTTTTGTAGATCGATATCAATTCCACGATAACTACGAATAATAACGTCGCTACAAACCCCTTTATAAGCAGGAACATCACCATTTGGGTAATCTATTTTGCGATAATCAGAGTCATAGATTACGACTCTTGGTAAATCAGCGGCATATTCCACCAGCTTTTTATTTTGCTCTGCCGTTATTGCTTTGGCACTTGAAAAAGGAATAATTAATAGAAGTAAAAAGCAGGGTACCGTTATTTTCATTATATAATCTCCATGAAAAGTTAAATCCATTATCTTTACAGAAGGGATTGGGTGATCTGTTTATACTGATAAAATACAGTATAAAAATATAAGTGGAATCTTAATTCATTTTTAAATATAACATAAAAAAACCGAGCTACTTTTTACAGTAAGCTCGGCTGATAATAAAATGAAAGAGAAAAAGATCAAAGTAAAAGAAATTGTTAGTTCAACACAATATGGCTTTTGCGCCGTAAGCTGGCAAAAAGCATATAAATCGCTGTCACTAATAACACCACAAAGAAGAAGTTCATAATGCCATTATTAGCAGCTTGGGCCATAAACATTCCTGCACCTAAAGGTCCAATGGCAGAACCAATGCTATAACTTAATAACATGACTTGTGTGATTGCAACAATATAGCTTGCATTAACATGATCACACGCCAAAGTGATAGCGATAGGATAAAGTGCAAAAGAAGACATTCCCAATAACGCCAGTGCTATTATAAGCACCATATAATCGTTAGAAAGATAAGTCAGCCCCATAGCAAACACGCCCACTAAACACATCATCGCTAATAACAACGTTTTGCTGATAGCCACAGACAACTTACTAATAATAGGCTGAATTACCATTCCACCTAAAATAATTGCTGCCATCAACACACCTATTTGGTCTGTTGTAAATTGCCCTTGGTTTAATGCTAAGGGCATCATGCCATAAATGCTTCCCATCACCACACCAGAGACCATACAGCCCACTAAAGCAGCTTTATTTAAACGGCGCATTTGTTTAAGTGATAAACTTTTATGGTCATGCCCTTGGGGTTGCCCTTGTTTAAAAAACAGAGGCGGTAATACTGCAATTAATAACAAGGCTAATACCGTCATAAACGGAATTGCACCTTGTGTGCCAATTGCACCAATCGCTAACTGTCCTAATGTTGTGCCACCATACAGCGAGGTCATATAAAAACCTAAGCGTTTAGCCCGCTCTTTAGGATTATCGCCAATTAATAACCATGACTCGACCACAACAAAAATACCAGCAACCGCCATACCACCAATAAAACGAAAAACCATCCATACTGATAAATAAGGCATTAAAGGTAATATACCGACAGTTACTGCCAATAATAATAAAAATACGACGAAAGAAAGACGATGCCCTATTCTTGCAATAATAGGTTCTATCATCACTGAACCTATTAATAATCCGATAAAATAAATACTTGCTAACCAGCTAGCATAGAGTGTATCCATTCCAAAACTGTCCATAGACAGTGGAATTAAACTCATTAAATAGCCTGACGCGATAGCAAATACCGTTAACCCAGCTACAGGTACTAGTGTACTGTCGCCTTGATGTACCAAAGTAGTGTTCTGTTTCACTACCCTCGTCTCCACAATCAAAACGGTTGATAATGCGCTGTTTTCTCGATGCCTGATAGAGGCAATTTTTTTATCTAGGAAAGATAAAAGAAACTAAGGTGAAAACAGTGGATGGCGTCCCTAAATTCAGGAGACGCGAATATAGCGCTTAAACTGCCATAAATAAAATTATAAAATCTAATGCCAACAAACAATTTTATTTATATCAATCACGATTATCGTCTTTTCCTACAAAAAAGAAATAGCTTGGTTAAGATATTTATTTTAATAAAAAGATAAGTCTTTTTTATTAAAATTATTACGGATAAATACGTATTCGGTAAAATAAAAAATTGTTATAGCTATCCTATTGTTATCGAATAGGATAGCTAAACTTAAAGAAGTTATGGTGTTTATTTCATGCTTTTTTCTAAAGCAATATTGATGGCATCAGGAATTGAACCACCATGGCCTTTACCTTCAAATAGATAAAATTCACACTGTTTTCCTTCATCCAATAAATATTGGCATAACTGGCGTTGCGTTAACCAACTACTGCGTTCTTGATAATTTTTTTGTTGTTCTTCACTTAATTTACTTAAATCTGGTTTTTCTTCTCTTTCACCTAGCGTTATTGCAATGGAAATGTCATTAGGGATGGCCTTCCATTGCTCTTTTTTTACCCATTCACCGTTTCCCCACCATAAAGAAGGGCTTGCTGCTATATAACGTTGGAATGTATCTGGATGATTAAATAAAACGTACAACGTAAATACACCACCAAAAGAGTGACCAAAAAGAGATTGCTGGGTAACTGAAATATTCTCTTTCGCAAGTTGTTCAAACGCATAAGGCCTGACTTGCGTTAAGATAAAATGATAAAAATTCTCTGCATTTCCACCACGGTCAAATGCTTCACCTTTTACACTTGGCGTATAATCATGCGTTCTTTCTGTAATAAAATAGGCCTTATCTCCCACATAGCCCACACTAATAATCGCAGGCAATGGGCTATTTTTTTGTTTTATGGCTTCATTGACCATCAATGGAAATTGCGCATTACCATCAACACCATAAATTAATGTGGTCTTTGTTGTATTTTTAGGTACAGCAAGAAAAAGGCGATATTGTTTGCCTTCATAAGCGACTTCTTTTTGTGTGATTTGATAATAAGATTGTGCTTGATCTTCAATCTTAGGCACTTCTTGGTTTGGTCTGGCTTGAGCAACCGCAGATAACATAATCATTCCACATAACATTAGTATTCGCATAAATCAGATACTCTGTCAGTAATATAAAAAGGTGAACAGTTAAACTGAAAATAATAGAAAGTGATAAAAAAATAAACCCCATATAAATACGGGGTTTATTTCAATTTAGACTCAATTAGAAACTATATTTAATGTTCGCCCAATAACGACGTCCTTCATCAACTACCCAGTTACCGCCTTTATCATTCACAGCAGGGCCTGTTTCATCTGTAATATTTAATACCGCAAAGTTAAACATGGTATTTTTATTAAAGTTGTAGGTCATCCCTAAATCAAAGGTTGTGTAGCCACTACGATAACGCGCACCTGTGTAACCATTACGTTGAGCCGCCCAAATTTGTTTGCCCGTATAAGCCGTATTGGCATAAAAACTGGTCGCTTCATCAAACTGCCAATCAACACGCGCGTTCGCACTGTGTTTAGGTGTTAAATCTAATGGGTAGCCTTTTAGTGATTCACCAGAGCCTAGTTTTTCATCATCACTTTTACGTTCTGAATCAATATAGGTGTAGTTAGCATTGACATGCCAGCTTTCTGTAATTGGGAAACCAACCGCAGTTTCAATCCCTTTAATATTGGCTTTACCCACATTATCGTATTGGTACAGTTTTAAACCTGTAATTGGATCTATTTCACCTGAGTCATAGTTCGTTAACTTATCTTTAAAATCAGTATTAAAGAAAGTCACACTCGCAGTCACACCATCTCCATTATCATAACCAATACCAATTTCTTGGCTGACTGATGTTTCAGGTTTTAAATCACGATTACCGTACATAATTGCACGGCCTTTTTCTGTTGAAGTGCCATATTCAGGGCTAATTTCACGCAGGCTTGGTGCTTTAAAGGCTTTCGCCACGCCCCCTTTTAAGGTGAATTCATCCGTTAAATGATAAACAGCATAGGCTCTTGGGCTCCAGTGATTACCGTAATACTCGTGATCATCAAGGCGCACACCGCCGGTTAACGCAAGATTGTCTGTTACGCTATATTCATCTTCAAGGAATAACGCTTTTTGATCCGCAGTAATAGTGGATTGTTTAATGCCTGAGCCAGTAGATGATTCATCTTTTAAGCGCGAGTATTGATATTGACCACCAAAGGTCATCACGTTATCAGGTAAAAATGCAGTAAATTTCGCATCAAAAACGGTGTTAGTGATTTCAGGACGACGATCTTCGTAATACTCTTCACGCTCCTTCGTCGTTTTATCAATCATTTCTGTTTTGGTAATACGCTTAGTTTGTTCTTGATACACACTTAATTCTGAATGCAGAATATCAAACTGATTTTTATAAGTTAATGCCCAGTGATTACGGTCATTATTGGTTTCTAACATTTTATTTTCATCCGCTTTGCCGCCACGGATAGTAAATTCACTCATGGATTTACCTGGAGTCGTTGTACGCTGTAACGTATTGCGGCCTGCTTCTAATAAAATGGTTTGATTATCAGTTGGTGTAAATGCCAATTTCGCTGTAATGTTTTTATTGTCATTGCGACCTTGGCCATAAGTAATTTTATCTTCTGCACGTAAGTAGCTACTGCCATAAAGCTGTAAGCCTAGTTTATCTTCAATTAAAGGCCCTGAAAGATAAAAATCACCATTGATAGAATCGCCAGCATCACGGTTATGTTGCAACGTACCGCCAAGTGCAACAGAGCCATGCCACTCTTTTGTTACTGGTTTGGTGATGATATTGATAACACCCCCCATTGCATCAGAGCCATATAGTGATGACATTGGTCCGCGGATAACTTCTATGCGTTCGATCGCATCTGCGGGTGGAATAAAACCACCTTCATAACCACCACTCCCATTTGGGCGCGACTCGCGGCTATTTTGACGGCGGCCATCAACTAAAATAAGCGTGTATTCACCTGGCAAACCACGCATCGTGATTTCTTGTTTATTGGCATTACCGTTAATGCTAACACCTTCAACCCCTTTTACAGCATCAGCTAAATCATGAACCGGTTTCTTTGCAAGTTGTTCTTTGCTAATCACAGTGATACTTGCTGGTGCATCTGTAATTTGTTGAGCAAAACCTGATGCTGATACAACAAGTTTTTCTTCTTTATTTTCTTGTGCATACAGCGGATAAGAGGCAGATAAAATACAGGCTGTTAAAACACCTATTTTAAAGTTCATAGTGGTTCCCTGAAATTATAACGGTTATAGTAATGAGAATGATTAATATTAGCTTAATCAAATATTCATGAGAATGATTTTCTTTTCATATTTAGTGTTTTTTTTTAATCTGTATCAAAGCAAATCAGCACCATTTTCGCTAGGCCACTTTATAAACAATTTCAGATGTAAAAAAGCAGAAGGTATTAACCCTCTGCTTTCTTCTTTTGTAGGATATTTTTAGATTTAACGGATCAACAAATCATCACGCTGTTATTACCAGAACACAGCATAAAGTACACATAATATAACCATGATGGCATAGGAAGCGATGTTGAATCCGCTTTGTGTTTTAAAGGTCTTATCTGTTAATGCAATCGCCCCTACGCTGTCATCTGTTTTCGTTGAGGTTAAGCTTACTAAACCAATCACGACAGTTGTAAACATAAAGGTGTACATCATTTGATCAAGGAATGGCATACCTAAAGGCATTAATTTTAGGAATAGAGCAAATGGTATAGATAAAACCACACCAATAATTGCACCTTTTGCGTTTGTTTTTTTCCAGAATAAGCCTAATAGGAATACAGCTAAAATACCTGGGCTTACTAAGCCAGTATATTCTTGAATATATTGGAATGCCTGATCGATACCACCCAATAATGGTGCAATAAAACAAGCAATAATCAGAGCAACAACCGCACTGATACGCCCCACATTCACTAAGCGTGTTTCAGAAGCTTTAGGTCCAACATATTCTTTATAAATATCCATCGTGAAAATAGTCGCGATAGAGTTAAGCATGGATGCTAAAGACGAAACAATAGCCGCCGCAAGCGCTGCAAAAACAACGCCTTTTGCACCTACAGGCAAGAACTGTGTTAACCAAGGATAGGCTTTGTCAGCTTGTGCTAGCGTTGGAATATGCTGTGGAGCCATTGTGCCTAACCCTGCCATTAAGTCTGGATTAGTAGTAATAACAAATGCGGCAATCCCGGGAACAACGACAAGAACAGGAACAATTAATTTTAAGAATGCAGCAAACACTAGTCCTTTTTGTGCTTCATTTATAGATTTAGCAGCTAAAGCACGCTGAATAATGTATTGGTTAAAACCCCAATAATAAAGGTTAGCAACCCATAAACCACCAATTAGCACAGCGATACCTGGTAAGTTCATAAACTGCGGATTATCTTTTTCTAAGATCATTTTAAAGTGATCGGGCGCGGCTTGTGTCATTTTGCTTAAGCCTTCCATGATCCCGCCATCACCACCGATATAGCTGACAGCTAATACCGTGGTAAATAAACCACCGAGAATTAGGAAGAATACTTGCACCACGTCTGTCCACGCAACGGCAGAAAGGCCACCATAAAGTGAATAAACAACGGCAAATAATGCCAAACCAATAATGGCATACATCATTGGTACACCTAAAATAGTTTCTAGTGCCAATGAGCCTAAATAAAGTACAGATGTTAAGTTAACAAAGATAAATAATGCGAGCCAGAATACCGCGAGGATCGTTTTTAGGTTACGGCTTTTAAATCGATTCTCAACAAATTCAGGAATGGTATAAATACCTTTTTCGATAAATACAGGTAAAAAATACTTCGCCACAATAATCAGTGTCAGTGCAGCCATCCATTCATAAGAAGCAATAGCAAGACCAATAGAGAAACCAGAACCTGACATACCAATAAATTGTTCTGCTGAAATATTAGCGGCAATAAGCGAAGAACCAATTGCCCACCAAGGAAGGGTTTTACCTGCTAAGAAATAGTCCTTTGTTCCTTTTTTCTCACCATCCTTTGAACGAGAAACCCACAATCCTAGACTAATAATGATGACAACATAGAGGGCAAAAATTGCATAGTCTATTGTGCTTAATCCAACACCTTCTGTATGCATAATATTTTCCTTTCAGACCCATAGAGAGAATAGATTTTTAATGTAAACGTTTTCACAATCTTTTTCCGTTACTCCCTTCACAATTTTGTCGCTTATGTTACGTAAATGCATCTAAAAATAAAAAACAAACGATTACTATGACGAGTAAAGCCAAATTATCACTAAAAATTCTCTCTTAATATTTATCTAAGAAGAAAGTATCTTAAAATAAAATTTAAAAAAACATTAAAGTGATAACGATTACACAAGTTAAGTAAGAATGGCTTTTAAGGTGATGATGATCCTCATTAAGAGGATCGACAATATTATAAAAATAAGTGGTGTGGTTAAGAGAGATGGCTAAGATTAAAAACAGAATTACGTTGAACTAAAGTAGGTGAAAAAATACGTTGTTTTTGTTCGAGGACTTCACCTTTAGATAGTCTAATCGCCAACGTAGCAGCCTGTTCGGCCATCATTTGTACCGGATAACGCACGGTTGTTAAGCGAGGATGGATATAACGAGCAATTAATACATCATCAAAACCAATAACAGAGATTTTTTCAGGTACAGGGATCTCATTTTCATCGAGAACAGATAAAGCACCAGCAGCCATAAAATCGTTGTAAGTCACTACGGCTGTAAAATCGATTGATTTCGTTAATAGGTGCATCATTGCTTTTTCACCGCCTTCACCTTCAGGCTCACCATACTCAATATAACTTTCGGGCAATATGATGTTATTGGCTTCAAGAGCAGCCTTATAACCCGCAAGGCGTTGAGTAGTATCCTCAATATGATGCGTGGAAGAGATATAAGCAATCTTGGTGTGCCCTTGGCGAATAAGATGTTCTGTTGCCATCCATGCCCCTTTGTAATTATCTAAAGCGACACAGCGTTCCGCAATTTCAGGAATAAAGCGGTTAATCAGTACCATACTTTTGACTTCATGAGCATAAGCTAGTAATTCTTCATCAGAGAGTGCTTTTGAGTGGATCACTAAACCATCACAGCGACTATTAATTAACAACTCTATAGATTGACGTTCGTCTTGTGCATCATGATAGCCATTACACACCAAAATATGTTTGCCCGCTTGTCTTGCCACATTATCAACCGCTTTCACCAATGTGCCAAAAAAGGGATCAGAAACATCATGGACTAAGACACCTAAAGTTTGTGTACTTTGACTGACCAATGCTCTAGCCGCTGCATTAGGTCGATAACCTAGTTTTTGCATTGCCGCATTAACTGTTTCTACTGATGTCTTACTTGCTTTCGGCGAGTTATTAATGACTCTTGACACCGTAGCAACAGAAACTCCCGCTTCTTTTGCTACATCTTTGATAGTCGCCATATCCACCTCATGGATCACCTTTCTTTATTATCAAAAAATAACGGGTTGTTAATCTAAGATTAAAGAAAAAAGGAAATAATAAAATTTAAGTGGCTTGATTATCAGCGAAGAAGTGAAATTTAAAAAGTAAAAAGATCAAATAAATAGTGAAAAGGAAAGCGTTTACACTTTCCTTTTATTGTTAAGAGTAAAACTTATAGATAGTTTGGCTATTCCATGGCGTATTCGCAGGTAAAACACCTTGATTTTCATGCCATTCAGGGTGATTCGGCCCATCAGGAAAGTATTGTGTCTCTAAAGCTAATCCAGAATAATTACCATAACGGCGACTTTTTCCTTTTATTCCAGCTAAAAAGTTACCTGTATAGAATTGAACAGAAGGCAGAGTAGTAAAAACATCCATTTTAAGCTCGCCTTCAGGTGCAATGACCGTTGCAATAGGTGCTTTATCGTCGATAGCCTGTTTATCTAAAATAAATGCATGATCATAACCACTCGCTGCTTTTTGACACTCATCAACCATAAAATCAAGACCGATGCGTTTTAATTTACAAAAATCAAATCCTGTTCCTACAACGCTCACAAACTCTCCAGTAGGAATATTGCCTTCGCCATTTTTCAAATAATGAGAAGCGCAGATTTTTAAATCGTGCTCAAGCGCTGTGCGTTCAGTGTGTTCACCTGCAAGGTTAAAATAGGCATGGTTAGTTAAACTAAGTGGCGTGGTTTTATCACTTATTGCCTGATAATCGATACAAACTTCATTATTATCAGTGAGTGTATAAGTCACACTAGCTTTGAGTGTACCGGGAAAACCTTGGTCACCATCATTTGAAATCAATGAAAAGGTCACTGATTGAGATGATTGTGCCGTGATCCCCCAACGACGATGACTGAAGTTTTGTTTACCACCATGTAATGTGTTTTTACCTTCATTAGCACTAATTTGATATTCTTGCCCTTCTAATACGAATTTTGCACCAGCAATACGATTGGCAAAACGCCCTACTGTGGCCCCCAAATAAGCTGTTTGCTGTTTATGGGTATTCATATCTGCAGAGCCTAACAAAACATCTCGACGGTATCCATTAACAGGTACAATACAAGTTAACCAAGTCGCACCAATATCCATTAAAGAAATAGACATACCAAAACGATTTTTAAGCACGACAACTTGTGCAGGATTTCCGTCTGATGCAGGTTGTGCAGTCATTTGTTCTGGCTCTAGAAATCGAATTTCATTAGTCGCCATTATTTTGCCTCCGAATAGCCCGCCCCTTGGCTTGCAGAGCAGACATAAATAGTTTCTTTCAACCCTGTTAAGGCTTCATATTGCGCTTTAACAGAGTCAACGACCTTATCCACTAAATCTGGTGTCACTAATGCTACGACACAACCGCCAAATCCACCACCAGTCATTCTCACACCACCACGAACACCGATCACCGATTTCACTATTTCAACCAATGAATCAACCTCTTTGACTGTGATTTCAAAATCATCACGCATTGAGTGATGTGATTGCATCATTAATTGACTCAATGTGGTTAAATCACCACGACGTAAGGCTTCTGCAGCATCTAATGTACGACTATTTTCAGTAATAACATGGCGTGCCCGACGATAAACCACATCACTCATTACTGCTTTTTTAGCGAGTAGATCCTCTAATGTGGCATCTCTTAATGCAGTCACATTTAAAATATGAGCAGCCTCTTCACACTGTTGGCGACGGGTATTGTATTCGCTATCAACTAAGCCACGCTTTTTATTGGTATTGATAATCATCACAACCATATTTTCGGGCATCGTTACGGCAGATGTTTCTAGTGAACGACAATCGATTAATAGTGCATGATTTTCTTCACCACAAGCCGAAATAAGCTGATCCATAATGCCACAGTTACAGCCAACAAATTGGTTTTCTGCTTTTTGGCCATTTAATGCGATCTCTTTTTGGCTAATAGGTAATTGATAAAGTGTTTTAAGCGTTTGACCAATAGCCACTTCTAACGCAGCGGAGGAGCTTAATCCCGCGCCTTGAGGGACATTTCCTGATATTGCGATATCCATACCATGAAAAGAATAATTGTCTTTTTGTAGAAAATGAATAACACCCCGAACATAATTCGCCCACATTTTATTAGGTAAAAATTCGATGGTGTTATCGAGGCTAAATTCATCAACCTCATTTTGGTAATCAACTGCAATCACTCGAATAATGTTATCTTCTCGTTTTGCTGCGGCGACGACCATTTGATAATTAATAGCACAAGGTAAAACAAAACCATCATTATAATCAGTGTGTTCACCAATAAGATTTACTCTTCCTGGCGCTTGAATAAAATGTGTAGGCGCATAACCAAAAATAGATGTAAATGAACGAGTCACATTATTAATAAGTGCCTGCATAATAAATCCTTAGCTTAAAATTAAGTAATAAAATCCCACCACATCATTATGTAAATAATGAGATGTTTGGTTTAATTTATTTGGTGCGCAAAAAGCAGATTAACTAAAATACCTTGCCATATTGCAGGTTATTAACGTTGCTCTTTATAATGAATGTCACTTAATTGACGTAAATTATTTGCCGCTTGTTCTGGTGTTAGGTCTCTTTGCGATTCCGCCAGCATTTCATATCCCACCATATATTTACGCACAGTGGCTGAACGTAATAATGGCGGGTAATAAAGTGCATGTAATTGCCAATGATCGGTATTTCTGCTGTCTTTAAAAGATGGCGCAAAATGCCACCCCATTGAATAAGGGAAAGAGCAATGAAATAAATTGTCATAACGGCTGGTTAGTTTTTTCATTGCAATAGCCAGATCATCGCGTTGAGTACTATTTAACTCACTCATTCGACGAATATGCGTTTTAGGTAATAACATTGTTTCATAAGGCCAAGCTGCCCAATAAGGTACTATTGCCAGCCAATGCTCAGTTTCAACAACGGTTCGACTTGCGTCTTTACATTCAGCATCAACATAATCAATTAATAAATTACGCCCGTATTTTTCAAAATACGTTTTCAAATGTGTATCTTTTTTCGCTAATTCATTAGGTAAGAAATCACTCGCCCAAATTTGCCCATGAGGATGCGGTTGGGAACATCCCATTGTTTCACCTTTATTCTCGAACACTTGAACCCAAAGGTATTCTTTACTGAGCTCTTCTATTTGGTTATCCCAAGTATCGACAATTTTACGTAAGCTACTTAAAGGCAATTCAGGTATTGTTTTTCCATGATCAGGCGAAAAACAGATAACGCGACTAATTCCTCTTACTGCTTGTGTTTGAAATAAAGGATTTGATGAAGGATCAACATCATATTCATCTTGTAATAACGCGGAGTGATCGTTATTAAAGACATACGTTCCGGTATAATCTGGATTTTGATCACCAGAAACACGTATATTATTTGGGCACAAATAACAATGCGGATCATAAGAGGGAAGGGTCGCAATCTGAGGTTTTTCATCTTTACCATTCCAAGGTCGTTTCGCTCTATGAGGTGAAACCAAAATCCACTGATCAGTGAGTGGATTATAGCGACGATGAGGATGTTCAACAGGATCAAAAATCAGTTTTGACATAACCTTCTCTCTTATTTATTCAAGATTATCTGAATACTGTAAATCTTATTTCAGATAACCATTTGGGTTTTGTGACTGCCAACGCCAAGCATCAGCAGCCATATCATCAATTGAACGAATGGCTTTCCAATGCAAATCTCTCTCTGCTTTTGCGGGGCTTGACCAACATTCAGCGATATCACCAGGGCGGCGAGCTTGTAGTTGATAAGGGATCGGTTTACCACTGGCTTTACGAAATGCTTCAATCATTTCTATCACGCTCGTGCCGTTACCCGTTCCTAAATTATAAATATGAAGACCTGCTTTTTTACCTAATGCATTTAACGCAGCGATATGGCCATCCGCCAGATCCATAACATGAATGTAATCACGAACCCCTGTGCCGTCTTTTGTTGGGTAGTCATTACCAAACACAGCAACGTGTTCACGACGACCAATAGCGACTTGAGAAATATATGGCGTTAAATTGTTTGGAATACCTTTAGGATCTTCTCCCATCGTGCCTGATGGATGGGCACCAACAGGATTAAAGTAGCGCAGTAAACTGATAGACCAGCTCTCATCAGCAACATATAAATCAGATAAAATACGCTCAACCATATATTTACTGGTGCCATATGGATTGGTTGTACCACCAACAGGTGAATCTTCATTAATAGGTACAGATTGAGGATCTCCATAAACCGTTGCTGACGAGCTAAAAATAATACTTTTAACACCAGCATCTCGCATGCAGCGCACTAACACCAATGTGCCATTAACATTGTTGTCATAATATTCAATCGGCTTTTGAACAGATTCACCTACTGCTTTCAATCCTGCAAAATGAATAACAGATTGAATTGTATGTTTAGCAAAAATTGATGCTAATAATTGATCATTACGAATATCACCATTGTAGAACAGTGGGCGTTTACCGGTTAATGCTTCAACGCGGTTAAGCACTTCATCATTCGCATTGCTAAGGTTATCTAAAATAATTGGGGTCATACCAGCTTCAATCATTTGAACGCAAGTATGACTACCAATATATCCCATGCCACCTGTCACTAATATTTCCACATTCACCTCTTTTGATTCAATTCAACGGAAAAGAGCAAGACGGTTTCTGTTCACTGACACAGAGTTTAACAAGATCAACAAAATAATTTCGTGATCAAACCGACATTTAATGTAAACGTTTACACTCTTTTCGCACACACTTATATTTTATAAAAACCTTAATTTAGAATTGTATTACAGCAAGTTAATAAAGCATGTAATACATCCCACCTCTTTATCACTAAAAACAACACCCAGAAAAAGTAAACGATTACATCCAAAATAATCAGTTAATTACATGATAAAACTGACATTCAATACGTTTTATCATACCTTATTAAGCTCCCCGCTAATATGTTTAAGCGGGATAAGAACACTCCCCCTCTAGATAATTCGGGGAAAAACGAGTCAACGACTACATACAATAATCACCATTAATAAGCACATTGAATATATACTCTAAATAATTCAAGTCACCGCTAAGCGACAAGTAAATGAGTTGCTAGGAGCATGCATTAGTATGTGACTAGTGCGAATAAACGCATGTAGTTTGAAGTATGACGAGTATTGAAGTATGACAAGTATTGAATGGAGAACATAATGAAACCGATTGTCTTGCTCTACCAAAATCTACCCGAAACACTGTACAAAAAACTGTCTAACTTTGCTGATATCAAACAATTTAACACGCTCTCTTTAGACTCGAATGATTTTCGTTCAGCACTTGCCAATGCTTCTGGATTACTAGGCGCTGGTGGCAATATTGATAAAAATTTTATAGACCACGCCCCTCATTTAAAAACGGTTTCAACCGTTTCGGTTGGCTATGATAATGTTGATGTTAACGCACTAACTAAACGCAATATAAAGCTAATGCACACGCCAACCGTACTAACAGACACCGTTGCTGACACTATGATGGCATTAGTGCTTGCTGTATCAAGACGTATCCCAGAGCTCGCAGATAATGTTAAACAAGGTTTATGGGTTAAAGGTATCACACCAGATTGGTACGGTACTGATGTTCATCATAAAACCATGGGTATTCTTGGTATGGGCCGAATTGGTAAAGCATTGGCACAACGCGCCCACTTTGGTTTTAATATGAATATTCTTTATCACTCAAGGACAGAATATACTGATGCAAATGACCGTTTTGATGCTAAGTATTGTGATTTAGATACGCTACTACAGCAATCTGATTTTGTGTGTATCACCTTACCATTAACACCAGAAACACATCATTTAATAAGCCAAAATCAATTTTCGATGATGAAGCCCGACGCTTATTTAATTAATGCAGGTAGAGGAGCTGTTGTTGATGAAAAAGCATTAATTAATGCGCTAGAACAAAAAGAAATTGCAGGTGCTGGACTTGATGTTTTTGAAACAGAGCCACTGTCGCTGTCATCACCTTTATTGAGCATGAAAAATGTGGTTGCCGTTCCACATATTGGATCTGCGACAAAAGAAACTCGCTACGCAATGGCCGAATGTGCGGTAGATAATCTGATTGCGGCACTGAGTGATAACGTAAAAGAAAACTGTGTTAATTTCTAAAGTAGTAAATAGATCTTTTTTAGGTACAAAAAAAGGTAATGGAAATTTACCATTACCTTTTTATCATATTTTTAATTTAAGCAGGATCTACGTGAGCCATCACACTTAATATCTGCTTATTTTGCAAAACATTATTGCGAGCACTAACGACAATCTCATGGCTTTCGCTAACAGTGAGATCCCCTTTTATTTCAAGATGTACATCTACCAATAAATAATCACCTGAACGGCGGGTTTTTAAATCATGCACACCTTGCACACCTGGGGTTGTAATCAGTTTCTGTTTAATTTCTTCCAAGGTTTCTTCGTCTGCCCCTCTGTCCATTAAATCTTGCAAGGCTTGATAAGTAAAACGCCATCCCATACGGCCAACAAATAAACCTACAATTAATGCTGCAAGCGGATCGAAGAGCTTAAATCCAGCAAGACTACCAAGAATACCAATAGCAACAACTAATGAAGAGGCGGCATCTGAGCGCGCATGCCATGCATTCGCGACCAGCATATTAGAATCTACTTTTTTAGCGACACCAAGCATGTAACGAAAAAGCCCTTCTTTGGCCGCTAACGCTAATAAAGCAACATACAATGCAACGCGATGGACTTCAGGAATAGTTGAGGGATCTAAAACTTTATGGATTGCAGAAACCACCATTCCTAAGCCGACAATTAATAAAATAGTTCCAAGGATAAGTGAAGCTGCGTTTTCATAACGCAGATGACCATAAGGGTGATCTGCGTCAGGTTGTTTTTGACTGCCTTTATTAGCAATTAAAACAACAAAATCAGCAATAAGATCAGAAAGTGAGTGAATACCATCTGCAATTAAGCCTTGAGAGTGTGAGAAAAAACCTACGGTAATTTGCCAAATGGATAAAAAAATATTAACAAAAACGCTCACTAACGTGCTTTTTTTAGCTGCTTTAAACTTTTCAGACTGCGTATTACTAGCCCGATCCAACTCAATATCATCAATGTGATTATGTGTCATAATAATAATCTTATTTGGTTTTAAATAGCCTACTCTATTTATAATAGCTAAATAGAGTTCCATAGGTTATTTCAGGTTCCATAACTCATTGGTGAGGATAAAGGACGACTCTGAATAACAATCCAGTTTAGGGACTAAGATTGCTGTCCAGACATCATATTGAGATGTCATTACCTATTAATATGCCATATTTAATTCTTTATGTCTCTTATTTTTACTAATAAAATCTTATAGATACAGAACAATAATATAATTGATAATCATTCTTTTATGCATTTTCTCTTTGAGAACAAGGTAAAGATTTTTTATTTTTAAGACGATATTATTAATTGCTTTTCTGTCAGTAAGTTAAGGTGTATAACTTATTTTAATTATATTTTTGATATTATTTCAGCCAGTATTTACTTTTTTATGATTTATAATGTAAAGCAGTAAATAATCATTCTCACTCTTATTTAAAACACAGATCACAGCTATTTTTCACTATTATGTAATAATAGTAAATATTTTAAACTAACGCTAAGTGAGGTTTGTAATGTATAAGAAAATCCTAGTTCCTATTGATATTTTAGAAGATGAACTTTCTCAGGAACTGATCGCTCACATTGAACAAATTGCAAAGGTGGGTAAACCTGAGATCCACTTCCTCACCGTTATCCCTAACGCCGAACTTTTCTTTGGTATTGAATTTGCGGCTATTCCTGAAAAATTCAAAGATTCATCAGAACGCACTCGTCTTGCTTTTGTCGCACTACAAGAAATGATCAAAGATGCGAAAATTCCTGATGAGCAAATTATATGTAATGTGGGTGTTGGTAATGCAAAAGATGAAATTTTAGAATATGCCCGCCACATTGACGCTGATTTAATTGCGATTGCTTCGCATCGACCTAATGTTTCATCCTACTTATTAGGTTCAACAGCATCATCTATTGTACGTCATGCAAAAATGTCAGTTTTAGTTATCCGTTAATCTGTCACTTCAATAATAACAAAGCCCTTTGTTTCAATAACAAAGGGCTTTTAGTAAATTAAGGTCGTTTTAAATAAAGCTAGCTGTTATTTTTTAACTGAATCTTGGACAGTATCAGCAGCAGACCAAATACGGTATTTCACATCAACGTCTTTTGGTGCATAAATAACAATAGGTAATTTGCTGTTATAACGAATGAAGGCATCAGAGCCCATATTGGCCTGAACAAAAGCATCTTTCTTCGTGTTATCCGCACAACCCATCATAGTAGACATTGGGCCATTTAAATCACTAACAACATAATAGCTATAGCCCCAACCTTCTAAATTCTTTTCATCTAGTTCGGCACCAAACCACTGATGATTACAATCTACTTTTAGCTCTTTGCCAACGATTAGCTCAACTTGGTAATTACCTTCATTATCTTTTTGTTCTAACTCGATAACATGACGAACTTGATTTTCTTGAGCTTTAGGATAAGGCGCAACTTTATCTAAACTGTCGGTAGCTTGTGCACACGCAGATAAAGACATTGCTGCTACTAAAGATAATATTACTTTGTTCATCACTTTCTCCATTTTTACAGCGAACACTTCGCTGTTAATAAAATTAGTCAGATGTTTTTATTGCTCATTATCTGAATACTAATATTTTTAGTGCTTGAATGCTAACATCTTAGTAAATATCACTATGAGAGGATAATTCTGAATGTTTTAAAAAGAAAAATCATGTTTTTTTATGAAATGTAAATTTGTGATACTCCACCATGCAGATATCCAATCTATGATTATACTGAAATAGAGACCCAATTTCTTTTCATAGGAGGTTATATGTTCTCAGATCAACAAGCCCTTGTTTCTCAACTAAGAAACAGTGATCCTCGCTTTCAGGCTCTCTACGATAAACATCACCGACTCAATCAAGAAATTGCAAAATTAGAAGGCCCTAATGGAGCAGGCTATAATGATGAAGTGGTCAAACTAAAAAAAGAAAAACTTCATCTCAAAGATGAAATGCAAAAAATACTTCAGAGAAGTGAAAAATAATGATCTTTTTAAAGCGATGATAGATGTCATCGCTTTTTATGATTAAAAGCAAAGATATCACCCCATAAAGATGCATAATTAATGTATCTTTTGTTTTTTTAGGGGTTCAACATGTCATCGATCCATGGTCATGAAGTTTTACAAATGATCCTTTCTTCAGATACGGCTTTTACCAAAGCGTCACTTATTGATGCTATTCATCAGCAATTTGGCAATGACTCTCGATTTCATACTTGTTCAGCTGAAAATATGACAGCAACTGAATTAGTTGATTTCTTAGAAAAGAAAGGGAAATTTATTCCTGCTGAAGGTGGCTTTACAACAAGTGAAAATAAAATTTGTCGCCATTGATAAATATACAGTTTAAAACTCGATTGCCAGTGATTTCCTTTTCTAGTTAATGTGCTTTTAACTTTAAAAAATAAAAGACCATTATTTCTGGCAATCGTAAGGACTTTATTTATTGAACTTTAATCATCATCTGTTTGTAACCAAGAATCATCTTCCCAAACACTTTGAATAAGTTCCATAATATGTTCGTGCTTAGTTTCATCTTTTATGCCTGTAACTTGAATTGAGTTCATGCTACTAAAAGCGATACGAAACTGCATATCTGGATATTCTGGAATGATCTTTTTTCTTAGTTCGTGTTCTAAAAGCGGAAATAATGAGTCGGTTATCTTAGATTGTTTATTAAATAAAATTTCCACACGCATTGGTTTCACCATTTAAAGGCAAATAAACTGTATATAAATACAGTATTATATTCTAAGAAAAAAGAAAAGCCTTTTTACTAAAATTTTTTCATCATTGTTCATTAAATAATTTTTTAGCGTCTCTATAGGCTTAATGATAAGATGTATAATAAATGCAACATTATTAAGAGAGAAAGATATGTCAGGAAAAAGAATTTCTCGTGAGAAACAAACCATTCAAAAAATGGTTTCTCTTTATGCAAAATCACATCCTGAAACCGACTCAGATTATTATCAAAAATTAATCGATTATGCCTACAACAGATTAGATAAATGTCGCTATGGTGAAGACAAACCCGCCTGTAAGCAGTGTCCTATCCATTGTTACCAACCTATAAAAAGAGAAACCATGAAACAAATCATGCGTTGGGCTGGCCCACGGATGCTGATTTATCATCCAATTTTGGCAATACGTCATCTTATTGATGATAAAAAACCTGTACCTCCGCTTCCTGAAAAAAAGCGTACTATTCGTTCAACTGAAAATCGTTCAACTGAAAAATAAAGTCAGATTTATTCAATCGATATAAAACATGTTCCGCTAAAGGGTGAGTTTTATCTAATGCGGGATGAAAGAAGTTATCAGATTGATGCATACCTAATTTTTGCATCACACCTTGAGACGGAAGGTTTGAAACAGCGGTAAAAGCAACAACTTCATCTAGTTTCAACGTTTCAAAAGCAAATTTAAATACAGCTAAAGCGGCCTCATAAGTATATCCCTTACGCCAATACTTTTGCCCTATACGCCAGCCAATTTCTACACAAGGACTAAAAGGTAAAGAGGCTGCTGGAATATTTAACCCAACAAAGCCAATAAATTCTTGAGTTTCTTTTAATTCAACCGCCCACATTCCCCATCCATTTTGCTGAATAAATTTTTCACGGATAGTCTCAACCATTTTATCGCTTTCTAATTGAGATAAAGTGCAAGGAAAGTAACGCATTACTTCAGATGAGGAGTTAACTTCATAAAAAAATGGCGCTTTATCACTTTCACGCCATTCTCGTAAGTGTAGTCTAGGAGTCTCTAAATTCATCGTTATTCTCTATTTATACAGAACTAAGGTAATATCGATAAAATAGGACAAGCAAAAAATAATAAAAAGAAGACTTATTTTTTATTTTCTTTTAGTTGGTTTTCTACAGGTGCCGTTACTTTATCTTTATTTACATTAGCACTTTCTTTGATTGAAACCACTCGTTGTTGAGCAACGGATTTAGCTTGATGTTCAACTTGCTCTGATTGCCCTGTAAAAATACCACCACGCTTAATAGACATACTTCCACAACGACTGGTACCACGTAACTCGCCATGCTCTAAAATATCTAGATTATTTGCAGCACAAATGCCTTTAACAAAACCATCAATAATAATATCAGGCGCAGTTAATTCACCTTCAACTTGTCCTGCATGCATAACACGAATAACACCATCTTTGACATTAATATTTCCTGATACTTTACCCCAAATTTGGATATCGCCATCGACATTAATATCACCTTGGAATACCGTTCCTTTTGCAATAATAGTATACAGTTTCTGCTCTGGCATCGGTTTTTTCTCTTCTGTTATGACTGGTGTAACAGGTTCTGCTACTTTTGGTGTTTCAGTTTTACGACTAAACATAGCGGTTTTTTTTAACCTCAAAGTCATGGAATAAATAATAATGCTAAAAATTAGGATCAAGATAATCAAAAACTCTCCTGCCATTTTAGAACGCCAAAAGGCGATTAATGCAAGAGTCCAAATTATCCATATCCCACTAAATATAATATTTCGCAGTGTCCGCTTATTCTCCATAATTAGCTATACCCTACCTCCCTGACAATAAATACACTTATGCATTCACCATTTTAATAAATTTACGCTAAGCATGATGCCAATAATAAGGCCATTATTACCTTTTAGTTTATTGATTTGTCCCTTAAGAGAAATTGCATAAATAGAATAAAGCTATAAAGCTATTTATTTAAATAACCCAACTTTAATGTAAGTAACTTGTGAAAACATCACTCTTTTTTAGATAAATATTTTTTAATACAAATTAACATTATATGTACATACTTATCTTTTTATTTAGGAAAAATATTTAAACTTAACAAGCTCTACTCTATTTGCTTCTATTGAAAATCTGAGACCACAGTCGCATAAATGAAAAGCAGTAAGAAAAAGAACTACCTCTTCTTAATAAGAAGAAACTTATTTTTATTAAATTTTTTGTTTTCCATTTTATAGAACTTATAAAAACGCAGGTTATAATAACGGTAAGTTATTTAAAATAAATGAAATTAATTTAATCTTAAGTTTTCTTGCACACAAAAAACACTCAATTACCCCCAAATAGCAACAAACTGATATCAAATAAACTACAATTAAAAAAACAAAGAGTATAGTTACATTCTAAATGCACTTACTATCTCTTTACACTGTAAAGAAAAACAATAAATCCAACTATTTGTTATACAATACATTTAATAATAAAAAAATAAAATGTAAATTATTTATTACATAAATATGTTTAGCATCCTTTATTGTTACTGATTAAATTTTTCCTATCTTTAATTTTCTTTTGCAAATCATTAATAACATCTTAAAATCAACAACGTTCCTTATCTTAAATTAGCAATAGAAATTCAATGTCTAATATCTAAAAAAAAACCACATCAAATTAAAGAAAACATTCTTTTTTTTATTTTTAATAGCATTTAAATAATAAAGAAGTGTTTTTGTAAATACTATTATATTTATTTTTATAAAAACACAGTGATACTAATATAATGATTTTTTGGGCGAAAAATGAATACCATACAATGTGATAATAAAAACCAATATGATTGCTTGATTCAAAAGAAATCTTATTTTTATCCACAATATCAAATACTAGAAAATGAACAAAAAGCACTCTTTATAATACGAAAAAACATACTTATTTTACAAAATTGCACTGATACAGTAACGGTTCATCAAGATCAGATTATTTTTTTACAGCAAGGTAATTACACAATAAAAACACCCGCTACAGAACCAGCAGAGATTATTTACATACCTCTCTCTGATGATTTTTTAAGAGGTTTCACATCAAAATACAATGATATTCTCAGTCAAATAGAAAGAGATGAGGATTTTTCGAGTGCATTTATCTGTTTCCAAAATTCACCTCTTATACAGTTTTGTAGTAATGGTTTTGAATATATTACTATTCACTCTTGCCCTGAAACATTTACACAGTTACGAATTGAAGAACTTTTAATCCTTTTGCTTTCAACCGAACAAGGCTCAGATTTAATGGCATTATTGCGCCAACTCAGTCACCGCCAAATCGATCGTTTAAAACTGTTTATGGAAAAAAATCACTTAAAAAATTGGAAACTCAAACAATTTGCTCGTGAATTTGGTATGGGATTAACAACATTTAAAGAGCTTTTTAACCATGTCTATGGAACGTCCCCAAGAACATGGATTTGTGAAAGAAGGATCATTTATGCACATCAGTTACTACTTACCACTGAGATGAGTATCGTTGATATATCAATGGAATCTGGTTTTTCAAGTCAATCTTACTTTACACAAAGCTACCATCGTCGTTTTAACATGACACCGAGCAAAGCGAGAAACCTTAGATTAAAATTATAAAAAATCCGGTCGATTATCATAATATAAAAAAGCCATTCATCGTTAGAATGCTTAGAATTTATTCTTATGAGTGAGTTGTATATCGTGATAAAAGAAAATAGATTCCCTCCCCAACCTCATTATTATGACTACTTAGCATTACTAAAAAAAATGATGGCTAGCAATGATAAAAAAACTGTAGATAGACTATTTAACCTACAGTTTTCTTTGCATATCAATGAAAGTATTACTAACGAATACAATATAAACGAGCAACAGATAAAAATATTATCTCGCGTACTATGCCGTGAAAGTTTAGATAGCTTATTACAATCCACATGGTTTTTACGGAAAAAACATTGCTTTATCGTTATTACTAAAGAGGACATTCGCGACATCATTGAGATTTCCCGTTCTTTTCATCCACCGCGGTTATATTCTGCTTTTACTGTAATGGATTGGGATCAGTCATTAAGAGCAACCGTTAATATCAATGAGCATATGCGCTTAATTCAAGCTATTATAAAACCACTTTTTATTTGGTGGGCTCAACATATTACACCTCAATTATTCACTCTCTATGAAACAAAAAAAGAGCTTGAGCTTCAAATTAAGCAATGTGAAAACATTAAGTCATTTGAAGAAAAACAATTATCAAATATAAAAGACTCTTTTCTATCTTTAGATGATATCAATATTAAACTTAGTACAGATAATGTTAGATTGATTGTCATTAATGACTTATTACAAAAAAGTATTCAGTTACTCTTAGAACATTGGGAAACCGAACCCGTATTTAATATTGAAATTACTAATACACTAGATTATATACGTAATGTAACACCGAATTCTGAACTATTAAAACCTTTATGGGAGATTTTAAATAGCATTCCAGAGGCTCCTGAAAATTGTCATAAATTAAAAGATTGGTTATTAGAAAGGGATCTTTGTTTAAAGAATGATCTATTTTTATGGAGATGAATAAAAATCAGCTCTTCTTTTAAAGAAAAAAAGAGCTGATACTATCATTTAATCATTTATTTAACGTCTAAAACTTCAATTGTCACAATAGACATTGATTCCGGTGGTACTTGTCCAGGAACACCATTTTTTCCATAGCCACCACCTGGTTTTATATAAATTTTAGCTTTACCATTGATACCAGCTTTAGCAATAAAGGTATTCAGTGGTAATGGTAGTTGGCGGTAAGGTAAAGTAAGTGGTTTAGCTTTATCATAATTAAGCGTTACAGTCCCGTCAGTTAACTCTTCATGCATCGTAAATATAACCGTTTTACCTGCAATTGAATCAACAGGTTTACCCTGTTTTAAAATTTTAAAATAGGTATTATCGTCATACTGTATATAATTTTGTTTTTGAATCTCAGATAGAATAGACTTATTGCGTTGAGCATTATCTTTACCAATAATTGAATAAGCATAAGCAAGTTGCCCTGCAATCATTTGCCCTTCACCTGCTATTTTCTCAAGTTGCTCTTTCAATGTTTTATTTTCTTTTAATACATTGCTTGTCTCAGTATTAGCTTTCGCTAATTCAGCTTCTTTTGCCTTAATTTGCTCGTTTAATTGCGTACTCTTTTCTTCTAAAGATTGAGTTAATGCACGTTGAGTTTCAAGCTGTTTGGTGATATCAAGCATCTCTTTTTGGGTGTCAGCTAATATCTTTTCTTGCTGTTTTGATTGCCCAATTGCTTCTGTTTGCTGTTGCTTTAATACACTAATTTGCTGTGTACTTTCTATATTTTGTTTTTCTAATTGTGCTTTTACATCAGCTAATTGATTACTTAATTTATCAACAGCATTTTGTTTTTCAGTAAGTTGCTTTTCCAATAATGCAGATGCCTTGGCACTTTCTGTTTGGCTCACTGTTAATTGTGCTAATGCAATATTACTTTCTTTAAATTGGGTATCTAATGCTTGATATTTAGCTGACAACTCATTTTGTGCTTTTTCTAATTTAGAAATTAAATTATTTTTATCTGTAATTAAATTATCAACCGCTTTTTCACCTGCAGATAAGCTTTTTTTCAGGTCAGCTAATTCTGTTATTTTACTCTCTAATTGTAATTTTAATTCTGGTATAGCTTTCAGCTTTTCATCAGCCTGCTCTTTTTGCTGTTGAACAGCTAAAAGTGATTTATTAAGTTGATTTTGTTCTTGGTTATTCTTTTCAACTTGTGTTTTTAATTGTGCTATCTCTTGACGTTGTTCATCAACAAGTTTGTTATTAGCATCTTGTTGTTTTTCTGCATCTGCTACTTTTAATGCAAGCTCTTTAGATAAATCTTCACGTTCTGATGTGATTTTCAATAATGTACTTTGTAGTTTCTCTATCTCTTTTTTCGCAGTATTATCTTTTAATAAAGATTGTGCCTGAACAAATTGAGATTGAATATCTTCTTTTTCTTTTTTAATGGTTGCTAATTGGCTCTGTACATCAGCCAGTTGCTTGGCCAAATTAGTTTGTTCATTGGTTATTGTCGATAACGATTTTTCTAATGCTACTATTTCTTTATTTTTTACAGCTTCTAGCTTGGCTAACTCTTGTTCTTTTTGTTCACGACTACCTTGGAGTAATTGTTCAGCTTGTACATATTGAGCTTGAACATTTTCTTTTTCTTGCTCGATTTTAGTCAATAATGTTTGTTTTTCATTTAATTGACTTAATAGTTTTTCTTGTTCGGCTTTCGTACTCTCAAGTGACTTTTGTAACTTATCAATTTCTTTTTTAGCACTATCATCTTTTAGTAGTGCTTGAGCCTGCAAATACTGAGATTGTAATTGCTCTTTTTCTTGCTCAAGTTGAGTAAATTTCACTTCTAAATTTTTAAGTATTTCTGATTGTTTTTCGAAATCTTGTTGTTGTTTTGCTAGCTCTGTGTTTTTTGCAGTTGTTGCACTTAACACGTTTTCTTTATCTGCTAATTGCTTAATTAATAAATCACGTTCTTCTTTTGTTTCTTTCAGGTCTGTTTGTAGCTTGGCAACAGCTTGTTTCAATGTATCATCATTGAGTAAGTTATTTGCAGTCGCTAATTTTTCTTCTGTTTCAGCCAGCGATAGTTCCAATTGCTTAATTTGGTTATTCGCATTTTGAAGTTTTTCTAAATGTTCCTTTAACGCTAGTGTTTGCTCTGTATATTTCTGATACAGAGTTTGATATTTATTTCTTGTGTCGGCTAAACGATTCAACAACGTTTTATTAAAAAGAGGTTGTTTATGATCGAGCACAGAGCGATTAAATTGATATACAAAATGGAAAGGAATTGCAGTCACAGAATAAAATGTGCCTGGAATAATATCTAATAAGAAATTTTGATTTTGTTGAGGTTTTGAATAACTTTCTTTCGAATAAAGCGCTAATGGATTATAAACCGTAGCATTATTTCTATACTGATACCGATTAAGATCTTCGGGTGTAAACTGAGGTTTAATCGGAACAAATGAGAGTAATGGGGTCAAATAACGAGTATTATCACTCTTAAATTTAGAATAATCTGAAGATAAGACTGGGCAATTTTCAGCCAGCGTGATATCAGGTGTCTTTACAGGCTCGACAACCTGATTATCTGTTTCTGCTGGTGTAGACGGCTTAACTCGTTGCTCTGGCTTGTTTTGTTGAGATACCGTTGTTGCTCGGTTTACTCCACGATTAGCCTGACCGGTTCTCGTTGACGATGAAATTGTAGCAGATGTTTTAGGCTCAATTTTAATTGGCTCTTGCGTTTCAAAATAACGGTCAAAATCTTCAATAACAGAATTAAACTCATTATTGGCAAACGACAGTGTTGGAAACAGCATAAAAGCGAGACAAACACTCTGCTTTAATTTCATAGTAATTATTCACCTAGTTTTTTCAATGTCGAATTAACTGACATAATCGACAGATAGCGAACTTTTGCACACAAAACTTCTGTTTTTGATTCAATACTCATTTTTAGTAAATCTAAGCTATCTTTACTTGCAGTACCTTGAACACTACGGTACATCGCATTAATTTCACTAATTTCTTTAAATGAACTCATCATGGATTGATAGTCCGATGGAGAAAAAGTTTTTAGAGAATCAAGTTGTTTAATACAAGCGCTTTGTGGTGCTAATCCTAATTTTCTTGCATCTACGCCACTGTCAACAGCCCCTGCTGTAGGTGTCATAGAAATCGGTTGTGCTGTTGCTACTGGCTGAGTCACAGCAACGGGCTGTGTTGCTGGAGCTTGCACCGGTGCTGGCGTCTCAACTGGACGTGTTTGATCTGGCCAAACACACCCAGACAAAGCGAGAATGCTGGTTGTTATAAATACAGCAAGGACATTCTTTTTATTTTGTAATAAGGACATCATTTTTCCTTAATCCCGATCAGACTTAAATAAGAGCATATGAGTTGTCGCATTTTAAGCCATTTTATTATAATTTTCTATTACCTACTGCATACTAAATAAATAGGCTAACACTCAAGGTTGCAATGAGTGCTCCTATCATTTCATTTATTTTTTCTCAAAACACTACCTACATCACACTAAAGATGTCATTTTTTGAATATCGGATTTATTTAGTAAAAATGTTGTCATATAAACTGGTTATTTTTTATTTCAGTAAAATAATACCAGATAATAATAAAAATAATAATACTAATTTTATCATTTATTTACACCATTTACGTGTAAAAATTAAGCTTATATTTTGTTATCGTTCTTTAACGACTAAGATAAAATCAAGAAATGAATATCAGATATTGTCACTGATATTTTTTCTATCCTTCAATATAGGAGAACTAAAATGAATCATTTTAAAATAGGTATTGTTGTCGGTAGTTTAAGAAAAGATTCGCATAACAAACAAACAGCAAATGCATTAGTTAAGTTATTTCCTAAAGAGTTTAGTCACGATTTTATCGATATCGGTAATCTTCCTCTCTATAACCAAGATGATGACAATAATACACCTTCTGCTGTTATCAGTTTCAAGAAACACATAAAAGAGTGCCAAGGCATTATCTTTGTCACACCAGAATATAATCGTTCTATTCCTGGTGTCCTCAAAAATGCGCTTGACCAAGCATCTCGCCCTTATGGAATGAATGCTTGGGATAAAATTCCTGCGGGTATTATCGGTGTTTCAACTGGTAATATTAGTACAGCTATAGCACAACAGCATCTACGTAACTCGCTATCTTTCTTAAATATGCCGACCTTAAATCAGCCTGAGTGTTATCTGAAGTGGTATGATGGCATGGTTGAAGATGGAGAATTTTCTGAAAAAACAGCACATTTTATGCAAAATTGGGTTGATGCTTATGTCGCTTTTGTAAGACAAAATAATCAATAATCAATACCACTAAAAAGAGCTTTGTTCTTAATACATTGCTCTTTTTATTTTCATTTTTTGACCATTAAAAAAATAAAGTGTTCTATTTCTCATCTATGAATAAATCACCACTGATAGATGTTTTAATATTTACTAAATAATATAACCACCTCATTTTAATATTAAACAACACATCAAGACTAATTTAGACCATCCTGAAAAGACACACATTACAATTATAATGAAAATGCTTATTATATAAGCAAAAGTAAAGCAATTTAAATAAAAACAGATACAAGATCAAAATACACTACATCGCTCAGTCACCTCAAAGTTCGAAAATATCAATAAATTTCTATCGATATTCATTGGTGGAATTTAGAATTTGATAATTATTTCTAATAATTTATATTAGATTAGAATATTAGGCATAATGTGCGATACATCTCTAAATAATATGCTTCCATAATTGTGATAAACAAAAAAATTACCTATATTACTCATCCATTAAATACTGGCAGGTAAACCATGGATAAAAATTTAAAAGAAATTGAGTGTGAAATTGCGGCACTGAAAATTGTTATCAAGTCTTTACTTTCCACGCTAAGTGATAAACAACGAAGAGATATGCTCGGCAATATATCTATTGTAATTGAAGATACATCAAATCGATATCCTCAGCTTAATGAAGTTATTAACTTAACAGAGCAATATGTAAAAAAACTCACTCAAGCTTAGTAAATAGAGTTATTAAAATTTATGTTTCACAAAATATTATAGGGTGCATATTGCATCCTACTTATTTTGTTAAATAGAATATGCTTTAATTTCTTCCTGTTAATATAGCATTAAGTGAAATTTATTAAGTTATTGTTTCCTAGCTCAAATATTCATAATTTTATTTTTCAACAAAAATATCACAAAATCCTTATTCTTTTTGACTGATTTATTTTTTCCTTGGTTTTACTTAAACAATTAATTAATATAAAAAATAATTAATCATACAGTAATATAGCATTGTTTTTGAGGGTCATATGGAAAAAAAAGTTGTCAATATAGAGTATGAAATTGCAGCATTAAAAGTAGTATTAAAGGCATTGTTATTGACTTTAACAGACAAACAAAAAGAAATCGCAATTCAAGATATAAACAAAACCGTCAATGATGCCTATATCAATCATCCTCAATACAAAGATGTTATAACCAAGACAGAACAATATATAAAAAAAATGATCTAAAAAGTTGGCGCTATATCATCCATACACCTCTTTTTATTATTATTTAATTTTGAGGTAAATTATATTAGCGCCTTTAAGAAATTAAAATCATCTTAAAGAAAACATAATCAATGATTGATTGATTATAAAAAACAAAATAGAAAACATTCCGTAATTTATTAAAAATAAAATAAATGAATTAATTCCTTATAAATAGCCTATTTTATAAAATTTTTTTAACTTTCAGACGGATTGAGAAAAATTATCATCATATTGATACTTAATCAATGACTGATTGGCTAGCTGATTGAGCAAATATCTTATCAATATTGAATAAATATAGAATAATATATGTACCTTTGTTTATTTCATCTATGCGCCTAACGAGTAAAAACTTACCACCTTAGACACATGATTTATGGACGTATCTTGATATTAATGATGCACTAGATTGAATTTTTGTACTGATAATTGTAGTTCTTCGGTCTGTCTTTCTAACGAAATAGCAGCTGCTGAGACCTGTTCAACCAAAGAGGCATTCTGTTGTGTTACGCCATCCATTTGAGTAATTGCTACACTCACTTGACCAATTCCTTTACTTTGTTCCTCTGATGCAATAGTGATTTCTTTCATTATTGAAGTGACCTGCTTTACTCCAGTCAAAATATCTTCCATTGTTTTTTCCATATCACTCACTAAACTGGCACCTTTTCTTACACGCGTTGTGGAATCAGCAATCAGGACTTCAATCTCTTTAGCGGCTTTTGCGCTATCTCCAGCTAAATTGCGCACTTCATTAGCGACAACCATAAATCCTCGCCCATGAGCTCCTGCTCTTGCAGCTTCGACTGACGCATTTAAAGCCAGTATATTCGTTTGAAATGCAATGTTATTAATGACAGTGATGATATCTGCTATTTTACTTGAACTATCAGAGATCCCATCCATTGTTGTTACAACTAATTCAGCTAATTCATTACCTTTTTCAACAGTCACTGATGCGACTTCAGCCAATTCTCTCGCCTGATAAGCATGTTCCATATTTTGGTTAACGGCAGCTGTGATTTCTTCCATACTTGCTGCTGTTTGCTCTAGTGCCGTCGCTTGTTCTTCAGTACGAGACGCCAAATCATTATTTCCTTTGGCAATTTCAGATGCACCTCGATAAATACTGTCACTTCCCTGACGGATAGTGCTTACTGCCTCATGTAAACTATTTTGCATTCCATTCAATAATGGTATTAATCGCCCAGCACAGTTATTACCAAAAGGCTCAAGTGGCTGACTCAAATCACCTTCTGTAATTTTCACAAAATGTTGGCGAATACTTTCGAGTGGTTTTTGTAACATTGACACTAAATAACGATCAGTGAGGATCAGAATAATTCCTCCTAAAATAGCACTAATGATAATAACGATTTGTGTCACTTCGATAAGCTCATCCACCTCTGCAATAGTTCTATCAATTTTTATATTTGCGGCATTATTAAAGTTTTCACTCACATTACCCAATTCACGGCTCAACGTAGGCGTTACATTTTTTGCATGGTGTTCATATTGCTCAATAGTACCATTGAGCGCTAACTCCATTTGCTTTTTTACTCCTTGCTCAAAAAGCGTTTGCCATACATCCATTAGCTCTTTTGATACTTTTGCATCCATCGGCCCCGGAGAAACAGATTTCATATATGCAATCTGTTTCTCCATGTTCTCCATTGCGATTTGTGCTTGTGCAAAGTCAACTTCTTTACCCTCTGCTTTTTGTTCTACCAAACGATTAAGTCGCGAAGTAAAACGAAAGTATTGGTCATTTCCCTGACTGAGTGCGGCCATTTGCTTTATTATTTGATTATCAGCCCGATTGCCTTCAGATATTTGTGATAGTGACCATGCGCTATAAAGACTCACACTGCCAAATAACACACATAAAGTCCCCAGTATGATTATCATCATCAGACGAATAGTAATGTTACGAAGTTTCTGCATCGAATTTCTCAACTAACAAGATAAAGTAAGCCCAATAGGGCGTAATGTACTCTTATCGACACTTTTTCAATTTATTTTAATTTTTTACTAAAGTTTTTTATAAATTGGTTTTTTATTTTCTATACATAAAAAGAGTTAGTTAAGAGAAGCAAAAATGTTACTTATGTATCATTTTTTATAATTTAATATAAAAAACAAAAAACACCATAAAATCAATAAATTATAAATTTAGTGACTTAAATAACAAATAAGAAGTGTTAAAGAAATAAAAAGATAATTTGGGGAGGAAATAAATTTTGGAATATTCTTAATTTAATCAATTAATAAAAAACACCTCAAGTTATACGTGACTTGAGGTGTTCGTATTTAATAGTTAGAAAGTGGTTTCTATCCCAAATCTAACAGTACGTCCTGGAATTGGCATATAAATAACCGTACCAGGATCAAATGTATAACGATCCGTTAAGTTATCAATATTAAATGTGAAGTTGATGTTTTTTCTTAATGCGTACTTACCAAAAAGATCGACAGTTGTTGATGAGTATAATTTCTGAACAGGTGCAGCTGCCGTCCCAACTAACCATTTTTGAGGATAATCTTTTCCTGAATTATAACGAACCCTAACACCTGTTTGTAATTTTTGATCAAACATTTTGATACCCGCTATTCCGGAGAAAATTTTCTCTGGTGGTATTCTTGATGGCGATAATCCCCATGCAAAGCCAACAGAATTACAGGCTGATTCAAGACGACCTAATTCCATTTCAGCTTTTGAACATAAATTAGCTTTATTATAGAAAGTCGCATCAACGGAACCGAAAAGATAATTTGAATCATATTTTAATTCAACTTCATAACCTGATAATTTAAATTTATCGTAATTCTTAGTAATAACATAAGACTCAGGATAATATCCACCATTTGGATTTACCCCTTGAGAAAGGTAATTCTTAATATCATTGTTGAAATAAGCAATACGTAATGACGTATTATCTTCATCAAAAATAAGATTATCTTTATCTAAATGGATACCAACTTCGAAAGATCGTGCATTTTCAGGTTTAATCGGATACTTAGGGTTATAAGAATATGTTTGATCTGATACAGAGCTTTCAAATAAACTTGGTTCTCTATAAGTATCTGAATATTTACTATAAAGATCTAAGTCTGGTGTCACATGGAAACGGATCTCACCAAAGAAATCATTTTTAGGCCCATATGTTGTTGTTTTTCCAGCAATATGATCTTCTACTTTAAATGAATGAATACGCCAACCACCCAATGTATCAATCCATTCACCTTTATAAGCAATATTGCTAAACAATGAGCTCGTTATCCCTTTTGCATTCCGATTTGCAGGAGGAAGCTCTTTACCTGGCGTTGTACCCTCAGGGCTCCAATTAGATTCGTATCTTTTGGTTAATGGTTTTGTCGTTTGAGTCATATACTCAATACCATAAGTGATATCTATTGGCTGATTCGCAAACTGAGATGTATTTTCTATATTAAAACCAATACGTTCATCATTGTATTTATGTTTATATTGATTTCCATTATGAGCAGTAACATCATCCGTTAAGCCATTTCTTTGATTAAATCTCCCTTTTGTCCACCAAACACCGACATTCATATCCACTAAAATCGATTCTGGTTTATAAGAGTAATTTACAGATGTTGTATCTATTTTGGCGCTACCGAGTGTCCATTGAGACATTTTTCCATCATATTGATACCAATAAGCGGCAAGAACTTCACCTGCCTTTTGTTCATGGTGACGATAATTAATTTCTAGGCTGGAATCAGCATTAAAATAGATATTGGATTTCAATAAAGTTGACTGGCTTTCATAACTGGTATTAACGACTTCCTGACCAGGTTTAATCGGCGCATCCGTCTGTTTATATTTGTCATACCCATGTTTACCCGCAATAAAGTTACCTTGCGTACGGTCACTATAAGCGATTAAAAAGTCAAATTTATCATTTCTATATGCCACACCAGCAGTATAAGAACCATTATTAAAATGTGTACTTTTTAAATCTGTTGATGGCTGATAACTACCTTCATTTTCTTCACTCGAACTCACTGTTGGTCGCACATTATTATTATAGAGACTGCCTTTAAACAGAAAGCCGACTTGATCCCCTTGAGGGATAATGCTATTTGCTGAAATCGTTTTTAACTTAACGGTTCCGCCTATCGCTCCCCCAGAGAATTTACTCATGGAAGCGCCTTTTTCTATTTCAATAGAATCAATTAAGTCTGAATCAATATATGTTCGGTCTGCACTTCCTTGATAACCTCGCCAAGTATTGGTTGATTGTAGACTTCCATCAATAATGATAGGAACACGGCCATTTCCTTGTAATCCGCGAATACCAATATCAAGTGCCCCAGCTTCATTTCTAGAGTTATTGCTTTGAAGCGATGTTTCATTAGCAAAGATATCTGAATTAGTCGTTCCTCTTATCGTACTAATATCTTTTGTATTAATATGCTTAATATCTGTTTTAGTTTTATTTGCGGTAACAACAAGTTTGTCTTCTTGATTTGCTGGCGTATTTTGGCTGGCTAAAGATGACGTTGATGTGCATAAAATAACCAAGGTTATTATATTTTTCTTTGCTTGAAATATCATTTAAGTAATGCCTTTCACTTATCAACTATCAATCGTTTTAAATCATCAAGTAATTTGATGAATGTTAAAAACCCATCTGTCATTTATCTAATAAATTTGAATAACTATTAGCTTTTTGAACAATGAATGAAAACAAAATAACTATATTATTTATAGGGTTATATTCCTTTAATGGCTTATTTGGGGAATAGAAATATACTCCAATGATAATAATTATCAATATAATAATAACTATTATTATCATCTAATTAACATTTAGATTTTTATTCTGTACATTTAGCTTATTGGTTTGATAAAACAAATGAAAATAGGATTTGAATAGTGAGTATTGAGATGATATTGAGGAAAGATAAGTTGGAGCGGGCGAAGGGAATCGAACCCTCGTATAGAGCTTGGGAAGCTCTCGTTCTACCATTGAACTACGCCCGCAGTTGGTTTTTCCGATTATACGCTCACCTAATCGAACAGCAATCCCCTTCTTATTTAAGTGATTATTTAATCATCATGAAAAATATAAACTATTAATAATAAACATAAAAAAGCCACCTATCGGTGGCTTTAAATTAATTATTATTCTAATTAAGAAGTAACAATTATTTATTAGGACGCATTGCCGGGAATAAAATGACATCACGGATAGTATGACTATCAGTAAATAACATTACCATACGGTCAATACCAATACCTAAACCTGCTGTTGGCGGTAATCCATGTTCTAATGCCGTAATATAGTCATGGTCAAAGAACATAGCTTCTGCATCACCGGCTTCTTTTTGACGAACTTGATCTTCAAAACGTTCAGCTTGGTCTTGTGCATCATTAAGTTCTGAGAAACCATTACCAATTTCACGACCACCAATAAAGAATTCGAAGCGGTCAGTGATAAATGGATTATCGTCGTTACGACGAGCTAATGGTGAAACTTCTGCCGGGTATTCAATGATAAAAGTTGGTTGAATTAAGTGGCTTTCTGCAACTTCTTCAAAAATCTCACACTGAACACGGCCTAAGCCCCAGCTTTTCTCAATCTTAATACCAATAGATTGAGCAATAGCGACTGCTTTATCCATATCATCAAGATCAGCCATTACAGTTTCTGGACGATATTTGCAGATAGCTTCTTTCATGGTTAATTTGGCAAATGGTTTGCCAAAATCAAACTCTTGGTCGCCGTATTTCACTAACGAAGAACCCAGTACATTTTCAGTTAATGTACGGAATAATTCTTCCGTTAATTCAATTAAGTCACGGTAATCTGCATACGCCATATAGAGTTCCATCATAGTGAACTCTGGATTATGACGCGGTGATACACCTTCATTACGGAAGTTACGGTTGATTTCGAATACGCGATCAAAACCACCTACAACTAAACGTTTTAAATATAGTTCAGGTGCAATACGCAGATACATATCAATATCTAACGCATTATGGTGAGTAATAAACGGACGCGCACTTGCTCCACCAGGAATGGTTTGCATCATCGGCGTTTCAACTTCCATAAAGCCTTTGTTCACCATAAATTGACGAATACCCGCCATAACTTGTGAACGAATTTGGAAAGTTTTACGTGATTCTTCGTTAGAGATCAGATCTAAATAACGCTGACGATAACGCATTTCTTGGTCAGCTAAACCGTGGAATTTATCTGGTAACGGGCGCAGTGCTTTAGTTAATAAACGCACTTCTGTACAGTGAACACTTAATTCACCTGTTTTCGTTTTAAAAACACGACCACGAGCACCTAAGATATCGCCAAGATCCCATTTTTTAAATTGCTCGTTGTAGATGCCTTCTGGCAAATCATCACGAGAAACATAAAGCTGAATGCGACCACCCATGTCTTGCAATGTAGCGAAAGATGCCTTGCCCATAATACGGCGAGTCATCATACGACCTGCAATAGCAACTTCCACATTCGCTGCTTCTAACTCTTCTGCGCTCATTGCATCATACTTTTGATGTAATTCGTCAGACAGTGCATCTCTGCGGAAATCATTTGGGAATGCGTTACCATTATCACGTAAAGCGGATAATTTTTCGCGGCGTGTTTGCAGTTCGTTATTTAAATCAGGTGCCTGCTCCGCACCTTGTTGCTGTTGCGACATGTTTTTCCTCACAGGCCCGCTTTTAAGCTAGCTTCAATAAATTTATCAAGATCACCGTCTAACACTGCTTGTGTATTACGTGTTTCCACACCAGTGCGTAAATCTTTAATGCGTGAATCATCAAGAACATAAGAACGAATTTGACTACCCCAGCCAATATCGGACTTGTTATCTTCCATTACTTGCTTGTCTGCATTTTTCTTCTGCATTTCTAGCTCGTACAACTTCGCTTTCATCTGCTTCATTGCCTGATCTTTGTTCTTATGCTGAGAGCGATCGTTTTGGCATTGAGTGACAAGACCTGTAGGAACGTGGGTTATACGTACCGCAGATTCTGTTTTGTTAACGTGCTGTCCACCTGCACCTGAAGCACGATAAACGTCAATACGTAAATCAGCTGGATTGATTTCAATATCAATATTGTCATCAACTTCAGGGTAAATAAAGGCAGAGCTAAATGAGGTATGGCGGCGACCACCTGAATCAAATGGGCTTTTACGAACTAAGCGGTGAACACCTGTTTCTGTACGTAACCAACCATAAGCGTACTCACCAATAATTTTGATAGTCGCTGATTTTAATCCTGCGACATCACCGTCAGATTCTTCAATAATTTCAGTTTTAAAGCCTCTTGATTCAGCCCAGCGTAAATACATACGCATCAGCATACTTGCCCAATCCTGCGCTTCTGTACCACCAGAGCCGGCTTGTAAATCAAGGTAGCAATCCGCACTGTCATATTCACCAGAGAACATGCGACGGAATTCTAATTGCTCAAGCTTTTTATTTAACACATCTAATTCAGCAATGGCCTCGTTAAATGTCTCTTCATCATCAGCTTCAACCGCTAATTCAAGTAAACCAGAAACGTCTTCTAGTCCTTGGTCTAATTGGTCGATAGTTTCTACGATAGCCTCAAGAGATGAACGCTCTTTTCCCAATGCTTGCGCCCTTTCTGGCTCATTCCACACATCGGGTTGTTCTAATTCAGCGTTAACTTCTTCTAAACGCTCTTTCTTGGCATCATAGTCAAAGATACCCCCTGAGAACATTTGTTCTTTCAGAGACTTCTTCAATTTGGTGTTTTACTGGGTTGATTTCAAACATGCTTTTTCGTCTTTATGTTGTTTTCAAAAACAATTGGAATAAATTTTGAACCGCATATTGTAACGGATATATCCACGGGTTTATAGCATTTATATACAATTGTCTACTCAATAGTTGTTGCCATAACAACGTTTTACTTTATATCACAATAAATTGCTTAAATTATTCGTATTAACAAGGCCAAATGTGCTCAACAAGCAGTTGCGCATTTCTTTGCCCTCTAAATTCATTCACATCTAATCGATAAGCTAATTCAACGGTTTTAATACTGTTATCAGGCCAAATATTGATATCAACATTAAATGCAATAGCATCAATCATCAGATGACTGTTTACAGGCTGAAGCATCATTTTTAAATGCTTACTACCGACAATACGTTGTTGCAACAACGTAAATTTGCCGTCAAATAATGGCTCAGGGAAAGCTTGCCCCCATGGGCCTGCTTCTCTTAGCATTTCAGCGATAGGTAGCGATAATTGATTTTCCGTTAGTTCACCATCAGATAAAATAACACCTTGCAACTGCTCGTCAGAAACCAATTCAGACATTAAAGACGAAAAATGACGCTGAAATAGTGGGAATTTATCTTCTTCAAGTGAAAGCCCAGCAGCCATTGCATGTCCACCAAACTTCAGCATCAAACCTGGGTTTAAAGTATTTAATCGTTCTAACGCATCCCTGAGATGTACACCACTGATTGAACGACCAGAACCTTTTAATAGACCGTCACCGCTAGGTGCAAAAGCAATAACAGGACGATGTAGTTTTTCTTTAATGCGAGACGCTAAAATACCCACAACACCTTGATGCCATTCTGGATGATAAATTGCTAAACCATTCGGCAAGTCATGTTGAGTGCCCATAAATTGACGGAAAATAGTGGAGGCTTCTTCTTGCATACCCGCTTCAATTTCACGGCGAGTTTGATTTAAACCATCAAGTTCATTAGCAATTTCACGGGCAGAACCAATATTATCCGTTAAAAGTAGAGCAACACCGACAGACATGTCATCAAGACGCCCCGCCGCATTTAAGCGTGGCCCTAAAGAAAAACCTAAGTCACTGCTTACCAGCTGAGATAGCTCTTTACGAGACACCTCAGTAAGTGCTTTTATCCCTACACAACAGCGACCAGCTCGAATACGACGTAACCCCTCATAAACAAAAATACGGTTATTTTCATCAAGAGGAACAACATCCGCCACGGTTCCTAATGCAACTAAATCGAGAAAATCAGCCATATTAGGACGAGCTAAATTGTGTTGCTCAAACCAGCCTAATTTTTCTAATTCAGCTCGCAATGCCGTCATTAAATAGAAAGTAACCCCAACGCCAGCTAATGATTTAGATAAGAAATCGCAATCAGCCAAATTAGGGTTAATAATCGCATCAGCAGCAGGCAATGTTTGTCCGGGCAAATGGTGGTCTGTTACTAGAACTCGAATACCGTATTCATGGGCAGTCTCCACGCCTTCAAAAGATGAAATACCATTATCAACCGTGATAATGAGATCAACACCTTTTTTTACAACATCATGAACAACTTGAGGGCTTAAGCCATAACCATCATCAAAGCGATTAGGAATATGATAGCTTACTTGCTTAAATCCCATTTGGCGTAATGCTTTGATAGCCAATGCTGTACTGGTTGCACCATCGGCATCAAAATCACCAACAATCACGATACGAGATTGCTGTTTTAAAGCCTCAATGAGCAATGAAAGTGCCGCTTCAATTCCGGTTAATGCTTGATAATGAAGTAAGCCTTTTAACGATCGTTCTAGTTGAACTTCGGATGTTATTCCACGATTAGCATAAATCTGTCGTAATAAAGGATCTAAATTATCTGGCAATTGAGTTGCCTGCGCAATTCGACGACGTAGTGTCGGTTCAATAGTGACCATAAAACGTGATTACTTCTCTTTTTTATCTAATAATTCAATAAGGTTTTGAGCAGAAATATATCCACCATAAATACTCGCATTAGGTAACACAATAGCAGGCGTACCTTGAATTCCCATCATGGTGCCTAATTTAAAATGTTCATTAATATTGATTTTTTTACATTCATCTATGGGAATAATTTTGTCACCTTTAAATGCACTGTCTAACGATTTATTAGGGAAACCGCTACACCACACAGCATTCATTTCTTTACTCACAATATTATTGCCAACACCATTACGAGGAAATGCTAAATAGCGTACCGTTATTCCCTGTTTATTCAGTTCAGGTACTTCTTGGTGAAGTTTTTGACAGTAAGGACAACTAATATCAGTAAAAATGGTGATCACATGGCGTTCATTACGCGCTTTATAAACGATCATTTCATTTTTAAGTGAATCTACTTTTTTCATAATAACTTGATTGGCAATACTAACAGGCTCACCGCTGCTGATATTATAAATAGGGCCTGCTGTTAGGTATTTACCATCGTCAGTAATGTAAAAAATACCTTTATCGGATAACACTGCATTTAATCCAACAATCGGAGTTGGTTGAATGCTTTCTGCTTTAATTTGCATTTTAGCCAGTTGCGCTTCAATAGAAGCATTGTCAGCAAGCACAGGCATTGACACCATGCTTAATAGTATTGGCAACCAGAGTAATTTCTTTTTCATTTAAATTCCTATTTAATGCCAGCGTGTTGATGGCTATCCCCTTGGATGATGTTGCTGATGAAGCACTTTCAAGCGCTCTGTTGCAACATGGGTATAAATCTGTGTTGTAGAGAGGTCACTGTGCCCCAATAACATCTGTACAACACGCAAGTCTGCTCCATGATTTAAAAGATGTGTTGCAAATGCATGGCGCAACACATGGGGTGATAACTTTTCAGTATCAATTCCAGCAATCACAGCATAATGTTTTATCCGATGCCAGAAAGTTTGTCGTGTCATTTTCTGCCCTCTTAGGCTAGGAAAAACAATATCGTCTGTTTTTCCTTGCATTAAAGTGGGTCTTCCATATTGCAGATATTGTTCTAACCAGTAAATAGCCTCTTCCCCTAAAGGGACTAATCTTTCTTTATCGCCCTTACCGATCACTCTTAATACACCTTGCCGTAAGCTGATATCAGAAAGAGATAATCCCACTAACTCAGACACACGAAGCCCACAGGCATAAAGCACTTCAAGCATTGCTTTATCACGTAATTCTAATGGCTCATCAATACAAGGCGCATTGAGTAAATCATCTATTTGCCGTTCACTTAAATCTTTAGGTAAGCGTTTCGGCAATTTTGGGGTTGAGAGCAATGCACTAGGATCATCTAAACGTAATTTTTCACGATAAAGATATTGAAATAATCGACGCATTGTACTGAGCAAACGAGCAGCACTACTGGCTTTATAACCTTCATCAAGACGCGTTGCGAGAAAGGATTGTAAATCCAAGGTGGTCACAGATAACCAATCCAATTGATGATGTATAAGCCATTGACCTAATGCTTGTAAATCTAAACGATAAGAACTGAGTGTATTGGCTGATAATCCTTGCTCTAACCAAATATTGTCGAGAAATTGCTCAATGATAATATCTGTATCTTCATGAGCTTGCGTTGTTTTTTTTGTCGATAATTTGGTTTGTGGCACAGTCTTACTCTCCTGCTCTTTAGTTTATTGCCTTTACATTATGCCTTATAAAACTTTTTTTCTGATACAATAGTGACCTTTATTGGCAAAAATATCCTAAAAATCTTTATGAAAATTGGTCTATTTTACGGTTCTAGCACCTGTTACACCGAAATGGCAGCAGAAAAAATTCGTGATATTCTCGGTGAAGAGTTCGTTGATCTTCATAATGTTCAAGAGTGTGATATCACGCTTATGGAGCAATATGACATTCTTATTTTAGGTATTCCCACTTGGGATTTTGGCGAGATCCAAGAAGATTGGCTCAATATTTGGGAAACATTGCCAACATTAAATTTAAAAAACAAACTTATTGCAATGTATGGAATGGGCGACCAAATCGATTACAGTGAATGGTTTCTTGATGCACTAGGTATGCTTTACCATCATTTATTGCCAAGTGGCGTTAAATTTATTGGGTTCTGGCCTGTTGATGGATATGAGTTTGTCAGCCCAAAACCGTTGTCAGATGATGGTAAGTATTTTGTTGGTCTTGCATTAGATGACGTTAATCAATTTGAAGAAACTGATGAACGTTTATCACAATGGTGTATGCAAATTTTACGTGAAATAGAAGAAAATCTATAAATATAATGCCCAGAGATTAAATATCTGGGTATTGCATTAATAATTGCGAAAAATTACGCCATTCATTTTCAGTCATACTATCAAAAGCGACCCATAACGTGATTTGTTTTTTATTCAAAATAGAGGTCAGTGTTATTCGAGTACCAAATCGACTAATCCAAGGGCGCTTTGTTATTTGCCACTCATGAAGTTTCCATTGCACTCTATTGCCATTCAGTAAAGCAAAATCGCCTTTGATTCGACTAATGTTTTTTTGCGTAAAATACCAGCTTCCAATCAAAAATAGTAATAAAGGCACCCAAATATAAATAAAATCGGGAGGCCATGGATATAGCAATAAGCCTATTTCAAAAGCAACATAAATTGCCGTTGAAAAGAGTTGTGTAAACCATGACACTGTAAGATGCGATTTCCATAAGATCACGAGTTATATTAACTCCTGCTTTAGTTCTATACCGATATAAATAGCGTTAAAGAATAACCTATTTATAATGTAACTTCTTTTTTAACCTTGTAAATAGTTTACCTTATATTTTAGATGTAATTTTTTATTATTTTTGACTTTTTATACTTAATCAAAAAAAACACAATTTAATAATAAGTACGTAATTTTTATTCTTTTTTAATTACTGTTTTAATAAAATGAGCATACCTGATTGACTAAATATTCAGAAGATAATCGTGAAAAAAAATCATTTAAACGGTAATTTATAGAGATAACACGCATTTTTATCGCAAACTTGTTCTTTATTTCATCATATTTTAGAACATGACTAATATTATTTTTTATATAGAAATAAAAAAACGCCTTTATTGGATAATAAAAGCGCCATTTATAATCAACAAAAAATTATTATTTAGCCTATCGCTGATTTTATACGTTTTTTTTATTAATATTTATCAACGATCTCTGCCATTCTCGCCCGATTACGCTCTTGGATTAACTTCACCATATAATAGAGCGATTCATCGTCAGGACGACCATGGTTCATTAACCAGTTAAATAAATCAGGATCTGCACATTCGAGTAAACGAACAAAAAGCGCTTTATCGTTATCAGATAACGTATCGTACTCATTTTCGAAAAAAGGCATGATAGAAATATCCAGCTCGCGCATTCCACGGCGACATGCCCAGTTAATTCGTGCTTTATTCTCTATATCGATAGTCATACTCTGCTCTTTACATTGTTCAAATCAAGAAATACTACGATTTCTTCCTGCTTCCGATGATAGTCTTATCACGAAATTTTTAACATCAAAATGATCACAGTTTGCAGGGTTCGTCTCATAGACACCATATTGAACACACATTTATTGATTATTTGTCAGGTTCATTTTCTGTGCGTTATAAATAATAATGACTTGCATTGTCTTGTGACTCTTTTACCATAACTGATGTATCTGATTAATTTAATCGCTGGTGACATCATGACTCAAAATTCGACTCAGGCTAAACGCCCTCATGCGGCAATCAATTTACCGTTAACACTGATTTCTTTAGATGAATGGTCACTGATAACAGCAACCGGTGCTGACAGTGAAAAATATCTACAAGGCCAATTAACTACCGATATTACAGCACTTCCTGCAACCACGCATACACTATCAGCACACTGTGAAGCAAAAGGAAAAATGTGGAGTACATTACGCTTTTTCCATATGCAAGACGGTTTTGCTTATATTTTGCGTAAAAATGTCGCACAAAAACAACTGACTGAATTAAAGAAATACGCAGTATTTTCAAAAATAACCTTAGCAGAAAATACACAAGCCGTATTATTAGGATTAGCAGGACAAGGCGCGGCTCAGGCTTTAGCTGACTATTTTCCTAATATTCCTCGCAAAGCGAACGAAGTCGTTAATCACGACAATACTTATATTCTTCAACTGCCTTTACCTACTGAACGTTTCTTAATTGTCACTGACGAAGAAACAGCAAAAAATCTAGCCACGACATTAAAAGCGCAAACAAGTGATAGTGAGCAATGGTTAGCTTTAGATATTGAAGCTGGATACCCTATTATTGATACCCCAAATATCGAACAGTTTTTACCTCAAGCAACAAACCTACAAGCATTGCCACTGAGTATCTGCTTTAAAAAAGGTTGTTATACAGGGCAAGAAATGGTCTCTCGTGCGAAATTCAGAGGTGCCAATAAACGTGCTATGTATCTATTATCTGGTGGTAGTACTGAGTTACCAGAAATTGGCGGTAGTATTGAGTGGCAATTGGGTGAGGATAAATGGCGTAAAACGGGCACTGTATTAAGTGCTGTACGTATGGCTGATAATACTATTCTTGCAGAAGTTATTATGAACAACGACATGGAAGCTGACAGCGTATTTCGTGTCCAAGGCGATAACATCAGTCGCTTATCCATTAAACCGCTTCCTTACTCTTTAGAAGAAGAGTAACGCTTATTTAAATCAGAATGGATTTTTATGACACAACAAACTAATGGGGCTTTTGGCCCCTTTTCAGAAACTATTAATTTCATTATGGAATTAGATAAACTTAAACGTGTTTATCGTAAAAATAATGTATTAGACAATAGCCGTTCTGAAAATACGGCAGAACATAGCTGGCATTTTGCGGTTGCTGCAATGAGTTTCCAACCTTATGCGGGCGATATTGATATGGGCCGTGCTATTCAATTAGCTTTAGTCCACGATATCGTTGAAATCGACGCTGGTGACGTTATGGTGTATGACGTTGCAGCTCGTGAAGCCATCAAAGAACACGAGCAAAAAGCTGCAAGACGCATTTTTGCTTTATTACCATCTCCACAAAGTGAATATTTCCTCAATTTATGGCTGGAATATGATGCAGCTGAAACACCTGAATCTCAGTTTGCTAATATTCTTGATCGTGCCATGCCAATGCTGATGAACTTACATAATGAAGGTCAAAGTTGGGTAGAAAATAATATCCGCTTAGAACAAGTATTAGCGCGCAATCTGTTTATTGAAAAACAGTGGCCAGAGTTTTGGCAATATCTCTACCCTCAATTATTAGAGGCACAGAAAAAAGGCTGGTTAAAGTAAATCTATTCCCGTGGTCTATTCAAACAATTTAAAATAGACCACAAATTTAAATTAAAGCCATTTCGAAAAAATTAAATATTTTAATTTCTACTCTTAAGATTACTTTCATGTCATTTTTCAAGAAATAGAAAAAGGAAATTTTATGTTTATTTATGCTAAAAATAATGAATCAAAAAATGATATAATTATAAAACTCGAAGAGTCATCTTTTTATGCAACTTATATCGAACCAAACTTTCAAGATATAGAGCAACTTTATAAAGATGAAGATATAAATAAAGAAATACGTGATTCTTGGTATCTCCCAGATATTTTAAGTGAATTTGATACTACTCGTAGTCTCTATAAAAGACAAAAAGGTGGATTAGTATCCTTAATAACTGGTAGTAAACTCAGTCTGGGGAAGATTGATAAAAGTAAAGAAGAATTACAAGAATTATATGATGATTTTATCTTGACAAAGAATGAGTTATCACCAAATACAGAGTTTCAAGTGAATCATCCTATAGATAAATTTGTATATAAAAAACATCCAGATAATAATTCATACCCTAATTTAATGATTGACATTGCAACTTACTCAACCATATTAAATAAGTTAAAAGAAACAGAGTTAATAGATATATTAATTCAATTAGGTGCAACTAAAATAGAATTAAACAAAATAAACAGTAATTCAAAAAAAATATCGTCATGTTTTGAATTTGGGCTACAATATGGCTCGGCTGATATTCATACAGAAAGTACAACAGATAGCAAAGTAAAAGAAACAATAATTTATGAATTAGAAGGTAAAAAATTCAGTGGAAAGTTAGATCGAAGTAAATATATTTGGATAAATAATGAACCAGAATGGAATAACATAATCGCAGCTAGAGAAGAAGGGAATTCTATTTTCTTCCAGAAAGAAATAAGTCTCTCATCACTTGATGAATTATCAGCAGAACAGAATACCTCTGTTGATTATAACGGACTAAACCCTAAAGAAAAAATAGAGTTTGTTTATAATAACTCACTTGCTAGCTACTACTCTCTTTTAGTTACATATAGAAAAAAAGAAATATAATAATCCATAACAAAAAATACCGATAGCTAACTTAACCATCGGTATTTTATTTAGGAATATTGTTAGATTAAAGCTTATTCGTAATCACTAATTGGCGCACATGAACAATGTAAATGGCGGTCGCCATACACATCATCAAGACGTTTAACCGCAGGCCAATATTTGCTTTGTTTCGTTGCTTCACTTGGGAATACAGCACATTCTCGGCTATAACTGTGTGACCACTCTTGCACTAATTCATATTGTGTATGAGGTGCATTAACTAATGGATTGTCATCAATTGGCCATACACCTTTATCTACCAGTGCAATTTCAGCACGAATAGAAAGCAATGCTTCAATAAAGCGGTCAATTTCTACTTTACTTTCTGATTCTGTCGGCTCAATCATCAATGTACCCGCAACAGGGAATGACATGGTTGGAGCGTGGAATCCATAGTCAATTAAACGCTTAGCCACATCCATTTCACTGATACCGTAATTCGCTTTTAATGGACGAATATCGATAATACATTCATGTGCGACATAACCATCAGCACCAGCATAAAGAATGTCATAGTCATTTTTCAGTCGTTGCGCAATATAGTTCGCATTTAAGATTGCCACTTGGCTTGCTTGTTTAAGCCCTTGTGACCCCATCATACGAATATACATCCAACTAATTGGTAATATTGAAGCGCTACCGAACTGAGCAGCAGAAACGGCACCTTGTGTAGTGACATTCTCCATTTCAACAACAGAATGTCCCGGTACAAATGGCGCTAAGTGTGATTTCACACCAATAGGCCCCATACCTGGACCGCCGCCGCCATGAGGGATACAGAAGGTTTTATGTAAGTTTAAATGAGAAACATCAGAGCCAATAAAGCCGGGTGTAGTTATCCCTACTTGCGCATTCATATTGGCGCCATCAAGATAAACTTGTCCGCCATACTGATGAATGATCTCGCAAACTTCACGAATGCCTTCTTCGTAAACACCATGTGTTGATGGATATGTCACCATCACACAAGAGAGTTCAGCTTGATGTTTTTCTGCTTTGGCTTTTAAGTCTGCAATATCAATGTTGCCATTGTCATCACAACCAACAACCACCACAGTCATGCCTGCCATATGGGCAGACGCAGGGTTAGTACCGTGTGCAGAGCTTGGAATTAAACAAATATGACGTGCATTTTCACCACGACTTTGGTGATAACGGCGGATTGCTAATAGACCCGCATATTCCCCTTGTGCCCCAGAGTTTGGTTGCATACACATTGCATCATAACCGGTTAATGCAGCAAGCCAATTAGCCAATTGCCCAATCATCACCTGATAGCCTTTCGCTTGATAGGCTGGGCAGAATGGATGTAGCTCTGTAAATTCAGGCCATGTAATTGGGATCATTTCAGCAGCTGCATTTAGTTTCATCGTACATGAACCTAATGGGATCATGGCTTGATTTAAAGCTAAGTCTTTATTTTCTAAACGATGCATATAACGCATCATTTCAGTTTCACTGTGATAATGATGAAAATTTTCATGTGTTAACACAGTGTCTTTACGTTGCATAGACACGGGAATAGATGCTGAAGATGAAGCGACTTGTTTATCAAGTGCATCAATATCACCCACCAATGCTTTACCACTTATGATCTCAATAAGCTTTGATACATCTTCACGAGTTGTAATCTCACTTAATGTGACACCAACGGCACCCACAATATCAGTACGCAAATTAATTTCAGCGTCTTTTGCACGTTGTAATACAGCGGCTTTGTCTGTTGTTTCAACTGTTAAGGTATCAAACCAAGTTTGGTGGCGTAAGGCCATACCATTTTGCTGTAAACCAGCAGCCAAAATATCCGTTAAACGATGAATACGTTGAGCGATGGTTCTTAACCCTTCTGGCCCATGATAAACCGCATACATAGCCGCAATGTTGGCAAGTAAAACTTGAGACGTACAGATATTGGAGTTGGCTTTTTCACGACGAATATGCTGTTCTCTAGTTTGCATTGCCATGCGTAATGCACGATTACCCGCGGCATCACGAGACACACCAATGATACGACCTGGCATTGCTCGCTTATATTCATCACGACAAGCAAAGAATGCCGCATGAGGGCCACCATATCCCATAGGTACACCAAAACGTTGTGCTGAACCTAATACGATATCAGCGCCTTGATGACCCGGTGCTGTTAATACCACCAGCGCCATTAAATCAGCAGCAACACTAGTAATGATTTTACGTTCTTTCAGTTCAGTCAATAACTTACTGTAATCATGAACTTCACCCGTTGTGCCAACTTGTTGTAATAGCACACCAAAAACACCCTCAAGCTCTAATACCTTTTCCGCTTTATCAACAACAACCTCAAAACCAAAGGTATCTGCTCGTGTTTTTACCACATCTAGGGTTTGAGGATGAATATCATCAGCGACAAAGAAACGATCTGCATTTTTTAGTTTGCTTACACGTTTTGCCATCGCCATTGCTTCAGCGGCAGCCGTTGCTTCATCAAGTAACGACGCAGAAGCAAGATCCATTCCCGTATAATCAATAGTGACTTGTTGGAAATTCAGCAGCGACTCAAGGCGACCTTGAGACACTTCTGGCTGATACGGTGTATATGCGGTATACCAGCCCGGATTTTCTAATAAATTACGCAAAATCACTGGAGGCAATACAGAAGGCGCATAACCCATACCAATATAAGAAGTAAATCGCTTATTTTGGCTGGCGATGGCTTTAAGTTCAGCCAAGGCTTCTTGCTCTGTTGCTCCTGCTCCCACATTTGGTGGAGTATCTAGTTGGATATTATCTGGAACAATTTTTTGGGTTAATTCATTTAATGAGGAGACGCCAACAGCACTGAGCATCTCTTTAATCTGTTCTGGTGATGAACCAATATGGCGACGAATAAATTCATCACGATACTCTAACTGATTTAAAGTCTGTGTCATTGCAAGTAATTTCCTGAATTCACGATGAATGGATAGGTAATAGCCATGGCTTAAAGAACGTAGTGATAGCTATAAATAACAAGCTAATAAATAAAAACGCCCCGGCATGGTTTGACGGGGCGTTTAGTTTTATTCTTCGCTATCTACCAGCTCTTGATAACCAGCAGCATCAAGTAGGTCATCTAATTCGCTTTCATTATTTGCTTTAATGCGAAATAGCCAACCTTCTCCGTAAGGTGCGCTGTTTACCAGCTCTGGAGAACCATCTAACTCTTCATTTACTGCGATAATTTCACCCGATAATGGTGAATAGATATCTGAAGCAGCTTTTACTGATTCTGCTACTGCACAATCATCACCCGCTGCCACTTCTCTACCCATTTCAGGTAGATCAACAAACACCATGTCACCTAATAATTCCTGTGCATGTTCAGTAATACCGATAGTGTATTCACCATTGCCTTCTGAACGGACCCACTCATGAGACTGCGCGTATTTTAATTCACTAGGTATTTGACTCATTGACCTTACTCTCCATTTAAAATAATTGTGCGTGTTATACCAATGCTTTACCTGAACGAACAAAACCAGGTTTAACAACTTCTACTGGCATTTCACGATTACGCATTAATACAATTGCGCTATCTTTAATACCTGCGGGAACTCTTGCTAATGCAATACTAAAGCCTAATGTGGGCGAGAAAGTACCACTTGTAATCACACCTTCTCTTAATTCACCCAAATCATCAGTAAAGTGTACGGCAGTACTTGCGCGTAGCACACCTTTCTCTCGCATAACAAGTCCAACAAGTTTATCTGTGCCTGTTGCGCGTAATTTTTCTAATGCTTCTCGACCAATAAATTGACGATCTTCAGGTGCCCACGCAATCGTCCAGCCCATATTAGCTTCAAGCGGATTAATAGTTTCATCCATCTCTTGGCTATAAAGATTCATTCCAGCCTCTAAGCGTAATGTATCTCTTGCACCTAATCCGGCAGGTTTAACACCTACCGCTAATAATTTTTTCCAGAAATTGACGGCTTGCTCTTTTGGCATCGCAATTTCATAACCCGCTTCACCGGTATAGCCTGTTGTTGCGATAAACAAATCATCAAGCTCTACACCATAAAAAGGCTTCATAGCGGAAACAACTTGGCGTTGCTGTTCAGTTAATAAACGTTGAACCTTTTCTTGTGCGTGAGGACCTTGAACCGCGATTAATGCCAAATCATCACGAACAGTAATATCAACCACGTAATTTGAAGCATGTTGCTCAATCCATGCCAAATCTTTTTCACGAGTAGCGGAGTTCACCACAAGGCGATAGAAAGAATCATCAAAGTAATAGACGATAAGATCATCAATTACACCGCCTGAAGCATTAAGCATACCGGTATAAAGCGCCTTACCTTTTTCGGTGAGTTTAGCGACATCATTCGCTAATAAATAACGTAGGAAATCTTTAACTTGCGAGCCATGTAAGTCAACAATGGTCATATGAGAAACATCAAACATACCTGCATCACGGCGTACATTGTGATGTTCATCTATTTGAGAGCCATAATGCAGTGGCATCATCCAACCATGAAAATCGACCATACGAGCACCGCAGGCTACGTGCTCATCATACAACGGAGTCTGTTTTGCCATTCTTCCCTCTTTCTACTTTTACTTTAGATTATTCAGAGAACGCAATTTGTTAAATATAAAATTAAACTTGATTAGAAATCAGCGTATTAATCACGAGTTTAAGTTTATTTTTAAACAGGAATTTAACAAATACGAGCAATTAACGTACAACGCAAACGATACCATCTTCTTGAACTTAGCATTGTCAGAAAAAATAAACCATAAGTTAAAATAGGGTATTGTGTCTCTCAATCATAATAGAGAGATATGAGTATGCAGAACTAATGATTGCAATTATGCGTATCAGCGCTCATTTTTAGCGAGGAATTCCTGTAAAAAAGGAATTAGTGCAAAGAATAGACTGAAAAAATAGATTTTTTTAGTTCTATTTCTTCAGTCAGATATAAATAAAAGTAATGTGAAATAAGAGAGGAATTAGATTTTTTCAACTGAAGTGAAATTTTTATCACTTAACCATTCAGGTAAATCAGAAAGCCCCATTGCTTGTTCAAGTAACTTTGGTTTTACGCCCGGTAAACTATCTGCTAACGAAAGACCGATATCTCGAACCAGCTTTTTGACTGGATTGTTGCCAGCAAAAAGTTCACGAAATCCCTGCATACTGGCTAACATCACAGCAGCCGCATGTTTGCGACGACGCTCAAATCGTCTTAAATAGAGATATTCACCAAAATCTTTACCTTCTGCTTTTAAGCGACGGATCTCACCAATTAACTCTGCAACATCCATAAAACCTAGGTTAACGCCTTGCCCTGCTAAAGGATGAATAGTATGTGCCGCATCACCTAATAACGCTAAACGAGGCGCTGCAAATTGGCGTGCATAACGACCAGTTAGTGGTATTGTCATGCGATCACTGATTAATTCACATTGACCCAAACGCATATCAAATGTCACACCTAATGTGCGCTCAAATAAGGTTTTATCTGCATTTTTGTAGCGTTCAGCTAGATGGCTTGGTAAAGACCAAACAATAGAACAAGTATGAGGATCAGAAAGAGGTAGAAATGCTAAAATACCTTCACCATGGAAGACTTGGCGAGCAACATTGTCGTGAGGTTGTTCAGTACGGATAGTCGCGACTAATGCATGGTGTTCATAATCCCAAAAAGTCAGAGGAATATCTGCATGTTTACGTAACCATGAATTAGCACCATCGGCCCCGACAACTAATCTTGCCGTCAACATTTCACCATCATTAAGGGTAATAAATGCATCATTTTCCCCCCAAACAACACGTTCAATTTGTGTCGATGAATAGAAGGTTATATCACTGTGACTTTCACATTTTTGCCAAAGCACTTCTCGAATAAGGTTATTTTCGATAATAGAGCCTAAATGGCTGAACCCTTCTTTTTGTGCCGAAAATTCAATACGACCAAAACTATCTTGATCCCAAACTTCCATACCTTGGTAAGGCGTTGCTCGTAAAGCATTTAAGTTTTCCCAAACACCTAATTTTTTCAGCAACATCTCACTGGCAGTATTAATAGCGGATACCCGTAATGAAAAATCATCTTGCGGGTGAAAATGTTTTGTTACTGGGTGATTTTCTATTATCGCTATACGTAATCCACACCCGTGTAATCCGCTGGCTAATGCAAGCCCAACCATTCCACCACCAGCAATAACAACATCAAATGATTTCATAATAAAATATCCTAAAAAGCGATTATTTTAGAGCGCGCTGTTCTTTTCTGCTTATTTTTAAAACAAAAAAAGTTTATAAAGCAACCTATCTATTATTTTAAGTATTGATTGATATTAACAATGACCACTTAAAATAAAAATAGACGTTAAAAAACAGCCTTATAGGTTCGATGAAAATTGACCATCAAAGATCAACACGCTCTAGTCTGTCCAGCCCAGTGTTTGATGCGCCAATTTATCTCTCATCATTGGGAGCAACTCCATCGTCATTAATCCTAAGTTGCGAGAAACAATCAGTGGCACACAACGATTTGCAAACACTTTCACCAACCCATCAGTAATAGAGATTGTTTTTTCTCTATCTTGTTGGCGAAGTTGTTGATATTGATAGAGCACTCGATAACTACCAATATCAGTCTTAGTATTAATCGCTTGAGTGAGCGTATTGGCGAGTGTCATAACATCACGTAAACCAAGGTTAAAGCCTTGTCCAGCAATAGGATGGAGTGTTTGTGATGCATTGCCTACTAAGGCTAAACGGTGACTGATAATTTGATTGGCTTTTTGTAGCGCTAAAGGATAGCAATTTCGTTTACCGATATGCTCTATTTTTCCTAAACGCCAGCCAAAGTCACGTTGTAAATGTGCGATGGTTGTTTCATCATCCCACCGTGAAATTTCATCCCATTTTTCAATCGGATGACACCACACTAATGAGCTACGTCCTTCACTCATCGGTAGCATTGCTAATGGGCCAAATTCAGTAAAACGCTCGAAGGCTTTTCCCTCTGGGTCTATTTCTGTTTTGACATTAGCAATTACGGCGACTTGATGATAAGGCTCACGTTGCCATTGAATATGGCATTGGTGGCCTATAGGCGAATTTGTACCATCTGCTGCAATCAGTAAATCACCTGTTAATTGCGTACCATTATCAAGCGTTACCTCAACGCAGTCTATATTACGCTGAACTTGTTCAACTTTAGCAGGGCAATAAAGCGTGATATTAGATTGCTTTTTTAGCTTGGCAAAGAGTTGCCGTCCTGCGTCATGCAGCTCAATCACATAACCCAGAGCGGATATATCATAGTCTTGTGCATGAATATTAACAAAACCACAATGACCTCTATCTGAGACATGAACGTGATTAATGGGGGTAACAAAAGGTTTTAATGTCGACCAAAGCCCAATTTGTGATAACCGCTTTGCGGTTCCATGGGCCAATGCAATCGCTCTTGCATCAAATCCAGGGTGCCCATTATCAGGCTCTCTTGCTTCAATTAACGAAATTGAAATATTGCCTTTGTTTAATGCAGAAAGAGCCAGTGCTAATGTTGCACCCGCCATTCCACCACCCACAATAATCACATTCATACTGATTTTAGCCTTAAATTTTTCCTGCCATCAGAGCTTCAATTTCATCAGGATCTTTAACGACAGATGCCGTTAAGTTCTCATTACCCGTTTCAGTGATAACAATGTCATCTTCAATACGAATACCAATACCGCGATACTCTTGTGGAACATCGGCATCTGGCGCGATATATAATCCCGGTTCGATAGTCAGCACCATGCCTGGTTCTAAAATACGGTCACGATCTGTGCCATAATGTCCAACATCATGAACATCAAGGCCTAACCAATGGCTTAGGCTATGCATAAAGAAACGCTGATAAGCTTTGGTTTCAATAAGATGCTCAATTTCACCGTGCATAATGCCCAGTTTAACCAATCCTTCGACCATGATATACACGACATGCTCAGTGACTTCTTTGATGCTTGTACCAGGTTTGTACAATTCCAAAGATACATTGATGGATTTTAATACAATGTCATAAATTTCACGTTGTTGACGGCTAAATTTACCATTGACAGGGAAAGTACGAGTGATATCACCTGCATAACCTTCATATTCACAGCCTGCGTCAATGAGTACTAAATCCCCATCACGCATTTTGGTTTCATTTTCGGTGTAGTGAAGAATACACCCATTTTCACCACTCCCTACAATACTGTTATATGAAGGGAAACGAGCGCCGTGAGAAACGAACTCATGTTCTATTTCACCTTGCAGCTGATATTCATACATACCCGGCTGACATTTTTGCATCGCTCGAGTATGTGCTAACGCTGTAATTTTTCCTGCCTTACGCAGTAATTCAAGTTCAAAGTCAGATTTAAAGAGACGTTGCTCATGAACGAGAGGACGCCAATCAATAATAGTTTGAGGCGCTTTTAAATTCCGACGAGAGCCTTTTCTTAAGGTTTCTAATGCATTAAAAACGATTTCATCAGCAAATGCATATTCGCCCTGAGCGTGATAAACAACATCTAATCCGTTTAATAATTGGTAAAGTTGCTCACCAACATCTTCATAAGGAAGTGCCTTATCAACACCTAATTTTTCAGGCGCAGCTTCTTGTCCAAGACGACGACCAAACCAGATCTCAGCCGTTAAATCTCTTACACGATTAAAGAGCACACTATGGTTATGTGTTTCATCACTCTTAATCAGTACAAGAATAGCCTCAGGTTCGCTGAAACCAGTTAGATAAAGGAAATCACTATGCTGGCGATAAGGATACTCACTATCCGCATTACGTTGCGCTGGTGGTGCGGCAAAAAAGATGGCGGCACTCGCAGGCTTCATTTGAGCTAATAATGCCTGACGACGGGATAAAAATTCTTGCTTATTCATACCCACTCCTGTCTTTCGTTTATCTTTATGATTATCTAATGAATGATGCCATTAATGTAGTATACGTTGCTCATTTTGTTCATTATTTTCTTTGTCTTTTGGTGCGACAAATGTGATATAACAAAGTTGAACAGATACTTTCACATATTCGCTAACTTCTTCTAGCGCATCTTCAAGTTCTTCTTGGTTTTCATCTTCTTCATAACCTAGCGCACCAATATTACGTAAATCGGTGATAACTTCAGTCAACTCTTTATGCTCAGATAATTTAGGTTGTGCAACACCCAAGCCTAAAAGAAAATGATTAACCCACCCTGCAAGAGCATCTGCTCTTAGAAAAACGGATTCGGATTCATCGGGAACTAACATTGAGAAGTTAAATACACTGTCATCAAGTTGTTCATAAGTAATGTGATAAAGCGCTTCGAGTGGGTCTGATAACGTTTTAGGGAAAGCTAAACCTTCATTGGTTAAATCATGCAATAAGGTTTTCCAACTGCTGTCGCGCACAGCGCCACAAATAAATCCTGTAATCAATCCGTGCATTTCAGCTGCCGTTAAAGGCACAGTATGTTGCTGTAATAAAGCATCAATAGATTGATAATTTGGTAATGTGTTTTGTTTTGACATAAGAATAAACGTCGCATTTAGGGGAATAGTTCAAGATATGCTACCATCAATAGAAGTCGCTGTACCAGTTAAGCCATGTTAATCATTGGAATTTTTGTAGTAATAGCGTTTAATACAGCGTTATAACCGTATACACTACTCAACACGTAGCACAGATTTTATGTCAGGAAGGAATCATGTCCGCACAACCCGTTGAACTTCAAATTTTTGGGCGATCATTACGTGTCAATTGCCCACCAGAACAAAAAGATGCTTTACTGGCTTCTGCTGCTGAACTTGAACAACGATTACAAGATCTCAAAGAGCGCAGTGGTGTTTCCAATACAGAGCACTTAATTTTTATCGTGGCATTAAATATGAGTCATGAGTTGGCAGAAGAAAAGTTAAAAACTAGAGACTATGCCTACAACATGGAAGAGAAGATAAAAATGCTACAACAATCTATTGAACAAGCTTTACACGATCAAGGCAAGCACCACGATCGCACTTTTTCAACTGCGAAGTAGATTTGTTCAGAAAGCATGCGTACGCCACGAAATTCACAGATAATAGGTTGCTTTCTACAATTAAAATAATACAATAGTTCATAGATAAGGTGCTTAACAGCATCCACCAAATTTCTCTGAGATGTTTGCCAGTGGGCCAGTCCCCTGAGCCGATATTCGAAACACATAGAATGTGGTGATCTGTTACTTGTGAGCATACCTGATTCGTTCAGGCAGCCTAATGGTAACAACACTATGTTCACCTTGGACCATGGGTTCAAGGGTTACAGCCTACGGCGGCATCTTGGAGACCTCTACTAAAGTTCTGAATACTGAGTATTTTATAAATACTTAATATTTAGAACTTTTTTTATGCTTCTAATTCCTTAATTTTTCAACTTCTCCGCTTTCTTACCTCTAAAGTGTGATAAATTGACTAAAATGATAATTCCCACTTAATGACCACTACTTATTGATGGATTGATGAATGACTCAGACGTCACTGTTTCAACAAAGAGATGAGATACGTAAAGCAATTCGCCAAAAACGACGTTTACTCACATCACAACAGCAACAGCAAGCTGCACATCAATTATGTAAACGCGTTCTCAGTCATCCCAAAATCCAACATGCACACACCCTTGCCTTATTTCTCTCTTTTGATGGTGAAATTGATACATCACCTTTAATTTCACAATTATGGGCAATGAAGAAACAGATTTGTTTACCCGTTTTACACCCTTTTCATCGCCATCATCTTCTCTTTTTACGTTATACACCAACCACTGTTTTAGTGAAAAATCGCTTTGCAATTTCAGAACCGCCTTTAAATGTAAATGCAGTTATTCCCCCAGATAATATCGATATTATTTTTACACCATTAGTGGCTTTTGATGCTCAAGGCCAACGATTAGGTATGGGAGGCGGTTTTTACGATAGAACGTTAGAAAACTGGCAACAAAAATCATTTTATCCAATAGGGCTTGCTCATGCTTGCCAACAAGTTGAACATCTCCCTATTGCAAATTGGGATGTTCCATTACCTGAGATCATCACTCCAGAAAAAATATGGAATTTTTAATATTCTGAACAACTCATTTTAAAACACCGAACATTATCTGTGTTTTTTTATATTTTTTATTTTAGAAAAAACTTTAAATACCTTTTTATACCCCAACCAATCTAAAGGTATTCTTATTTAAATGAAAAATGAAAAAGATGTTCATCTTATAAAATGCATTAACATTATTATCAACCTAACTAAAAACAAAGAAATAGAAATAAAAAACAATCACACAATAAAGGATTTAGAAAAAGAATATAGATTTAAATTTAAAAGAATAAAATTATCACTTATATTTAAAAAACAACTTAATCATAAAATTATTTTTTATGACGAAAATAAAAATTTATTCATATTATTAAAACAAAATAAAAATGATTTTCTTATTTATAATTATCAAACTCATAAAATAGAGAAAGTTAATAAAGATAAAATCATTAAGATAAATATAACCCATGCTTATTATCTTGATTTTAAAGCACAACATTATTTTGATATCAATTGGTTTTTCCCTATATTCATACGCTACAAAGCTATTTTTTATCGTGTTTTATTCTATTCATTAATCTTACAGTTGTTATCTTTGGCTAGTCCTTTAGTTACACAAATCATTATGGACAAAGTAATTGTACATCAAGCATTATCAACACTTGATGTATTAGTGGTTGGATTGATCTTTATTGCTATTTCAGAAGGAACTTTGAAAGGCATTAGAGAATATATATATCATCATACCGCAAATAAAATTGATATCAGCTTAAGTTTAAAAATGGCTAACCATTTATTAAAATTACCCATAAGTTACTTTAAGTCTCGACAAACAGGGATCATTGTAACTCGAGTAAAAGAGTTAGATATTATTAGAAATTTTATCACCAATACATTATTAATGTTATTTGTCGATTTTTCTTTTATCTTTATATTTATCTTTGTCATGGCAATTTTATCAATAAAGCTAACATTATTTTTTATGGCAACCCTTCCACTTTATTTTATTTTGGCTAAATTGCTTGCCCCAAAGATAGAACAAGCCGTTCAACAGCTTTATCAAAAAATAGCGACTAATACGGCATTTCTTACCGAAAGTTTAAGTGGCATCGAAACCATTAAAAGCCTTTCTCTGGAGCCTAGATTTACACAACAATGGCATACACAAATTCATCAGCTTACCTGTAAAAATTTAACACTTCAGAGTATAGACTCACTCTCTCGCTTCATTGTGCTATTTATCAATAAAACAACAACAGCATTACTGCTATGGCTAGGTGCTTATGAAGTGATTTCACACTCAATGACAATTGGTCAGCTAATTGCCTTTATTATGCTACTAGGATATTGCCTACAACCTTTAGCAGTCGCTATTGATGTTTGGGGAAAATATATCAGAACAAAAACAGCCATTTATAATTTACAAGATATTCTTAATCTACCTAATGAGCAAAATATCATAGGCTCAAACACCAAACTTCAAGGTGACATTACGTTTGATAACGTAAGTTTCTGTTATCAAAATAATACACCACTTATTTTACGCAATATTTCATTACAGATAAAAAAACATGAAGTTATTGGTATTGTGGGAACTTCCGGTTCGGGGAAAAGCACCTTAGCGCGTCTGATTTCGGGTCTGTATACACCACAATCAGGTTGTATAAAATTTGATAATATTCCGCTATCACTGCTTCATTTAAAGTGTGTACGCCAACAAATTGGTTTTGTACTACAAGAAAATTTTTTATTTCACTTAACGATCTTTGACAATATTAAACTGATGCACCCTCAAGCTTCTTTAGAAGAAGTGATTGATGTTGCAAAAATCGCAGGCGCACATGAGTTTATTTTAAAATTACCGTTAGGATATGACACTTTGATCACCGAGGGAGGAACTTCCTTATCAGGAGGGCAACGTCAACGTATTGCTATTGCTAGAGCCTTATTAACATCACCTAAAATTTTGATCTTTGATGAAGCCACCAGCGCGTTAGATGATGATTCTCAAACGATTATTCAAAATAACCTTCCACTTATTACACAAAATAAAACCGTAATTATCATTGCCCATCGTCTGTCAACAATACGAGATTGTCATCGTATTATTGTGTTAAATAAAGGACAAATTGTAGAGGAAGGGAGACACGAAGTTTTAATTAAAAATAATGGTGATTACAAAAAACTTTGGCAAATTCAACAAGGATGTTGAGCATGAAACTAAATATAAAACACTTATTATCGACGGTCTTTCAACCTAATAAAAAGTCGCTCTACTATGATTTTTATCCTAATCATATAGCTCTTATAGAAAAACCATTGACCCCTTATAGCCGTTATATTGCTTCTATCATTTCACTCAGTATTGTGGCTTTTATTTTGTGGGTTTATTTTGGGAAATTAGATGTGCAATCCCCTGCAATGGGTAAGCTTGTCGTTACTGGACGTTCCCAAATAATTCAAATACATGAGTCTAGTCGATTGGCTATTCTTCATGTAAAAGATGGGCAAAAAGTTAATCAAGGTGATGCTTTATTAACACTTGATATATTGGGTATTGATGAGGAAATTAAAGGCATAAGAAAAAAAAGGGATGATCTACTATTACTTAAAATTCGCTATCAAGCCTTGAGCCAAGAAGTATCACCTAAAAATCTTTATCATTTTAATAAATTAGATAATAAAATAAAAAAATCAATCTTATTAGGTTATCAGAAAGAGAAAGATGAATTTGATAGCAACATAAATGTATTAGAAACCGAAATTGAAGTAAATAATAAAAATCAAACATTAACTTACAATGATCTATTGTCTTTAAAAAAAATACAAAAAAACATAAAGCAACGATTTATTATTAGAGAAAATCTTTACAATAAAAAAATAATTAGCAAGATGGAATATCTTGAAAGCGAAAAAGAATTATTAGAAATAAATCGTTCAATAACAATAAAAAATGCAGAATTACATATTATTAAAAGCCAAGAACAACAATTAAATAAAAATTTAAATCAATTAGAAAAACAAAAAAAACTAGAATGGCATGATAAGTATAAGAAATATGAGAGCGAGTTATTAATTTATACTCAAAATCTTAATCATTTCCAAAAGCGACAGCAACTCAAAATAGTACGTTCGCCCATTACAGGAACAGTGCAACAAATTTCTATTTATACACTTGGCAGTGTATTACAACCTTCACAAAGTGTCATGACGATAGTACCCGATCATCAAGAGAATTTTGCAGAGGTTAATCTTCTCAATAGAGATATCGGTTTTATTCACATAGGACAAAAAGCGATGATAAAAATAGATGCTTTTCCTTATACTCGTTATGGCACAATTGAAGGGGAAATTATTAATATCGCTAAAGATTCTATTCAACATGAACAATTAGGTTTAGTTTACCCCGCTACAATTAAATTAAATAAACAAACCATTGAAAAGAATAATCAATATTATCAACTTACTCCGGGGATGTCTTTAGTTGCCGAGATAATTACGGATAAACGCCGAGTTATTGATTATATTTTAAGCCCAATAGAAGTTTATCGATATAACGCACTGACTGAAAAATAGGATTGGGTATTTAATATCATGAAAAATATAACCAATGTAGCAAAAATGAAACAATACCCTTGCTCTATTATTGATGGATTAATTTACTTTTCTAAAAAAAATAATAGAAATATAAAAAGGGAGAACATTTTTCATTTTCTTGGAAATGACACTTCATTTAATGAATGGAATATTTTAGAAGCAGCTCAATTACTTAATTTAAAATGTAAATTCGATATTATTGATTATGAGAGTAAAAAACATCATCTTATTGATATCCTTATTGAAATAAATAACAAATGGTATGTTTTAAAAGAAAAAAATGAAAATTTTTTGATAATATTCGATCTCGAAAGAAATAGTACTATTGAATATAGAATAGATAAAAAACAAAAATTAAGTATAGTATTAATAAGCAACCAACAACACACGTCATTGCGTAATAAATTTAATATTAATTGGTTTATTTCTACTATTTTAAAACAAAAAAAATCACTCTTACTGATTTTTATTTTATCATGTTGTAGCCAACTCTTCGCATTAGTTAACCCTTTAATTTTTGAAACATTAATTGATAAGGTATTAACTGGAAGAAATTTATCAAACTTACATCTATTGGGTTATTTATTACTCTTAATAGCAATTACCGAACCTGTTTATCTTTTTCTAAGAGACAAATTGTATGTATTTATTTCTTGCCAATTTAGTGCCGATTTTTCAGGAAAAATTTATCAGCATCTTATTCGCTTACCGAGTTCTTTTTTTAATCAGAGACAGTCAGGCCAAATAATTGCTCGTATTCAAGAGCTTTCACATATTCGTCAATTTATTACTGGTTCCGCATTAATGTTAGTGCTCGATCTGATTTTTATTATTGTGTTTATTTCTGTAATGTTTACTTATTCCGCACCATTAACTTGGGTAACGTTAGGGGCATTAATTGTTTATTTTACACTTTGGCTGATCCTTGGCCCTCTTATTCGTTATTGGGTTGAGCAGGAATATCAAGCTAATGCTGATAATACCAGCCTATTAACCGAAACAATGAACGGTATAGAAACTATCAAAATTACAGCAACAGAAAATCTCTTTATCGACAAATGGCAATATAAACTCACCGACCATATTAACAAACGGTTTTCAGCTACTAAAAAAACTTTATTAGCTCAGCAGCTTATATTTATCATTCATAAAATCACAATAGCGATTATTTTGTGGCAAGGTGTTAATTTAATTATTAATGCACAAATGACCGTGGGTGAACTTATTGCCTTTAATCTCTTTACTGCGCATATCACACAACCTATTTTACGTTTAGCACAATGCTGGCAGGATTTTCAACAAGCAACGATTTCTCTACGTCGTATCGGTGAAATTTTAAATACGCCGACAGAACATCAATATTATGGATTAGCAACAGTACCCAAAATCATAGGGTGTATTGATTTTTCAAATGTCTATTTTCGTTATACCGCTCATACGCCAGATGTTATTGAATCTCTCTCGTTTTCTATTCCTGCTGGACAATTTATTGGTATTACAGGTCGCTCTGGCTCAGGAAAAAGTACCGTTACACGTTTAATTCAACGTCTCTATACGCCTCAACAAGGACAAATTTATATTGATGGCATGGATTTGGCTATCGCTGATCCTCTCTCATTACGCCAAAGTATTAGTATTGTTCTACAAGAAAGTTTTTTATTTAGTGGATCTATTATCGAAAATATTCGTTTATCAAAACCCAATGCAAATGAAAGAGAATTAATAGAAGCATGCCAACTTGCAGGCGCTCTAGAGTTTATTGAGCAACTTCCTTTAGGATTTAACACTCAAGTCGGAGAGCGAGGAGCTAATTTATCAGGAGGGCAACGTCAACGTATTGCACTGGCAAGAGCTTTATTAACAAACCCACGTATTCTTATTTTAGATGAAGCCACATCAGCATTAGATTACATCTCTGAAGCGCAAGTTTTGGCAAATTTACCTCAGATTTGTAAAAACAGAACCGTGATTAGTATTGCACATCGCCTCAATACCTTAGCACATTCAAATTATATTTATGTCATGGATAAAGGACGGATATTAGAAGAAGGAACACATTCGAATTTGCTTGAAAATAGAGCGCTTTATTACCAATTATGGAAACAGCAAATTCAATAATAATGTTTAAAAAACAAAAAAGGCTCGAAATACCGAGCCTTCAATATTTTACTGATGATTACATCAATAATTAGTACAGCATACGAGCACGAATAGTACCAGGTAATGCTTTAATTTTTTGCAACACTAACTCTGCTTGAGCCTTGGTTTGCGTTGTAATATCAATCACAACATAACCGACATTGCCTGAAGTTCGCAGGAATTGTGCTGCCACGTTGATGTTTTGTTCAGTAAACACATTATTGATGCTATTCATCATACCTGGGCGGTTTTCATGAATATGCAGTAAACGGTTTACATCATCGCCGTGGCTTGGTAATGAAACTTCAGGGAAGTTAACCGCAGATAGCGTAGAACCATTATCTGAATATTTAGCTAATTTACCTGCAACTTCATAACCAATATTTTCTTGCGCTTCTTGTGTTGAACCACCGATATGTGGCGTTAATATCACGTTATCGAATTTAATAAGTTCAGAGACAAACGGATCGTTAGGATCGTTATTTGCACCTGGCTCAGATGGGAACACATCAACGGCAGCACCAGATAAATGTTTTGATTCTAACGCTTGTGCTAATGCAGGAATATCAACCACTGTACCACGAGAAGCATTGATAAGAATTGAACCTGGTTTCATGCGCTGAATTTCTTCATGACCAATCATATTCTTTGTTGATGGTGTTTCTGGTACATGCAAGCTGACAATGTCACACATATTCAATAGTTCAGACAGATGACGAATTTGTGTTGCATTACCCAGTGGCAGTTTATTTTCAATGTCATAAAAATAAACATCTAAACCGACACTTTCAGCCAAAATACCTAACTGTGTACCAATATGGCCATAACCAATAATACCTAGTTTTTTACCACGCGCTTCAAAACAGCCTTTGGCTTGCTTATCCCAAACACCACGATGTGCTTTCGCGTTGGCTTCCGGAATACGGCGCAGTAATAACAGTAATTCACCTAGCACCATCTCAGCCACGGAACGAGTGTTTGAGAAAGGCGCATTGAAAACAGGGATACCGCGACGAGCTGCCGCATCTAAATCAACTTGATTGGTCCCAATACAGAAGCATCCTACAGCAACTAATTTTTCAGCGGCTGCAAAAATTTCTTCTGTTAAATGAGTGCGGGAACGAAGACCAACAAAACGTGCATCACGGATAGCTTCTTTTAATTCTTCGTCCGATAACGCACCTTTGTGATATTCAATGTTGGTATAACCCGCAGCTCTTAAATTTTCTACTGCACTTTGGTGCACACCTTCAAGGAGTAGAAACTTTATCTTTTCTTTTTCCAAAGATACTTTGACCATTTACCCTGCCCTATCGTTGTTACATTTAATGAAAAACAAAATCCTGTCTCAACAACATAACAAAAATAGAGTTTGTGGCAATACAACCGATTGCAGTGATGACAGAATAAGCGATAAAGAAAGCGATTTTCTACCGAGTAAAATGATTTTGACTTTGAAAAAGGCAGGATTTTAAAGAGAGATATAACTATGGTGTGATATATATCACTGAATTTGCAGTTTCTAAAATAATTTTAAAAAGAGGTCGCCATCGCCACCTCTTTTTAGTCATCTTACTTAATAGTTTTAACGCCTTCAGATGTTCCCATTAAAACGACATTTGCACCACGATTAGCAAATAATCCTACTGTAACCACGCCTGGAATACTGTTAATTTTATTTTCCAGTTCAATAGGGTTAAGAATTGTTAAGTTATGAACGTCTAAAATAACGTTTCCATTATCTGTTACCACGTTTTCACGATATTCAGGCAAACCACCCAATTTAACCAATTCACGAGCTACATAAGAGCGCGCCATTGGAATAACTTCAACAGGTAGAGGAAATTTACCTAATACATCCACTTGTTTAGATTCATCAACGATACAGATAAATGTTTTTGCTACACCTGCAATAATTTTTTCTCTCGTTAATGCCGCACCGCCACCTTTGATCATTTGCATATGGTGGTTGATTTCATCAGCACCATCAACATAGATATCTAAAGAATCGACTTCATTACAGTCAAAAACAGGAATGCCGTAACTTTTTAGTTTTGCTGTTGATGCTTCTGAACTTGAAACCGTACCTTCAATTTGACCTTTCATTGTCGCTAATGCGTCAATAAAATGAGAAGCTGTGGAGCCTGTTCCTACTCCCACGATAGTACCGGGTTTTACATATTCAAGCGCCGCCCAACCCACTGCTTTTTTCAATTCATCCTGAGTCATTTAAAAAAACCTTATTTATCACGTTAATGGACTAAGAATAGCATATTGCATTCAAAACTAGCACGAGACACATCAAAAACTGAGAAGCAACATTTTAACTCATTACAACAAAAAATATGGCATAGTAAGCAACAGAATATAAAATCAAAGAGAGTCTGTTAATGAAACGCCCTGATTATCGAGCATTACAAGCCCTTGATGCCGTCATTCGCGAACGTGGTTTTGAAAGAGCTGCACAAAAGTTATGTATTACACAATCTGCCGTTTCACAGCGTATTAAACAATTAGAAAACTTATTCGGCCAACCATTATTAGTGCGAACTGTTCCCCCTCAACCCACAGAGCAAGGGCAAAAACTATTGGCATTATTGCATCAAGTAGAATTACTTGAAGAACAATGGTTGGGTGATGAAAATAGTGGCTCCACACCGCTTTTACTCTCTTTGGCGGTGAATGCTGATAGTTTGGCAACGTGGTTATTACCCGCTTTGCACCCAGTTTTAACACAACTGCCTATTCGGCTTAATATACAAGTTGAAGATGAAACGCGAACACAAGAGCGCTTAAGAAGAGGCGAAGTAGTTGGTGCAATCAGTATTCAACCACAAGCATTACCAAGTTGCCTTGTTGATCAATTAGGCGCTCTTGATTATCTATTTGTGGCCTCTCCTGATTTTGCTCAGCGTTATTTTGCAAATGGCGTAACTAAGTCATCGTTATTAAAAGCCCCTGCAGTCGCATTTGACCATCTTGATGATATGCATCAAGCATTTTTACAGCAAAACTTTGGTTTATCTCCGGGTAGCGTACCTTGCCATATCGTTAATTCTTCTGAAGCATTTGTGCAATTAGCAAAACAAGGTTCGACATGTTGCATGATCCCTCATCTACAAATTGCTAATGAGTTAAAGAGTGGAGAGCTGGTTGATTTAACTCCGGGACTTTGCCAGCGGCGTATGCTTTATTGGCATCGCTTTGCACCAGAAAGTAGAACGATGAGAAAAGTGACAGATGCACTGATTGATTTTGGCCGTAAGGTTTTAAAACAAGGTGAAGAGTAACACGGTTATTTCATCTTTTAACACAAAAAATAGGCTTCTCTAAGAAGCCTATTTTATTTTTACCGTAACATAATTATTTAGTGCGTTTTAGTTCAAAAACAACATCTACATAATCTTTAAATTCGATACTTTGTTGTTCATAAGTTTCTTGCACTGCCGCTGGTGCTTGGGCTTTTAATGCCATTGCATCCATACGTACTTGTGCGATTGGATAAGGTGTCGCTTCTGGCGCACGATAGCTTACACTATAGACTGCACCTAAATCAGCACCAAAACCTTTTGCAACAGAGGTTGCTTGATCAATGGCATTTTTAATGGCTACTTCTCGTGCTTTTACTTTGTATTGTTCTGGATTATTTACGCCAAACTCAACGTTATTAATTTCATTTAAACCAGCCGCTAATGCGCCATCAAGTAACGTATTAAGCTGTTCTAATTTCTTAATTTTGACATTCACAGTACGTGTTGCTGTATAACCATTAATCACCGAACGCTCTGCTTTTTTATCATACTCATAGTTTGGTTGAGTACGGATATTAGCAGCGTCGATATCTTCCTTCACAACACCATTTTCTTTTAAGAAGGCAAAATATTTTGCAACACGCTCATCGACTTGTTTCTTAGCCTGAGCCGCATCTTTTGCTCTTTCATTAACCTGAATATTTAATGTCGCCATATCAGGAGCTGCTTTAATTGTCGCATTACCCGATGTTGTAATATGTGGTCCTTCTGGCTCCGAAGCGGCTAGCGCAATGGAAGGTAATCCCAGCGTAAACACGGATGCTAATACAATCGCTCTTAATTTCACAAAAAACCCCCTGACAAAATTAATTTTAATGTCCTGTTTTTAGGACTAAGAAGAACATTAGCATATATGATGTAAAGTTCTTTAAGATTAAAAGAGAGTTTTCCATCCTTGTGCTGCTAATTGAACAGCAATAAACCACATCACACATCCTACAAACAAATTAATAATGCGTTGAGAGCGTGTTTTGCTTAATATTGGAGAAAACCAAGCCGCAAGTAGTGATAATGCGAAAAACCAACTTATAGAGGCAAATACCGCACCAATTGTAAACCAAGGGCGAAGCTCTGTGGTTAATTGTCCACCTATACTGCCTATCACAACAAAAGTATCTAAATAAACATGAGGATTAAGCCAAGTTACGGCAATTAATGTCACAATCACACGCCAACGGCTTTTTACCTGATTTTCACTTTGTGATAATTCGATATCTTTTGAAAGAGCTGTTTTAAATGCATTCCAACCATACCAAAGTAAAAATACCACTCCTCCCCATGTGATCAATAATAAAAGTGTTTCTGATTGACTAAGCAATGCACTGCCACCAAAAACACCTGCTGTTATTAATACAACATCACTTAAAGCGCATAAAAATGCACTCATTAAATGAAATTGTTTTTTACTCCCTTGCTGTAAAACAAAAGCATTCTGAGCACCTATAGGTAAAATCATGGCCGCACTCAATAAAAAACCCTGAAAAAAAGTTGTAAACATGCAAAATACCTTAATAATTATTCGTTAGATATTAGCTGAATAATAGAGGGATTTTGATATTAGAGGAAATGAATCATTCTTATTGATAATAAGAAAAACTAATGACCATAAAATAGATAAAAATAATAATCTCAGTAAGGTTAATAAGATGAAATAACCATATTCATTAATAGAATAAAAATAAAATTAGACCAGATAGTAATATGAGGTGTTACCACAATTAATGCAGTAATAAATAAGATAATACGTGTTCGCTTTTTAGCTACTTTATGTGAATACCACAATAATAATAGCGCCAAAGAAAAAACAAGATAGCCATCAGCATAATGAAAAACAAAAAAGAAACTCCTTAAGATTATCTCCATTTTTAATACTTAATCCCTTTTATAGTCTGTGTTATCTCATTATTCTTCCTTTCTTATTTCTTATCATACAAAAAAGCCACGTTATTAACGTGGCTCTGTGTCATCTATTCCTGTGAGACTATTCTGCTTTCGCTGTCGCACTTTGTGTTTGATGCATATAAACATCCATTTGTGGGAATGGAATTCCAATATTGTTTGCATCTAATGCTCGTTTAAAATCTTCCATTAGATCCCAATAAACAGGCCATGCATCTCCATTGGTTGTCCAAACACGTACCACAAAGTTTAATGAAGACGGTGCCATTTCATGCAAACGGATAGTTACGCCTTTATCGTGTTGAATACGTTTGTCTTTCGCAACGACATCACCCAATACTTGTTTTACTTTATCAATATCAGCATCATAAGCCACACCAACAATAATTTGTGTACGACGATTAGGCTCACGGCTTAAGTTAATCACTTCACTACTGATAATTTTGCTATTTGGAATAACGATAATTCTGTCATCGGCTGAGCGTAATGTGGTAGAGAAAATTTGTACATCTCTTACCGTACCTTCTACAGAGCCAATCATGACATATTCATCTGTGCGGATCGGACGGAAGATAACAATTAATACGCCCGCTGCAAAGTTAGATAGTGATCCTTGTAAGGCTAAACCAACCGCCAAACCAGCAGCACCTAATACCGCGATAACCGACGCAGTTTGAACACCTAATCGTCCTAGTACGGCAATTAAGGTAAAAGCAACAACAGTATAACGAACTAAAACAGATAAAAATGTCACAACAGTAGCATCAATATGACGCAATGTAAGAACTCTTGCGACACCTTTACCGATCATTTTTGCGACAAAAAGACCAATAAATAAGATCAAAAATGCGGCTACAATATTCACAGCATATTGAATAAAGAGATCCTGATTTGCGGCAAACCAACCTGATGCTTCATCTAAACTAACAGGTAATTCATTCATTAGACCACCTTTTAAATCTTAAAAATATAATAGAAGAATAGCAATTCAGTAATATATTGTGGCAGATTTATTCAAAAAATATATAGTATTTGTTAATTTTCTTTATTTTCCAGAATAAATAACCGATATTTCTGTAGCATGGTAGCAAAATCATCTAAACCACAAAAAGAGATACTTTCGTTATCGTAATAGCTCATGCCCTCTTCCATTTCATCTGTTTCAAAATGCAAAGTATTGGCTCTTATCATTACTTCTTCATCATCAATCGAAAGGCTATATTCTTTACCAATTAGCTCCCACTGTCTTTCACTGCCTTTAATACCATCCATCTCTTCAAGAATTTGATCTATCAGACTAATATCGCCCTGAATTTCATCATTCAGCCAATAGCCTATCGCTTCATGATCCATCGAAAAACGGGCTAGTATACCGCCAGTGAGGTCTCGCTGAAATTCATAGTCCATGGTGTACGCCCCTTATTAAGCTACCGCTTTTTTAATAAAAAAATACCTTATTCTTATTATGACAAAAATAACAAAAAACGGGAGGTATTAGCCTCCCGTTTGTTCATATTAAATACGTTTAAAGCAATAAATTAATCGTTATACCGTTGTTTGGAAAATAACTTGGTCTGCTTTATCTGTATATTGAGCAAGTTGATCAAAGTTCAGATAGCGATAAGTATCTTCTGCGGTTTCATCAACTTTATTCATAAAGTCGAGATACTCTTGTGGCTCAGGCAAACGACCTAATAATGACGCAACTGCCGCAAGTTCTGCTGAAGCAAGATACACATTTGCACCTGTACCTAAGCGGTTAGGGAAGTTTCGTGTCGAGGTTGAAACAACAGTTGCACCATCAGCAACACGCGCTTGGTTCCCCATACACAGTGAACAACCAGGTACTTCGATACGTGCTCCACTCTTACCAAAGACGCTATAATAGCCCTCTTCCGTTAATTGTGCCGCATCCATTTTTGTTGGTGGAGCAACCCATAAACGTGTTGGTAATTGACCTTTGTGTTGATCAAGCAGTTTACCCGCAGCACGGAAGTGACCAATGTTAGTCATACAAGAACCAATAAACACTTCATCAATTTTGCTGTTTGCCACTTCAGATAGTAAGCGAGCATCATCTGGATCGTTAGGCGCACATAGAATTGGCTCTTTGATCTCATTTAAATCAATTTCGATCACTGCGGCATATTCTGCATCAGCATCCGCTTCAAGTAATTGCGGATCTTTCAACCAGTTTTCCATTGAAGTAATACGACGTTCAATAGTACGACGATCGCCATAACCTTCAGATATCATCCATTTCAATAAGATAATGTTAGACTGGAGGTACTCAATGATAGGCGCTTTATCCAGTTTAATGGTACAACCCGCAGCTGAACGTTCTGCTGATGCATCAGCAAGCTCAAATGCTTGTTCTACTTTCAGCTCTGGTAAGCCTTCAATCTCAAGAATACGACCAGAGAAAATATTTTTCTTACCTTTTTTCTCAACTGTCAGTAAACCATCTTGGATCGCGTAATAAGGAATAGCATGAACTAAATCACGCAGTGTCACACCTGGTTGCATTTCGCCTTTAAAACGTACCAGAACAGATTCTGGCATATCTAATGGCATAACCCCTGTTGCTGCAGCAAAAGCGACTAGGCCAGAGCCTGCAGGGAATGAGATACCAATAGGGAAACGAGTATGCGAGTCACCACCCGTACCAACAGTATCAGGTAATAACATACGGTTTAACCATGAGTGGATAATACCATCGCCCGGACGCAGTGAAACACCACCACGGTTCATAATAAAGTCAGGCAAAGTGTGATGCGTTGTAACGTCTACCGGTTTTGGATAAGCAGCAGTATGACAGAATGATTGCATTACTAAATCAGCAGAGAAACCAAGGCAAGCTAAGTCTTTTAGCTCATCACGAGTCATTGGACCCGTTGTGTCTTGTGAACCTACTGAAGTCATTTTTGGCTCACAATATTCGCCAGGACGAATACCTGTACGACCACAAGCACGACCTACCATTTTCTGAGCTAATGAGAAACCACGGTTGCTTTCTTCAACAGGTTTAGCATGTCGGAATAGTGTGCTAACGGGTAAGCCTAGTGATTCACGTGCTTTTGAAGTTAATCCACGACCAATGATCAATGGAATACGACCACCAGCACGAACTTCATCAATTAATACTTCTGTTTTCAGTTCAAAGGTTTCTAGTAACTCATTCGTTTCATGGTTACGAATTTCACCTTTATATGGGTAAATATCAATAACATCACCCATATTTAATTTAGAAACATCAACTTCGATAGGCAATGCACCTGCGTCTTCCATTGTGTTAAAGAAGATAGGTGCAATTTTACCACCGAGAACAACCCCACCACCGCGTTTATTAGGAACGAATGGAATATCATCCCCCATAAACCAAAGCACGGAGTTTGTCGCTGATTTACGAGAAGAACCAGTCCCTACAACGTCACCAACATAAGCTAGAGGGAAGCCTTTTTTATTTAATGCTTCGATTTGTTTGATAGGACCAACACTACCCGGTTGGTCAGGTTCAATCCCTTCACGCGCATTTTTTAACATGGCTAAAGCATGTAATGGGATATCTGGGCGAGACCAAGCATCTGGAGCTGGAGATAAGTCATCGGTATTGGTTTCACCAGTGACTTTAAATACGGTAACAGTAATTTTTTCTGCTAATTCTGGACGTTCAGTAAACCACGTTGCATCAGCCCAAGATTGCATAATCTGTTTAGCATACACATTGCCTGCTTTGGCTTTTTCTTCAACATCATAGAAGTTATCGAACATTAGTAATGTGTGAGAAAGCGCTTTGGCTGCAATTGGGGCTAATTTGTCGTTATCCAGAGATTCAATTAAAGCATGAATATTATAGCCACCTTGCATGGTACCTAATAATTCAACGGCTTTTTCTGGCGAGATAAGAGGTGATGTGGTTTCGCCTTTCGCGAGGGCAGTTAAAAAACCCGCCTTAACATAGGCAGCTTCATCAACTCCGGGTGGAACACGGTTAACAATTAAATCAAGAAGAAATTCTTCTTCACCTTTAGGGGGATTTTTTAATAGCTCAACAAGTGCGGCTGTTTGTGTGGCATCGAGAGGTTTTGGAACGACACCTTCAGCTGCACGCTCTGCTACGTGCTTACGGTATTCTTCTAGCACGACTGTCTCCTCGCTTCTTTGTCATTTTGTATAACCCGGCTGTCTGCACCTTGTTAATAAGGTGCCAGGTCAGAGGATCTTTTGCTCGCATAAAACATAAGAGGTTGTGAAATTATGCCCAGCTAAGGGCTATCAGCATAGCAAATCTTCAACACGATGTTAATTCGTTCACATAAAAGTAACATTAATCAGATTCAAATATCCACTTATTCAGATTAAAACACTTAAACAAAATATATAACAGAGACTTTTAACCAAGATTTTGGTTAATAACCACACTTTTTATAGTTTTTTTCATACCCAAATTAGCACTAAAGTAAAATTTACGGCCAAATAAACATCAATCACACAAAATAACCAGCATCACACAGTAGAAGGCGATCAGCATTTCAATAAAAAATATAAAAAAAGAGCCAAGTTCCATAAAGAACTTAGCCCTTATCATTTAAACTACTTTAGTAAACTGTTTTCAGTAAAGCTATTTTCAGCAAAACTGTTTCCAGTAAAAAGTCGCTTATTTTTTCTTTTTCGCTTTTGGATTTGGCAGGTCAGTGATGCTACCTTCAAATACTTCCGCAGCCATACCAATTGATTCGTATAACGTTGGGTGAGCGTGGATAGTTAATGCGATATCTTCAGCATCACAACCCATTTCGATTGCCAGACCAATTTCACCTAACAGTTCACCACCGTTAGAACCAACAATTGCACCACCGATAACACGGTTAGTTTCTTTGTCGAAAATCAGTTTAGTCATACCATCAGCACAATCTGATGCGATTGCACGGCCTGATGCAGCCCATGGGAAAGAAGCCACTTCATAGCTAACGCCTTTCTCTTTCGCTTCTTTTTCTGTCATACCAACCCATGCAACTTCTGGTTCAGTATAAGCGATTGATGGAATAACTTTAGGATCGAAGTAATGTTTTTTACCAGAAATAACTTCTGCTGCAACGTGACCTTCATGAACACCTTTGTGAGCCAGCATTGGTTGACCAACAATGTCTCCGATAGCAAAGATGTGAGGTACATTAGTACGCATTTGTTTGTCAACATGGATAAAGCCACGATCATCAACTTCGATGCCTGCTTTACCTGCGTCTAATAATTTACCGTTAGGTACACGACCGATAGCAACCAATACTGCATCGTAACGTTGTGGTTCTGCTGGGGCTTTTTTGCCTTCCATCGTTACGTAGATGCCATCTTCTTTTGCTTCAACCGCAGTTACTTTGGTTTCTAGCATCAGGTTAAATTTCTTGCTGATACGTTTGGTAAATACTTTAACCACGTCTTTATCAGCAGCAGGAATAACCTGATCAAACATTTCAACCACGTCAATCTGAGAACCCAGAGAGTGATAAACAGTTCCCATTTCCAGACCGATGATACCGCCACCCATAACCAGTAAACGCTCTGGTACGGTTTTCAGTTGCAGCGCATCTGTTGAATCCCATACTCGTGGGTCTTCATGTGGAATAAATGGTAATTCGATTGGACGTGAGCCGGCAGCAACGATTGCATTTTCAAAAGTGATGGTAGTTGTACCCTCACCACCTTCAACAGACAATGTGTGAGAACCAGTGAATCGTGCTTCGCCATTAACAACAGTCACTTTACGGCCTTTAGCCATGCCCGCTAAGCCACCGGTTAATTGAGAAATAACTTTGTCTTTCCAGATGCGAATTTTGTCGATATCTGTTTTTGGTGCATCAAAAACAACACCGTGTTCAGATAATGCTTTCGCTTCTTCGATAACTTTAGCAACGTGGAGTAACGCTTTAGAAGGGATACAACCCACGTTCAGACAAACACCACCTAAAGTAGAGTGACGTTCAACTAAAACTGTTTCTAAACCTAAGTCAGCGCAACGGAACGCCGCGGAATAACCCGCAGGGCCTGCACCGAGAACCACTACCTGTGCTTTAATTTCAGTACTCATCGTGACCTCATTATTTATTTGTCCGGCGAGTCAGACGAAAATCCATATTTAACACCGAGACTTACATACCGCATGCAGTTTACAGAAATGTTAATAAACTGAAAAGCGCTCTAACATGACGGATCTCACAACCTAAGATGTATGACTGTAAAATCCATCATCGTAATCAGAGAAACCGGCGCTAAGCACCGGTTTAAATAATTACATTACCAAACGACGTAAATCGCTCATGTACTGATTAATCAGAGTGATAAATCGAGCACCATCAGCACCATCGATCACACGGTGATCGAAAGATAATGACATTGGTAGAATCAAGCGTGGTACGAACTCTTTACCATTCCATACAGGTTTCATAGAAGAACGGGAAAGTCCCATAATCGCAACTTCTGGTGCGTTAACGATTGGTGCAAAACCGGTAGTACCGATACCACCAAGGCTAGAAATTGTGAAACATCCGCCTTGCATATCCGCAGCTGTCAGTTTACCTGCACGTGCTTTCTTAGAAACTTCAGCTAACTCATAAGACAGTTCGATAATGCCTTTTTTGTTAACATCTTTGAAAACAGGAACAACTAAACCGTTAGGTGTATCTACAGCAATACCGATATTGATGTATTTTTTCAGGATCAGTTTCTGTCCATCTTCAGAGATAGAGCTGTTAAAGCGTGGCATATCTGCCAGTGCTTTTGCTGCTGCTTTCATCACGAAGACTAACGGAGTGATCTTAACATCCAGTTTTTTCTTCTCTGCTTCTTTATTTTGCTGTTTACGGAATTCTTCAACCTCAGTGATATCTGCTTCATCGAACAGATTTACGTGAGGGATCATCACCCAGTTACGGCTTAAGTTAGCACCAGAGATTTTCTGGATACGGCTTAATTCAACTTCTTCAATTTCACCAAACTTGCTGAAGTCAACTTTCGGCCAAGGTAACATGCCTGGTAATCCGCCACCTGCATTTTCTGGCGCTGATTCAGCACGTTTAATTAACTCTTTCACGTAAGACTGAACGTCTTCACGTAAGATACGGCCTTTACGACCAGTACCTTTCACTTTCGCTAAATTCACACCAAATTCACGCGCTAAGCGACGAATAACAGGTGTTGCATGAACGTAAGCATCATTTTCAACGAATTCTTCTTTTGCTGCTGGTGCAGTTGCTTGTGCTTTAGCAGGTGCTGCTGGTGCAGAACTTGCTGGTGCTGGTGCGGCTGCCGCTGGTGCTGCTTGAGCAACAGGTGCTGCACCGGCAACTTCAAACGTCATGATCAGTGAGCCAGTTTTCACTTTGTCGCCCACTGCAATTTTGATCTCTTTAACCACACCTGCAAATGGTGCTGGAACTTCCATAGAAGCTTTATCACCTTCAACGGTGATCAGTGATTGTTCTTCAGAGATGGAATCACCTACTTTAACCATCACTTCAGTAACTTCAACTTCGTCACCACCGATATCTGGTACATTCACTTCTTTCACAGCAGATGTTGCTGGTGCAGATGCTGCTGGAGCTGGTGCTACTTGAGCAACAGGTGCGCTACCTGCAACTTCAAATACCATGATAAGAGAGCCTGTGCTCACTTTATCACCAGTTGCGATTTTAATTTCTTTCACAACGCCAGCAAATGGAGCTGGAACTTCCATAGAAGCTTTATCACCTTCTACAGTGATCAGCGATTGTTCTTCAGCAACGCTATCGCCCACTTTTACCATCACTTCGGTAACTTCAACTTCGTCACCGCCGATATCTGGTACATGAACTTCTTTTAATTCTGCCGTTGCAGGCGCTGCTGCTGGCGCAGGAGCAGCTGCTTGAGCTGGTGCAGCTTGCGCGGCACCTTCTGCTTCAAAAATCATGATAAGAGAACCAGTTTGGACTTTATCGCCCACAGCAATTTTGATCTCTTTCACTACACCCGCTTGTGGTGATGGGACTTCCATAGAAGCTTTGTCGCCTTCTACAGTAATTAAGGATTGTTCTTCCTCAATACGGTCGCCCACTTTCACCATCACTTCGGTGACTTCAACTTCATCAGCACCGATATCTGGGACTTTAATTTCAATAGACATTCACTTTACCTCTTACGCCAGACGTGGGTTTACTTTTTCAGGGTTGATGTTGTATTTATTGATTGCTTCTTCAACAACCTTCACATCAATCTCACCACGTTTAGCTAATTCACCTAATGCAGCAACAATCACATAAGAAGTATCAACTTCGAAGTGGTGACGCAGGTTTTCACGGCTATCAGAACGACCGAAACCATCTGTACCTAATACGCGGTAATCATCTGCTGGTACATAAGTACGAACTTGTTCAGCGAACAGTTTCATATAGTCAGTAGAGGCTACAGCTGGTGCATCATTCATAATTTGAGCGATGTAAGGTACACGCGGTGCTTCAGATGGGTGTAGCATGTTCCAACGCTCACAGTCTTGACCATCACGAGCCAGTTCAGTGAATGAAGTTACGCTATAAACATCAGAACCAATACCGTATTCAGTAGACAGGATTTGTGCTGCTTCACGAACGTGACGCAGAATAGAACCTGAACCCAGTAACTGAACTTTACCTTTCGCGCCTTCCAGTGATTCCAGTTTGTAGATACCTTTACGGATACCTTCTTCAACACCGGCTGGCATTGCTGGCATATGGTAGTTTTCATTGAGTGTAGTGATGTAGTAATAAACGTTTTCTTGTTTATCACCATACATACGCTCTAAACCATCTTGCATGATAACAGCAACTTCATAAGCAAATGCTGGATCATAAGAGATACAGTTAGGGATAGTCAGCGATTGAATATGACTATGACCATCTTCGTGTTGTAAACCTTCACCGTTAAGTGTTGTACGGCCTGAAGTACCACCCACTAAGAAGCCACGAGCTTGTTGGTCACCTGCTGCCCAGCATAGGTCGCCAATACGTTGGAAACCAAACATTGAGTAGTAGATATAGAATGGGATCATTGGCAGGTTGTTAGTGCTGTAAGATGTTGCAGCTGCTAACCAAGATGCGCCAGCACCCAGTTCGTTGATACCTTCTTGCAGAATTTGACCTTTAACGTCTTCTTTATAGTAAGCAACTTGCTCACGATCTTGAGGCGTATATTGCTGGCCATTCGGGCTATAAATACCGATTTGACGGAACAGGCCTTCCATACCGAAAGTACGTGCTTCGTCAGCAATAATTGGAACTAAACGATCTTTGATAGATTTATTTTTCAACATTACGTTCAGTGCACGAACGAATGCGATAGTTGTAGAAATCTCTTTAGATTGTTCTTCCAGTAATTGGCTGAAATCTTCCAGTGTCGGAATATCCAGTTTTTCTTCAAAACGAGGACGACGTGCTGGCAAGTAACCGCCTAAATCCTGACGACGTGCGTGTAGGTATTTGTATTCTTCTGACTCTTTGTCAAAAGTAATATAAGGCAGGTCTTTGATTTGCTCATCAGCAACTGGAATATTGAAACGATCACGGAAATGGTGAACGCCATCCATGTTCATTTTTTTAACTTGGTGAGCAATGTTTTTACCTTCTGCTGTTTCACCCATACCATAACCTTTAATGGTTTGAGCTAAAATAACAGTTGGTTTGTTTTGAGTGTCTTTTGCTTTTTGGAATGCAGCAAAAACTTTCTTCGGATCGTGACCACCACGGTTTAATGCCCAGATTTCATCATCAGTCATATCTTTAACTAATGCAGCAGTTTCTGGGTAACGATTGAAGAAATGCTCACGAACATAAGCGCCATCACGAGATTTAAATGTCTGGTAATCACCATCCAGCGTTTCATTCATTAATTGAATGAGTTTACCAGAGGTGTCTTTACGCAGAAGCTCATCCCAACGATCGCCCCACATTACTTTGATAACGTTCCAGCCAGCACCAGCAAAGATACCTTCTAATTCGTTAACAATTTTGCCGTTACCTGTAACTGGGCCATCAAGACGTTGTAAGTTACAGTTAACAACGAAGCACAGGTTATCTAATTTTTCGCGAACTGCGATGGTGATTGCACCTTTAGATTCTGGTTCGTCCATTTCGCCATCGCCTAAGAACGCATAAACAGTTTGTTTAGTCGTATCTTTTAAGCCACGGTGATTTAAATATTTCAGGAATTTAGCTTGATAAATTGCAGATAGAGGCCCCAGACCCATAGAAACAGTTGGGAACTGCCAGAATTCAGGCATTAATTTAGGGTGTGGATAAGAAGATAAACCTTTACCACCAATTTCTTGACGGAAGTTGTTTAATTGTTCTTCTGTTAAACGACCTTCTAAGAATGCGCGTGCATAGATACCTGGGGAGATATGTCCTTGGAAGTAAACTAAGTCGCCGCCATCAGTTTCATTTTGAGCACGGAAGAAGTGGTTAAAACACACTTCATATAACGTTGCAGAAGATTGGAATGACGCCATGTGTCCGCCGAGTTCCAAATCTTTTTTGGATGCACGCAGAACCATCATTACTGCGTTCCAGCGAATAGCAGAACGAATACGACGCTCTAATTCCAGATTGCCAGGGTAAGCGGGTTCATCTTCAGCAGGAATGGTATTGATATAATCACTGTGTACAGAGCCGCCTAAAGCAATATTAAGACCGCCATTACGGGCTTGTTTTAATACCTGATCAATCAGGAACTGTGCACGCTCAACACCTTCTTCACGGATGACCGAGTCGATCGCTTGTAACCAGTCGCGAGTTTCGATCGGATCCACGTCATTTTTCAGCATATCTGACATGGTGTATTCCTTATCTGTTATCTGTTTTTAATGGTTATGGGAGTCTATCTTCCCGTTATACCCATTTGATATGACGGGAAGATAGACCCTGCTGTTATTACCGCTATCCCTGAAAATCACAGGGAGATAGGTAGTACAGACTCAGCGGTCAGGATCTGTGCTACTAAAATAAATCAGGGTGTTGTTGGAGCCGGCGCAAAGAGCGCTCACGGCGAGTATGTTCACGACTCATATCCAACAAAACATCTTCAATAAAGGCTAAATGGCGATGTGAAGCTTCACGCGCTACCTCTGGCTCTCTATTAATAATAGCCTGATAAATCTGACTACGATGCTCACTTACGGCAGTTAACATCTCTTTACGAGTGTAAAGAAACTCAAAATTCTGGCGGATATTCTGCTCAAGCATAGGTACCATGCATCTTAATAAATGTAATAGAACAACATTATGAGCAGCTTCCGTGACAATTAATTGATATTGCAATACAGCTTCAGACTCAGCGACCAAATCACCCTTTTCGTGGGCCTTCAAAATACAATCATGGCTTGCTTTGATACGAGCAAGATCTTCATCAGTACCGCGTAACGCTGCATAATAAGCAGCAATGCCTTCAAGGGCATGGCGCGTTTCTAAGAGATCAAATTGAGATTCGGGATGTCCGCTAAGCAGTTGAGCTAAAGGATCACTAAAACTTTGCCAGAGATTATGCTGAACAAATGTTCCACCGCCTTGGCGACGAAGTAAAAAACCTTTAGCTTCTAATTTTTGGATAGCTTCACGCAATGAAGGGCGGGATACATCAAATTGCTTCGCCAGCTCACGCTCAGGTAAGAGTTTTTCTCCTGGACGCAGAGTGCCTTCTAAAATCAGATGCTCAAGCTGTTGCTCAATGACATCAGAAAGCTTAGGTTGACGGATTTTTGTATAAGCCATATTGCTGGAAGCCATTATTGGATAACTATTACCTTTGTGATTGAGTTGTCAATTGGTAATACCAATTTAATATAACGGATAATAAAGTAACAAAGTATTCACTAACTGTCCATACAGTTGTTGAGCGAAATCATAAAAACCTGCAAATTTTAACAAATTATTTTAAAAATTCATCAAAAGTGATAACTAGATCGCATTATACTGAAACGTTAAAAATAAATTTTTTAACGTTTTTTAAACACATAAACAGTCAAACTGAAGCGTGACAGCAATAATTAACTGAATAAACAATCATTATAATCAGTTTTTAATTCATCCATCTCTGTTATTTCGTTAACAAACTATGAAAATAGTCCCAATCAAAGTGAGGCCCTGGATCTGTTTTTCTATTTGGTGCAACATCACTATGCCCTGTAATGTTCTCTTTAATGGCAGGATAAAGCGTAATAAGTGATTGAGTTATCTTGGCTAATTGCTGATATTGGTTTGGTGTAAAATCACAATTATCAGTGCCTTCAAGCTCTATACCAATAGAGAAATCATTGCACTTTTCTCTACCTTTATATAAAGAAACGCCCGCATGCCACGCTCTATCTGTAAAAGGCACATATTGCACAATTTCACCATCACGCCGAATAAGACAATGAGCAGATACTCTTAAGCCGATTATTTCACTAAAAAAAGGATGATCTTCCTCTGATAACGTATTGGTAAATAACCTATCAATATAAGGCCCACCAAATTGACCTGGTGGCAAACTGATATTGTGAACAATCAGTAAAGAGGGGGCTTCGCCTTCAGGCCTTTTATCATGATTTGGTGAAGGTACTTTTCTTGCATCAATAAGCCAACCTTGTTTAATTTCCACATCAACCCTCTTCTACTATGTTTTAGCTATTATCAATAATTTTATTAACTCATATTCATCAATAAATGCGAACTTTCTCTTAATAATAAAGGTTAATTTTGTATAACTCTGTTTTCTTTTCGATATTTTACTCAAATTTTATTTTATCTATTCGCCAATAAAGTCCTTTTTTTTCATACTTCTAGTGTCTATTAATCAAGGAGGACGCTAGATGAACGCACTTAATTATCACTCATCTGAAAATGGCTTTACCCTTATGGAACTCATGATTGTCATTGCCATTATTTCTATTCTAAGCTCTGTCGCTATTCCCGCTTATCAAGGCTATATCCAAAAAGCGGCTTTAACCGATATTTTACAAACGCTCTCCCCTTATCGCTCAGCCGTTGAATTATGTCGTTATGAAAATGAACTTCACCATTGCGATTCTGACTCAACATTTATGCCACCACAATTTCGCAGTCGATATCTTTCTGAAGTATCTGTATTAAATGGTGTCATTAATGCAACCGGGAAAGCACAACTTGAAGGCCTAACGATTGTTATGTCTTTAGAAAAAAATGCGGGAGATTATCTTCCTATATGGAGGACACAATGCTCCGCCACTAATACTAGGTTACAAAAGCAATGCACTGAAATATTCAAATCATATTAATACATTATGGATATTGGGGAACATTCGTATCGAATGTTCCTGTATTAAAACAACGCAAATAAAGTAAATATAAAAAGGTGAATAATGGATATCACATACTCAGCAACAGAATTTATTGAACATCTATTACGCCATAGCATTTTAATGCGTGTTTCTGATTTACATATTGAACCTCAACAATTCAATTTTAGAATTAGAGCCAGAATAGATAACCATTTATATTTATTTTCTCCACCTCCGGATGAATTCTCAGAAGAAATAGTAACGCGTTTAAAAATATTGGCTAACTTAAATATTACAGAAAAACGATTACCTCAGGATGGTCAATTTACTTGGTCTTATCATGATAAAAACTATTCAATACGAATAGCTACACTTCCCACTCTTTATGGTGAAAAAATCGTTTTGCGCCTTATTAATAACCTCCAACAACCTGAATTAAACCATTTAGGATTTCAACCATCTCATTTAACACTATTAAAAAAATATTTAAATTTACCGCAAGGTATGATTTTAGTCACAGGCCCAACAGGTAGTGGAAAAACACTAACTTTATATAGTTGCTTACATTATTTAAACAAAGATAACCGTAATATAAATAGTGTTGAAGATCCCATCGAATTACCACTAGATGGTATTAATCAAATTCAGATTTGTGAAAAAATGGGGATCACATTTACGACAATACTACGCGCATTATTACGTCAAGATCCCGATATTATAATGGTGGGTGAAATTCGCGATCCCCCCACTGCTGAAATGGCAATAAAAACAGCACAAACAGGACATCTTGTTTTATCCACATTACACACTAACTCCACAGATGCCACCTTAATGCGCCTACATAATTTAGGCATTGCAAAAGATCTTATTCACTCTTGTATTAGTTTGATTATTTCACAGCGATTAGTGCGCTGTTTATGCTCACATTGTAAAACCTGCTTACCCAATAAAAAACAGATTAATATCAATGAAGAAATCATTGAATTACCGAATTGGCAAGCAATAGGTTGCCAGCAATGCAGTTCTGGCTATAAAGGAAGAACAGCAATCTATGACTGTTTTGAACCAACAAAACAAGCACATGCATCTCCCTATAATTTACTCCATTCAGGTTTTCTATTAATTAAACAAGGGATAACAACACTTGAGGAGGTTTATCAAACACTGGGGGATATTGAATGAGATTACAGCAAATTTATCATTACGATGCATTGAGCTATCAAGGCGAATGGTGTTCAGGAAACATTCTCGCATCATCAAATAATGATGTTTTTATTAAATTAACACAGCAACAAAAAATTCCCATAAAAATACATTTATACAAAATCGTGATATTCCAAGAAAGTGATAAAAAATATCGTATTCAATTACTTGAACAACTCGCATTATTACTTCACTCAGGTTTAGCACTTTTACCTGCTTTAACACTATTAAAAAATGAGTGTCGTTATGTTCATTGGCAATGTGTATTAGATGATATTATTTTTAACTTAATGCAAGGCGGTACATTATCAAAACAGTTAAGCCGTTATCCCGTTTATTTTCCACTTTCATTAGTACGCTTTATTTTTATTGGCGAAGAAAGCGGAAAGTTAAATGAAGTCATAACACTTCAAATAACACAATTAAAAAAACAACAAGAAATAGTTAAAAAAATCAAAAAATCTTTTAAATATCCACTTTTTTTATTGGTTATTTTATTTTCTATTACCAGTATTATGTTGTTATATGTTTTACCAGAATATCAATCCTTATACAGTGCCTTTAATACTGAGCTTCCTGATTTAACATTAGCATTAATTGCTTTCTCAAAATGGTTTTCTAACTATATTTTTATAATGCTCGTTTCCTTTATTGGCCTAATATTGCTTTATCATTTTATCCGGCATTATTCACCACTCTTTTATTATTATGAACAAGCTATTTTTCTTCATCTACCTTATTTCGGTACGCTATTAAAACACCATCAACTCTATCTTATTTTTCAGATAATAAGTATTACACAACAAGCTGGTTTACCATTATTACAAGGCTTAACGATTATTATAGAACAACTTGCACATCCCATTTATAAACGTCAGCTATTACAAATGAGTGAACACATTACGCAAGGAAAATCATTAAGTTTATTTATGAAAAATGCGTCTTATTTTCCTCCCATTTGTCATCAATTTATCATTTGTGCAGAAAATTCAGGACAGTTACTCTATTTTTGTCAACAATTAAGTGATTGGTTTTATCATCAGCTTGAAGAACAATTAAATACTATCAGTACATGGTTAGAGCCGATGTTAATGGCGATAATTGCATTGATTATTGGTACATTAATCATGGCTATGTATCTTCCTATATTACAGTTAGGTGATACTATACAGTGAATCACAAATTTTATGAGTAATATGCTATTGTGATCTTTCTTGCTAAGTGATTGATTGATGATAATTCTATTACTGATTATGAGGTAGGATGTCAGGGTAGCAGAAAATCATCTATCATAATAACCGAATAAAACCTAAATATTGCGGTTATTATCTTGTGATAAAAACAAAATTAGGCTTTAGAATATCCATACTAATAGCAAATTTTAATTCATTAAAAATAGATAAACACAATGGCTTATACGGTTGCTCTTACAGGCGGAATAGGTAGTGGTAAAACCACTATTGCTAATGCTTTTGCCTCATTAGGTGTGCCTCTTGTTGATGCTGATGTTATTGCTCGATTAGTGGTAGAACCTCACTCCTTTGGGCTAAATGCGCTACATCAACATTTTGGTGACAACATTTTATTGCCTGATGGTTCATTAAATCGAGCTCAGCTACGCCAGATTATTTTTCAAAATGATGAAGAAAAAACTTGGGTCAATAATCTTCTTCACCCTTTGATACAGCAAGAGACTCAAAGACAAATACAACAAATTAAAACCCCTTATTTTATTTGGGTTGTTCCTTTATTAATTGAAAATAAATTAACTCACTTAGCCTCTCGTGTTCTTGTCGTTGATGTCACCCAAGAAGAACAAATAGCAAGAACAATGAAACGGGATGGCGTAAGCCGAGAGCAAGTGCTCAATATTTTAAAGGCACAAGCTCAAAGACAAGAACGATTAGCCGCTGCTGATGATATTATTGAAAATCACGATAATAGCCAAAATATAATTGGCAAAGTTAAGCAACTCCATCAGCATTACTTAGAATTAGCTCAACAAGCGTTACAGGACAACAGCCATGAGTGATGACATCACAACTATCATCTTCGAACATCCCTTAAATGAAAAAATGCGTTCATGGCTTAGAATTGAAAACTCATTAATTCAAATTAACAGTTTTCGGACAATTGATTCATTACCTACCGCACTCTCTTTTTTCCGCGCGATATCAGAATTTATTGAAGTGCTTGATCGTGGTGAAATTCGTGCTGAACTACTTAAAGAATTAGAAAAAAGACAAAAAAAATTACAACAATGGCTTTCATTTCCTAATGTTGATAAAGAAATTGTCACTCAAATTATTAATGAACTGGCCGAAAATGCAGCGGTATTAAGTCAAGCTCCGCGAATTGGTCAGCACTTAAAACAAGATAAAGTGATTAGTTTAGTCAAACAGCGCCTAAGCATTCCTGGTGGATGCTGTAACTTTGATGTGCCAGCATTGCATTTGTGGTTAAGTTTACCTCAAACCATCCGTGATGAAAGATTACAAAACTGGATGACAGGCTTGTTACCATTACAAAATGCATTAAATAGCTTACTAACGCTTATTCGCCAATCAGATACTTTTAAACCAGCGTTAAGCCATCGTGGTTTTTACCAAGATAGTGCTGAAGAAGGTGAATTGCTACGTCTTAAAATTGCCATTGACCACCAGATCTACCCTCAAGTATCTGGTCATAAAAATCGTTATGCAATCCGCTTCTTACCACTTAATAGTGAAAATGGAACAATACCGCTAGAACTACCCTTTGAGATTGCTTGTTGCTAACATTGTGTTGATTACCATGAACACCTATCGCGCCAATGAAATCTAGGAGAGATGATGAGCGAAGAATTAATTGTGAAATGTCCAACCTGTCAAACAGAAGTTATTTGGAATGAAAGTAGCCCTTATCGTCCTTTTTGTAGTAAACGTTGCCAACTTATTGATTTAGGTGAATGGGCTGACGAATCAAAACGCATTCCAAGCCAAAGCGATATCAATGACAGTGACGACTGGAGTGAAGTGCCACAATCTGAGCCTAAAGATTTTTAATGATCCGATTAAGAATATAAAAAATAGCCACTCATTGGAGTGGCTATTTTATTTATTACTACATCATTTATATATTTTTATTTTTGTAACAACGCCACAATTGTGCGGTTAGCCGGTGGAAAATCATCAGCATTTAATGATGCGATAGAAGTCCATTTTGAATCTTGCCCTTCTTTACCGTATGGCTCATTATCCCATTGAGTCACTAAGAAAAAAGATAATGTGATGTGCCTATCTGGAAAATCATGCTCTACCGTTTCAAAAAGCGAGCACTGTGTTACATCAATACCAATTTCCTCTTGTAACTCACGCAATAACGCCTGCTCAGGAGTTTCTTTATCTTCTAACTTTCCCCCCGGAAATTCCCAAAATCCCCCCATATGCGATTTTAGAGGGCGTTGGGTGATAAAGACATTATTGTTTTGATCACAAATAATACCCGCAGCAATATGTAGCTTTTTTTTATCCATTATAGGCAACCTATTGAATAGTCCAGTTATTATAACAACTTAACGTTATTATAACGTATATCCAATGGCGCTACTCTGGTTTTCTTTCCCTGATTATATCGATTAATTAACGATAAATAGGCAAGAAACCAAACTGTGCTAATGTTTGGCAAATAATACCTACAGCACCAAAAGCAATAACAGAATAAATTAACCCTTTACCACCCCATACTTTAAAACCTGAGTTAGGAAATTTTTCTCGTGCTTTCAGTGCCATAACTGCAGGACAAATAATTGCCCAGATACAAGCCGCCGTACCTGCATACGCAATTGCAATTAAGAAACCATTAGGGAAAAGCAAGCAGAGCAATAAAGGTGGTGTGAAACATAAAACACCTGATTTTAAGCGCCCTGTTTTGTTATCTTTAAATTTCAGTGATGCTAAAATATAGTCAAACAAACCAATCGCTACCCCTAAGAATGAACAGAATACGGCACTAATTGAGAACCATAATAAAAAACCTTCAATATATTTACTATTCAAGACGGTATATAACGAATCAATAAAGGCATCTAAGTTACCGCCTTTTTGAATAATGGTAATAAATTGTTCACGGGGTAGATTCCCCATAGTACCAATCATCCAAAGTAAATAAATAACTAGCGCTAACACACAACCAATCACACAACTCTTAACAACCTTTCTTTCATTTTCATGATAAAGCTTATAAAGGCTACAAACATTTCCATGATATCCAAATGAAGTTATCGCATAAGGAATAATGATAAAAATAAATGGATAAAGATATAACTGGTTTTTCCCTTCAAAAGTTGCGCTAAATAATAAGTCGCCACTTGCTTTAAAGAATAAACCAGAAAAAGCGAATACAAATAGAACAATTTTAATAAATAAGAAAATGGAAGTTAAGCGACTAGCACAAGCGCCTCCCCACCATATTGTTGCTCCAAGCACGATAGTGAATACAAAAAATATTGCTCTAAGGTTTAGATTAATGCCATATAATAATGACGCCTCATAAATAATCGAACCCGCCGCAGAAATATAAGCATAAATTAATATATATAATACAAATATTAAAGATGCATTAGCAAGATAACAGGCCCATGTTGGCAATAACTCTTTTGATATATGAAAGTAGTTTGTTCCTGCCCCATATTTTGAAATACATTCAAGAATATAAATCCCTGAGTGAAACATAAAAAAACAAACAATAAACAATATAAAGAGTGAGTTAATAAACCAAGCGCCAGACATTATTGTTGGGAGGCTAAACATTCCCGCACCGATCATGGCGCCACCCAACACAAATCCCCCTACAATAATTGAGGGTTCTTTATTTACCGACTTATTTTCCATTTTTTAGTCCTTACTGAAATAAGGATAGGGCTCTCGCATTGCACGAGAGCCATTATTATTGTGGAGTATTATTTATTTGATAGGTTTTAATCTAGCAGTAAAGTGTCTTAATACAGGTGGTTCATATTCGAACTCAAGACCTTTAAGCGTTTTAAACTTCTCTTTTAAGCCAATAAGCGCATCAGCAATATAATCCATATGGTCGTTAGTATAAACACGACGAGCAATGGTTAAACGCATAAATTCCATATCTGCATGTTTTTGTTCACCTGTTGCAGGATCACGACCCAATAAGAACGAGCCAATTTCAACAGCACGGACACCAGATTCTAAATAAAGAGCATTAATTACCGCCTGAGCAGGGAATTGATCACCAGGGATATGCGGCACTAATTTTTTACAGTCAACGAAAACAGCATGTCCGCCTGTAGGATATTGAATTGGAATACCCGCTTCACGTAAGCGATCGCCCAAGTATTGTACCTGACCAATACGATAGTGCAGATATTCTTCCTCTGTACCCTCTTCTAAACCTTGTACCATAGCAGCCATATCACGACCAGCTAAACCACCATAAGTGACAAAACCTTCCATCGGTACGCAACGCTGTCTTGCTAATGTAAAGACTTCTTCATTATCACGAATAGAGACTAAACCACCGATATTTAACAATGGATCTTTCTTCGCTGACATGGTTAATGCATCAGCATATTTATACATGTCTAAAATAACTTCTTTAATTGTGGCATTTTTATATTTTGGATCACGCTGTTTAATAAAATACGCATTTTCACAGTAACGAGCTGAATCCATCACAACAAAAATACCGTGTTGTTTGGCAATTTCATAAACTTCTTTTAAATTATCCATTGAAACAGGCTGACCACCAGCACTATTACAGGTCACGGTTGAAACAATGGCAACAACGTTATCAGCACCATGCTTAGCAATATTTTCTTTTAATTTAGCAATATCAAAATTGCCTTTCCAATCATCATAGGTTTCTGAATCAAATGCTTTTTCAGTAACAATATTAATTGCTTTACAGCCATTTAATTCAACGTGTGCTGCTGTTGTGTCAAAATGGAAGTTAGAAATGAAAACAGGATTTTTCGCTTTTCCATCTTTTTGTTTATATTTTAATAATACTGGGAAAAGAATATTTTCAGCACCACGGCCTTGGTGAGCAGGAATAATATAATCGTAATTAAATAGTTCTTTGGCTTTATCTTTTAAATCATAATAGTTTCTTGAACCTGCATAAGCTTCATCACCTGTGATCATCGCTGCCCATTGATGATCACTCATTGCGTTAGTACCAGAGTCTGTTAATAAATCTATATAAACGGCATGACTTGGTAATAGGAATGGGTTATAACCAGCTTCTTTTAATGCAGCCTCACGTTCTTCTCTTGAAGGAACACGGATTTTTTCTACCATTTTAATGCGGAATGGTTCTACAATTCTTTTAGCCATGATAATACCTTTAATATATATTAAATTATAAAATTACGAATAAATAAAATAATCTTTCCATTTAAATTAAACGGAAAAAGAGTATTAAATTATTTGGATAGATATAAAAAAGGATTATTTTTCAGGAAAGAAGAAGGCGAGTTCAGAATCAATATTAAACCATTTCTTCAATCTGAAGAAACCTCTTAATATTATCAAGACATTAAATGATGAGAACATACTTTAACCCTTATAGTCAGGAAATAGTACAATTTACATGCTAATTTATATAACAGTTAAACACGATTAGTAATATAACAATAGTATATTTTGGACAGTTATCACACTATTTATGATAAATAATATATTAACGTGATCACTATCACTTACTTCAATTTTTAATAAACTATTTTTTATAGTTTAAATTTTTATTGATATCATTAAGTGGTAATACCTGTATTTATATTACATTTTCATAATATTGAAATAAAACCCCAATAACCTTACTTTTAATTATGATTAATTATTTAACAATAAAAACATGATATCTTTACTTTTATAAATCCTATTTTATTCATTAAAATGAAATAATAATTCATGAAATCTTTATTTCATAATACAACATTAATAAACTTACAAATAACAAATGAAAAGGGATTACTTTAAATTTCTTCATTTACTAGAACTTCCTCTCATTATTTACACACTCTTAATAAAAAATGAAATTTTATTAATTAACACAGAAAAATTGATGTTAACTTAAACAGAGAGAAAAATAACATGATAGATTATAACTATGAAAATCAATGTTATAGATAGCATTCCATTGAATCATTTGTTTAATTAACACTATTATCAATATTAATCATTTTAGTTATGGCGATATTTTATATTAAAAGAGTTGAAAATTTATCTTTATTTCATTGATTTTTAATTTATTTTCATATTGAGAGTGACTAGTATTTATTATTTTTAAATTAAAGATAATATAAAAACATTAATTATTATCTTACTATATTTAAGCCATATTATTTATATTTGAATTAATACCTTTATATTGAGGTAAAATGAGAAAAAAAGTTATTTTATTAACACTATTAAGTGGATTTTCAACCAGTGGATTAACAGCAAATGACGCCGGTTATTTAGGCTCGATGGGAGAATCGCGGCGCGCATTACAAGATAGCCAACGTGAAATAAATCAACTTATTGAACAAAATCGCTATCAACAACTTCAAGAAAATGCATTAGAGGTTTCACCTACCCCCACACTTATTACTGAATCAGAACATTGTTTACCTATTAATGGTGTTTATGTTCAAGGAATTACTTTACTTAATGAAAAAGATCTTGATTCATTAACACCAATACCAGAGCAATGTATAAAAAGTGCAGACGTTAACCGATTAGTCAAAGAGTTAACTCAACACTACCTTCAACATGGTTATATCACAGCCAGGGTCCAATTTTTACGCCCTAATGAAGAACAACAGCTTGGATTATATGTTATTGAAGGCTTTATTGAAAAAATACAGGGTGGTGACCGAGGTGTTAACACAACTTTACTTTTTCCTCATATTGAAGGAAAACCGCTAAAACTGTCAAAGCTTGATCAGGGACTTGATCAAGCTAACCGTTTACAATCCAATAAGGTCAAACTGGATATATTGCCGGGTACACAATTAGGTGGCTCCATTATTCAGCTCACCAATCAACGCCAAGCACCTTGGCACTTGAATATTTCAAGTGATAATTATGGGCAAAAAAACTCAGGACGCTGGTTAGTTCGAACGAATGCAAGCTTAGACAGTCCCTTGGGGCTATCCGATTTTATCAGCTTAAATGCTAGCATCACCACAGACAATCCAAATACACGTTTTAATCATGCTTATACTCTACTCTATTCTTTACCTTATGGTGCATTGACATTAAGTACTTTTGGTAGCTATTCAGAGTACGAATTTCATCAAGCATTACAAACACGTACGATACGTTTGTCCGGGAATACCACACAAGTGGGTTTAAGGGGAGATTACGCTTTTTATCGTAGTCAAAAACAGATAGATACCTTAAACATGCAGATAACACATAAACGGATACGCAACTATTTCAGCCAAATCCGCTTAGATCTAAATAGTCCAGCACTCACAACCGTAGAGCTAGGCATCAACCATTTACACATTATTCCCAACGGCGTTGTCAGTGTTAATTTAAGCGCAGAAAAAGCTATTGATTGGTTTGGTGCAGACGGCTCACCTCATGTTGCTAATGGTGGTGGTAATGACTATCGCTTTACAAAAGTTAAACTTTTTGCCAATTGGCAACATCGCTTTTCATTATCGGATTCTACATTTTTATTCAATAGCGCTTTCATTGGTCAATATAGTCCTGACACCTTACCGGGAGTTGAATGGCTCAGTTTAACCGATAAAAATGCGATCCGCGGTTTTGATCAAAGCACGCTTTCTGGTGATAACGGAGGGTATTTACGTAATACCCTTTCTTATCCTTATCGAATAAATACCTTTTCAATCACCCCTAGAATTGGCCTAGATGCAGGTCGTGTTCAACAACATGGCAACTATGAAGGATGGCGTAGTGGTTATGGACTCAGTTCAGGCTTAAATCTTCAATATCAAAAAGCACAATTTGATATTGAAGTTGCTAAGGGGCATTTGCTTTACAACCAAACGAATTCCAATAAAACCAAAGACCCTACTCAAGTGTTAGTTAGATTTTCATATTTATTTTGATTCACACTCATAGCAATAAACGGAGAAAACTCTATGAACTCAAAAAATTTCAAGCTCTCTCCTTCGGGTAGGCTTGCTGCATCTTTAGCGATTATTTTCGTATCATTAAATGCATATGCTGGCGGTATTGTTCCTGATTCGGGCAATCAAGGACCGAATGTTTCATCTGTCAATGGTGGCACTCAAGTCATTAATATCGTTACACCAAATAGTGAAGGTATTTCTCACAACCAATATCAAGATTTTAATGTAGGCAAACCTGGCGCAGTATTTAACAACGCCTTAGAAGCCGGGCAATCACAACTTGCAGGGCAATTAAATGCCAACAGTAATTTAAATGGGCAAGCCGCGTCTTTAATTTTAAATGAAGTTGTTAGCCGTAACCCATCATTCTTATTAGGTCAACAAGAAGTCTTTGGTATTGCTGCGGAATATGTTTTGTCTAACCCGAATGGCATCACTTGTGATGGCTGTGGTTTTATCAATACAAGCCGATCTTCTTTAGTCGTGGGTAATCCACTGTTTGAAAACGGTGAGTTAAAAGGATATAGCACACTTAACAACACCAATTTACTTTCTATTGGTAAAAACGGTTTATATGCTCCGGGTCTTTTAGATTTAATAGCACCACGTATTGATAGCAAAGGAAAAATAACTGCTGCTGAAATTTCAGCGTTAACAGGACAAAACACCTTCTCTCAACGTTTTGATATTCTTACATCACAAAAACCAACTTCTGCACTAGATAGCTATTTCTTCGGAAGCATGCAATCTGGTCGTATTCGTATTATTAATACCGCAGAAGGAAGTGGTGTTAAGTTAACAGGTAAATTCGTTTCTGATAATGAGTTAAGTGTAAAAGCTGATAATATTCAAACAGATAGTCAAGTTCGTTACGATAGTTTCGACAAAGATGGCAGTGAAAATTACCAAAATTACCGTGGTGGTATCGCAGTTAATAATAGTGGTTCAAGCCAAACTCTAACAAAAACAGAGTTAAAAGGTAAAAACATCACATTAATTGCTGATAATAAAAACCAAATCAAAGCCTCTGATTTAATGGGTGATGATATTTTATTACAAGGCGCTCATTTAACTGTTGATGGAAAACAGCTACAACAAAAAGAGACTGATACCGACAATCGCTGGTTCTATTCTTGGCAGTATGATGTCACTAAAGAAAAAGAACTCGTGCAACAAGTTGGTAGCCATATTGATGCCAAAAACAATGCCACACTAACAGCAACTCAAGGTGATGTCACACTTGAAGGTGCAAAAGTTAATGCAGGTAATACTCTGGCAATTAATGCCAATAAAGATATTAATATCAATGGATTAATTGAAAAAGAAAATCGCAGTGAAAATGGCTATAAACGTAACCACACTTCTCGTCTAGAGACAGGTAGTTGGAGCAATAGCCATCAAACAGAAACGTTAAAAGCCAGTGAATTGACTGCAGGTAAAACACTAGGCTTAAATGCTGAAGGCTCAGTAACAGCTCAAGGTACAAAATTACATTCTAATGAGAATGTTGTGGTTAACGCCAAAGAGAATATCAATCTTAATGTTCAAAATACCAACAATGATAAAACCGTGACCGACAATCATGTTGTTTGGGGCGGGATCGGCGGTGGTAATAATAAGAACAATAACAACAAACAAGAAGTCAGCCATTCAACACAATTAACGGCAGATGGACAACTGTTACTTGCGGCAGATAATAGTGTCAAAATCACTGGGAGCCAAATCAAAGGCAATCAAGGTGCTTTTGTTAAGACAATCCAAGGTGATGTCGTAATTGATAATGCAATTAGCGAAACCATCACTAAAACGGATGAACGCACAGGTACAGCTTTTAATATTACTAAAAACTCCCACAAAAATGAAACTAATCAACAACTTTCAACTGGTAGTGAATTAATTTCTGATGCGCAATTAACTGTTGTCAGTGGGAAAGATGTCAATGTCATCGGTAGCCTAATTAAAAGTGCTGATGAGTTAGGTATTGAATCTTTAGGTGATATCAACGTTAAATCGGCACAACAAACTACAAAAATCAATGATGAAAAAACATCATTAGAAATCACTGGTCACGCTAAAGAAGTTGAAGACAAACAATATAGCGCTGGTTTTCATATCACTCATACATCCAATAAAAACAATAGCACAGAGACAGAACAAGTTGGCTCCACTCTCAGTGGTGGCAGTGTTAAAGTTCAAGCGGATAAAGATGTCACTTTTGCTGGTTCTGACTTAAAAACAACAGCAGGTAATGCCACTGTTTCTGGTGACAATGTTGCCTTTGTTTCAACAGAAAACAAAAAAGAGACTGACAGTACAGATAGAACCATTTCAGGTGGCTTTAGCTATACTGGTGGCGTTGATAAAATCGGTAACAAAGCTGATTTTCAATATGACAAACAGCATACAACAACCAAAATCACCAAAAATAAAGGTAGTGAAACTCAAGTTGCAGGTGATTTAACTATCACTGCAAACAATGATGTAACCCACCAAGGTGCATCACACAAAGTTGATGGCGCTTATAAAGAATCAGGTGAAAATATTAATCACCTTGCTGCCAATGATAGTGCAACATCTAAAACAGATACTTTAAATGTAGGTATCGATGTGGGTGTTAATCTTGATTATAGTGGCGTCACTAAACCAATTAAGAAAGCCGTTGAAGATGGTGTTGATGCTACTAATCCAGACAGCAACAAAGGTATTGATAAAAAAGTTACCTTTAGAGATGCCATTAGCAATCTTGCTAACTTAAGTAGCTTAGAAGCACCTAATGTGGGCGTTGAAGTTGGAGTGAAAGGTGGCGGAAGTCAGAAATCACAAAACGATACCCAAGCGGTTTCAACATCGATTACTGCTGGTAAAATTAATACTGACAGCAATAACACCTTACATGACCAAGGAACTCATTATCAATCAACCCAAGGTGATGTTGCACTAACTGCTAACACTCATACTAGTGAAGCAGCACAAAATAAACACCAAGGCTCCTTCCATGAAACAACAGGAGGTGGTCAAGTAGGTGTCAGCACCAAAACTGGCTCTGACATTACCGTAGCAATTAAAGGTGAAGGTAAAACCACTGACACTAGTTTAACGACAATAAAAGCTGAAGGTAGCCAATTTAACTCAGCAGGCAATATCAATATTAATGTACGCGAAGATGCACATTATGAAGGCGCTAAGTTTGATGCTCAAGAGGGTAAAACTGTCATTAATGCTGGCGGTGATTTAACGCTTGCACAAGCAACAGATACCCACACTGAAAGTCAACATAACGTAAATGGCAGTGCAAACCTGAAAGTAGGTACAACACCAGACAGTAAAGATTATGGTGGCGGCTTTAACGCAGGTGGTGCAAATCATCAAAAAGATCAGACAACAGCAAAAGAGGGTTCAGTAAATGGCTCTCAAGGTATTGAGTTAAACTCAGGCCATAATCTGACTTTACAAGGCACTCATTTAACCAGCGAAAATGATGTTGCTCTGACCGCCACCAACAAAGTTGATTTCCAAGCAACTGAATCTCAACGTACTGAAACAGGTAAAAACTTATCAGGTGGATTACAAGCAGGATTTGGCCAAAAAACGGGAGAGAAATCCTCTTCTGTCAATGGATTAGGTGGCGCTGAATTTGCTATTGGTAAGCAAGATGAAAAAACAGTCTCGCGTGAAGGTGGCACAATCGCTAACCAAGGTAATTTAACCGTTAATGGTAGTTCAGTTAACCTTCAAGGTACTAAAGTTAATAGCAAAGATACGCAATTAACGTCTCAATCTGGAGATACTACACTCACATCAGCACAATCAACTGATTACAAAAACAATTGGGGTACTGATATTTCTTTAAATGGCAAACAAACCAATACTATGCCAAAAGAAGTGACTGAAGAAAACCCAGCAACCTCTATCCATAATATTGGTGGCAAAGTTTTAGTAAACGTTGAAGATCAGCAAAAATCTACTCACCAAAATGCCTCTGTAGAAACAGGCACATTAACTGTAAATAGCGATAAAAACCTCGCTCTTTCTGGTGCAAATGTTTCTGCGGATAATGTAACGGGTAATGTGGGTGGTGACTTTACAGTAACTAGCCAGAAAGACAGTGATCGTCATGTTAATGTTGATGTAAATGTCGGTTACAACCACAACAATGATCCTAAATCTAGCCAAGTTGATAAAACAGCCAAAGCAGGCGGATCATTGTTAGAAAATACGATCAAAGAGACTATTGATTCAGGAATTAAATCTGCAACAGATGTTATTTCTGATAAATACAATTCTCTTTCTTCCGCTATTGCAGATAAAACAGGTATCAGTGGTGAGACAAAAGCAAAAATTGATAAAGGTGTTGGTACAATAGGTAACGGTATCAAAAATATCGTTACTGGAGCGGAAGGTCATACCGCCAATGCCGATATCAATGTCTCTCATATTGATAATGATGCTGTAGCCCAAACCTCGACCTTAACCAGCAAAAATGATATTTCATTAAATGTAAGTGGTACAACTAAGCTTACAGGTGCTGAAATTAAAAGTGAGCAAGGTCAGGTTGATTTAGGTGGTAGCAACGTTCAATTAAATAATATTGAAGGTCATCAATATGAAGCCGGTGCAGATCTTGATCTGAAATCATCTGCTGTTGATTTAGTGAAACAACTGGCAGGTGGTGATTTATCATTAAAATCACCTGTTAAAGTTAATGAAACTGTAAACACAAAATCGTCTATTTCTGAAAAATAATAGATACCCCATAAAAGAGTAATGCCTATTCTTTTGTAAGCCAAACCCGCTTGTTATCACAATAAGCGGGTTTTTTATTTATCTGCTTAGATTTCACTGATCATCCAATAAATTTACGCTTCTTTAAGATTTAAATTAAATGTAGAAAATGAAAAACAGAAGATAATGAATTGAATTAAAAATAGAAAGACACATTTTATCGTAGAAATTAAATCGCCATCGACTCCTTGACCTTCCCCTAATGGTAAAGCCTAAGCTTTATCTCATACCATATTTAAGAGGGGATTTTTGATGAACACTAAGACTACGTTGTCCTCTGCTAATCGGCTGAGTTTACCTGTTGAAGGTATGACATGTGCATCATGTGTTGGTCGTGTCGAACGAGCCTTAAAGGCCGTACCACAAATACAAGATGCCGTTGTCAATCTAGCCACTGAACGTGCAGATATTACATTTACAAATACACCCGACCCCATAGTTGCCGTGAGCGCCATTGAAAGCTCAGGTTATAAAGTACCCGAAGAGATAACCGAGCTGGCAATTGAAGAAATGACCTGTGCATCTTGCGTTGGCCGTGTAGAAAAAGCACTAACCCAAGTTCCTGGTGTATTAGAAGCCACGGTAAACCTTGCAACTGAACGCGCTCGTGTGCGCCATTTATCAGGCATCGTATCGATCACTGATTTAGAGGTCGCCATTGTACATGCAGGCTATAAACCTCGTCGTTTATCTGATGATCCAGCAAATACACGCGATGTAGGTGAAGAGCGCCGTGCAAAAGAGGAACGTTCATTACGTCACGCATTACTTATCGCCACTATCTTCACATTACCCGTTTTTATTATTGAAATGGGATCGCACTTTATTCCCGGTGTACATGGTTGGATTACTCAAACTCTGGGGCAACAACTAAACTGGTATATTCAATTTATCCTCGCCACTATTGTGATGTTTGGCCCCGGTTTACGCTTTTTCCAAAAAGGAATACCTGCGTTATTACGTGGTGCTCCTGATATGAACTCATTAGTGTCTGTTGGTACAGCCGCTGCTTACGGCTATTCAGTGGTATCAACCTTTATTCCTCAAGTCTTACCTGCGGGCACAGCCAATATCTATTTTGAAGCTGCTGTTGTGATTGTCACCTTGATCTTGTTAGGAAGAACGCTTGAAGCCAAAGCAAAAGGAAATACATCTCAAGCAATTAAACGGTTGGTTGGTTTACAAGCCAAAACAGCGCGAGTTTCTCGTCATGGTGAGGCAGTGGAAATTCCTCTGGATCAAGTTGTGATGGAAGACATCGTTTTTGTTCGCCCCGGTGAAAAAATACCTGTTGATGGAGAGATTATTGACGGTCACTCTTACGTTGATGAGAGCATGATAACTGGCGAGCCTGTCCCTGTATCAAAAGAGATTGGTTCTGACGTTGTAGGTGGAACCATCAATAAAACAGGTGCTTTTAGCTTTAAAGTTACCAAAGTTGGTTCCAATACCGTATTAGCTCAAATCATTCGCTTAGTGGAAGAAGCTCAAGGATCTAAACTTCCTATTCAAGCACTTGTCGATAAAGTCACTATGTGGTTTGTACCCGCGGTTATGTTAGGCGCAACGATCACCTTCTTTATTTGGTTAGCTTTTGGCCCTGAGCCTGCATTGACCTTTGCCCTTATTAATGCCGTTGCCGTGTTAATTATTGCCTGCCCATGCGCAATGGGATTAGCAACGCCAACATCCATTATGGTAGGTACAGGTCGCGCCGCAGAATTGGGTATTCTTTTCCGTAAAGGTGAAGCCTTACAAGCCTTACGTGATGTCAATGTTGTAGCACTTGATAAAACAGGCACATTAACAAAAGGTCGTCCTGAATTAACGGATTTAATTCCAGCGGAAAGTTTTGAATATAACGAAGTCTTAAGCCTTGTTGCAGCTATTGAAACTTATTCAGAACACCCTATTGCAGAAGCTATTGTTAATGCAGCTAAAGAGGCAGAATTAACGCTCGCAACGGTTGAAAATTTTGAAGCAATTCCGGGTTTTGGTGTAAGTGCAACAGTGGGAGGAAGAGCCGTATCTGTTGGAGCTGATCGCTTTATGAAGCAACTTGGATTAGATGTCAGTCACTTTATCTCTTCAGCACAGAAACTCGGTGAGCAAGGCAAAAGCCCTCTTTATGCCACTATTGATGGACGTCTTGCTGCCATTATTGCAGTTGCAGATCCGATTAAAGAAACAACCCCTGAAGCAATCAAAGCGTTACATGATTTAGGCTTGAGAGTTGCCATGATCACTGGTGATAACGAAGCCACAGCAAAAGCGATTGCTAAACAGTTAGGTATTGATGAAATTGCAGCTGAAGTACTTCCTGATGGAAAAGTCGAAGCCTTAAAACAATTTAGCCATAAAGGCGCCAAAGTCGCTTTTGTTGGTGATGGTATCAATGATGCTCCGGCACTTGCACAAGCTGATGTTGGGTTAGCGATTGGTACAGGAACCGATGTTGCCATTGAAGCTGCTGATGTGGTGTTAATGTCGGGTGATCTGCGCGGTGTTGTTGATGCAATAGCTTTAAGCCAAGCAACTATTCGTAATATCAAACAAAACTTATTTTGGGCTTTTGCCTATAACGCCTTATTAATTCCTGTCGCGGCAGGCATGCTTTATCCAATTAATGGCATGTTACTTTCACCCATCATTGCAGCTGCCGCAATGGCACTTTCAAGTGTATTTGTATTGGGTAACGCCTTGCGACTAAAACGTTTTCAAGCACCCATGAAAACACATTAATAGATTGATTTTCTTTATAGCCAGACTCAACAAGAGTCTGGCTCAATACTATAAAGCGACTACCTTATACTTATAGAGAATGCTTTATTATTCAATAAGGAGGACATAATGAATATTGGTCAAGCAGCAAAAAAGTCCGGTATTTCAAGCAAAATGATCCGTTATTATGAGCAGATTGGCTTAATTCCAAAGGCTATTCGTACTGATTCAGGCTATCGCGATTACACAGATGCAGACGTAGCTTGCTTTCGTTTTATTCGTCATTCTCGAGCTCTTGGTTTTTCAACAGAACAGATATCAACATTGTTAGTTTTATGGAATAACGGAGAACGTGCCAGTGCAGATGTGAAATCTATCGCACTCTCCCATATTGAGGAGCTCAATCGTAAAATTGCTGAACTACAGCGAATGACAAAAACGCTAGAACACTTAGCGAAAGATTGCCAAGGTGACAACAGTCCTGATTGCCCGATTATTGCAGGATTAGTTGAGCCAAAGTCAGGCTCTGAAAATAAAACAACCACAAGCCACCTTTCCCACCTTCGCTCTTCAATTTAGTTTTTTTATCAACCATAAAAAATCCCGCTTATTACTAAGCGGGATTTTCTTATTCAACGGAAAGTTAAATAACCATTGTTATCAACGGATAAATTAACCTAATTGACCGTGACAATGCTTAAATTTCTTACCTGATCCACAAGGACATGGTTCGTTACGACCCACTTTTTTACCAGCGGCAACTTGACCATCTACTGCTGACATTTGAGATTCTTTTGTCACTTCATGGCTTAATTGCTGTTGTTTAGCTAAACGTTCTGCTTCTTCACGACGGCGACGTTCTAACTCTTCAACTTCTTCCGGTAAACGAACTTGTACTTTGCTTAGTGTGCTGATCACTTCGTATTTCAGTGATTCCAACATATTAGCAAACATAGCGAACGATTCACGTTTGTACTCTTGTTTTGGATCTTTTTGTGCATAACCACGTAAGTGGATACCTTGACGCAAGTAATCCATTGCCGCCAAGTGCTCTTTCCACAATGAATCTAGCGTTTGTAACATCACGCCTTTTTCAAAGTTACGCATCATTTCAGCACTAACGATCTCTTCTTTCGCTTTATAGACTTCGATAGATTTTTCTAAAATACGTTCACGTAATGTTTCTTCGTGTAATTCAGGCTCTTTATCTAACCACTCTTTGATTGGTAAATTTAAATCAAAGTCTTTTTGTAGACATGCTGTTAAGCCTTCGATATCCCACATTTCTTCCAGTGATTGAGGTGGAATATAGTTATCGATCATTGAAGTGAATACGTCTTGGCGAATACTGTCGATAGTTTCACTTACGTCTGCCACATCCAGTAATTCGTTACGCTGAGTATAGATTGCACGACGTTGGTCATTTGCTACATCATCATATTCAAGCAGTTGCTTACGAATATCAAAGTTGCGGTTTTCTACTTTACGCTGTGCGTTTGCAATCGCTTTGGTTACCCAAGGGTGTTCAATCGCTTCGGTTTCATTCATACCTAATTTACGCATCATGCCAGACACTTTGTCTGAAGCAAAAATACGCATTAAGGAGTCTTCCATAGATAAATAGAAACGAGAAGAACCTTCATCCCCTTGACGACCCGCACGACCACGCAACTGGTTATCAATACGACGAGATTCGTGACGCTCAGTACCAATGATATGTAAACCACCTGATGCTAATACTGCATCATGACGCTCTTTCCATTTGGCTTTGATTTCTTCAATTTGCTCTTCAGTTGGCTCTTCAAGTTTAGCCACTTCAGTTTGCCAGCTACCCCCTAACACGATATCGGTACCACGACCCGCCATGTTAGTTGCAATAGTTACCGCTGAAGGTAAACCTGCGTTAGCAATGATGTCCGCTTCCATTGCGTGGAATTTCGCATTCAGCACGTTATGGTGAACATTCGCCTTCGTTAACGCATTAGAGATTTCTTCTGACTTTTCAATTGAAATAGTACCAACAAGTACAGGTTGGCCATTTTTGGTACGCTCACGAATATCTTCGATAATGGCAGCAAATTTACCTTGTTCATTCATATAAACTAAATCAGGTAGATCTTTACGCACCATTGGGCGGTTCGTTGGGATAACAATCGTTTCTAAACGATAGATAGAGTTAAATTCAAACGCTTCAGTATCCGCAGTACCGGTCATCCCTGCTAATTTTTCGTATAAACGGAAATAGTTCTGGAATGTGATTGACGCTAATGTTTGGTTCTCATTTTGGATCTTCACACCTTCTTTTGCTTCAACTGCTTGGTGTAGACCATCTGACCAACGACGACCTTGCATTGTACGACCAGTATGTTCGTCAACAATGATAACTTCGCCATCTTTAACAATGTAGTCAACATCTTTAGTAAATAGAGCGTGAGCACGCAATGCAGCTGTCACATGGTGCATTAACATAATATTTGCTGGTGAGTATAAAGACTCGCCTTCTTTCATCATGCCCGCATCTGCTAATAATCCTTCAATCTTAACCAGACCACGTTCTGTGATATTTACTTGACGTGTTTTTTCATCAACAGAGTAATCACCTTCGCCTTGGAAAGTGTCTGAATCTTCTTTTTCTTGAGAAACCAAATGAGGGATCACTTTGTTCATTTGGATATAAAGCTCAGAGCTATCTTCTGCTGGGCCTGAAATAATCAGAGGTGTACGCGCTTCATCGATTAGGATTGAGTCAACCTCATCCACTAATGCATAGTGTAATTTACGTTGAACACGCTCTTGTGGGCTAAATGCCATATTATCGCGCAGATAATCGAAACCGAATTCGTTGTTAGTACCATAGGTGATATCAGCGTTATAGGCTTCACGTTTTACTGGTGGTGCCATATTCGGTAGGTTGATACCAACGCTTAATCCTAAAAATTCAAATAAAGGACGGTTATTTTCGGCGTCACGTTGTGCCAAGTAGTCATTGACGGTAACAACGTGAACCCCTTTACCTGATAACGCATTTAAATATGCCGGTAATGTTGCAGTTAATGTTTTACCTTCACCTGTACGCATCTCAGCAATACAACGTTCATTTAGCACCATACCACCGATTAGCTGCACATCGAAATGACGCATACCAAAGACACGTTTACTTGCTTCACGAACAGTTGCAAACGCTTCTGGTAAAATATCTTCTTCTTTTTCACCCTTTTTTAAGCGCTCACGAAACTCATCTGTTTTTGCTTTTAATTCATCATCAGTCAGTTTTTCAAATTCTGGCTCTAGTTTATTAATTTCAACAACTACTTTGCGCATACGGCGGATAGAACGATCATTACGGCTACCAAAAATTTTGGTTACAATTTTACCTAACATAAATCTTTATTCTCATTTATGGCGTGAAAACGCCGAAAAAAGCCTCTGTTTTATGTATTAACAGAGATAATCATAATCTTATTAGATTAAGTGACTCAATTAAGCGGTTAGGTAAGGCCCAGCGCGGATCCCACGGATTTGTGCAAGCCACAATCCGGTATGATAAGAAGTGGTGTTCTGTACTAAAGCATAGCCAGAAAGCGGTAAATGAGTTAATGCAGTTGATGATGTGTTTGTTAGTAACGCATACAGAGTATCAAGCATGACCTCTGCAACATTAGTAACAGGAGACGGCTCATCTTTGGCTTTAACCATCAATTCAGGAGAATTAATGGTGAACGCAAAAGAAAGCTGTTTAATAACATTTTTTACTGCATGCTGTTGCCAGTAATTAAAGGTGAAGGATGAGGCAGGATTCTGTACACTTTGACGTAAGAATAAGTTATCAAACGCAATGAGTGCCTGACTTTGACGATTCTGTGAAGAAGGTGTATCTGTTGGCTGTGGATTTTCGGCATGAGCAGACAACAGCGAAGGTATTCCAATACCTGCTGCTACCATCCCTAAAAGCAGATGCGACCAAAAATATCGCCTGCCAAACTGTCGCCAAAAACTTATAATGCTCATTAATCTTTGTTGCTCATTAATTTTTATTTTGTGGAGTCAAAATCTATGCGGGATAGTTACCCACAATCATTGGAAAAAATCTTCATAGAACTTGAAGGTTCCAATAAGAATACATTACAACTCATACAACAGCGTGCAACGATTTTACTAAAATTAAATCGCGCCGTCATGGCTCTTTTACCTGTTCCTTTACGAGATAAATGCCGTGTCGCAAATTATCGCAATGCTATTTTAATTATTGAAGTAGCAAACGCAAGTTGGTTAACGCGATTACGCTATGAAACTCCATCATTACTTTCTGCATTAAGACAAGAAATTTTACCATCCTTATCCTCAATAGACATCAAAATTAATCCGACTTTAGGAATAAAACCGGAAAAAAGATCTTTAATATCATCATTAAAAGAACAAGAGCCTACAAAGAGACGTCACTTGAGTTTAGAAAGTGCTCAATCATTAAAGTATTTGGCGCAGAAAAGTCCGAAGAAGTTAAGAGAGAAATTAGAACGGTTGGCTGCACTTGCCGGAGAGAGTACAAGTGCAACCAAAGATGAACGTTAATTAGAGATAATTAACGTGCTTTCCATTGCTGGAATTAAGCAAAAACCATTGAGGGAGCTTTAAATGCCACTGGCATTTGTGCTTCGTCTTCAAATGTGACGAATTCCCATGCAGATTCTTTTGCTAATACAGCTTGGAGTAATTTATTGTTTAATGCGTGACCAGATTTAAACGCGGTAAATTCACCGATAATGTTATAGCCACACATAAATAAATCACCGATTGCATCTAACATTTTGTGACGAACAAATTCATCTTCAAAACGTAAACCATCATCGTTGAGAACACGATAGTCATCAACTACAATCGCACAATCGAAGCTTCCGCCTAAACACAATCCTTTAGATTGCAGGTATTCAATATCACGCATAAATCCAAAAGTACGAGCACGACTAATTTGGCTCATGAAGGATTCAGCAGAAAAATCTAATTTATAACGCTGTGTACTTGCATCAATGGCTGGGTGATTAAAATCGATAGTAAAATCTAATTTGAACCCATTGTATGGACGCATTTCTGCCCATTTATCACCATCTTCTACACGTACTGTTTCTTTGATACGAATGAATTTCTTCGCAGTACGAAGTTCTTCAATACCCGCATCAAGTAACAAGAAAACAAAAGGTGCTGCACTTCCATCCATAATTGGAATTTCAGGTGCATTCACTTCAATTACGATATTATCAATGCCTAAACCAGCCAGTGCTGCGTTTAAATGCTCAACGGTTGATATACGCACATCGTCTTCGTTAACTAAGCAAGTACATAGCATAGTGTCACGAACTGATTTTGCGTCTGCTGGAAAATCCACCGGTGGATTTAAATCAGTACGACGGTAGATGACCCCAGTATTGGCTGGCGCCGGACGCATTGTAAGCATAACTTTTTTACCCGTGTGAAGTCCCACACCAGTTGCTTGTACAATTCGTTTTAATGTCCGTTGTTTGATCATCATTTTATCTCGCAATGTTATCCGTCCTACCAATCATTATACTTATAATTGGCAGGACAGTTTAGCACAAAAAGCGGAGATGCCAATCTTTTTGGCGATTAATCAGCCTGTTTTCTCAGGAACGCAGGGATATCTAAATAATCGGGCTCTTTATTCGCCTGAGTAGATTGTTCGTTAACTGCTTTTGCTGCTGGCTTGCTTTCTTCTACAGCGGTAAAAGAAGACATGCTATTTTGCATTTGCTGATAACGGTTCTCCATTGCGCTTTGCTGATTTTGCTTATTCGTTACCAGCGTAATTTCTGGACGTTTGTCCATGCCGATACCTGTTGCAACGACAGTTACACGCAGTTCATCATTCATTTCTGGGTCAAGGGATGTACCGATAACCACAGTCGCGTTGTCTGATGCAAATGCACGAATGGTGTTACCCACTGTTTCAAATTCATCAAGACGTAAGTCAAAGCCAGCGGTAATGTTGACTAACACACCACGTGCACCAGACAGGTCGATATCTTCCAATAATGGACTTGAAATCGCCATTTCTGCGGCTTCCTCAGCGCGATCTTCACCTTTAGCAGCACCAGAGCCCATCATGGCATAACCCATTTCAGACATCACGGTTCTTACGTCAGCAAAGTCAACGTTCATTAAACCAGGGCGGGTGATTAGCTCAGCGATACCTTGAACTGCGCCTTTTAAGACATCATTAGCCGCGCCAAACGCATCTAATAATGAAATTCCACGACCCAATACTTTTAATAATTTGTCATTAGGAATAGTGATTAATGAGTCAACATGTTTTGACAACTCAGTAATACCTTGTTCCGCAAATGCCATACGTTTTTTGCCTTCAAAATTAAAAGGCTTAGTTACTACAGCAACGGTCAAAATACCTAATTCTTTAGCAACTTCAGCAACAACTGGTGCGGCACCTGTACCAGTACCACCGCCCATACCTGCTGCGATAAAGACCATATCGGCACCTTCAAGCGCTGCACGCAACGCTTCACGGTCTTCTTCTGCGGCATTACGACCCACTTCAGGGTTTGCACCTGCACCTAAGCCTTTCGTAATGGCATTACCAATTTGGATAGTTTGTCCGACCGCTGTTTTACGTAGCGCTTGAGCATCCGTATTGACTGCAAAGAAATCTACGCCTTCAATACGTTCACGAACCATGTGCTCAACCGCATTACCGCCGCCGCCACCAACGCCGATGACTTTGATCACCGCATCGTTGGTTAATTCCATAGGTTCAAACATAATTTCTCTCCGTTTTGTGCCTTCTCAGGGTCGCTTGCTCAAACGACCTCTTTTTAAATTTGTCTGATTATTAAAACTCTCTTTTCAGCCAGCCGGTGAGTTTCTTAAACAAACCACTGACAGCAGAGCGTTTTTCGGTTTCTGTTTCCTCACCAAAGTGGGATTCTTTACCGTAATGCAAGAGCCCAACCGCTGTTGAGTAGTAGGGGTCCTGCGCATAATCTGTTAGCCCGGTAATATTTAACGGTTTACCGATCCGTACTTGCGTGTGAAAAACACGTTGAGCACATTCAACAAGTCCATCAATCTGTGCAGCACCACCTGTTAGCACAATACCTGCGGCTAAATGATGCTTAATCCCTTGCTGACGTAATTGTTCTTGAACTTTTAAAATCTCTTCATTAACAAGATTGAGCAATTCGGTATAACGAGGCTCAATCACCTCAGCAAGAGTTTGTCGTTGCAGACTTCTTGGTGGCCTGCCTCCGACACTAGGAACTTCGACATTTTCATCTTTACCAACTAAAGAGCCTAATGCACAACCATGGCGAACTTTGATAGCTTCAGCGTCATTTGGGGGTGTACCAAACGCATAAGCGATATCACTTGTTACTACATTGCCAGCATAAGGAATAACGCGAGTGTGTCTTAATGCTCCACCAGTATAAATGGCGATATCCATCGTACCGCCACCAATATCAACAACACACACACCAAGTTCACGTTCATCTTCTGTCAATACAGCGAAACTTGAAGCTAGTCCCGCAAAAATCAGTTGATCCACTTTTAACCCACAGCGTTCAACTGCTTTTACAATATTCTTTGCCATATCGTTATGGCAGGTAATTAGATGAACTTTAGCTTGCATTCGTACACCCGACAATCCAACAGGGTTTTTGATCCCTTCTTGATAATCAATGGCATACTCTTGCGGTATAACGTGTAAAACACGATGTTCATCTTTTACTTTGACGGATTTCGCAGTGTGAACCACGCTATCAACGTCATCTTGAGTCACTTCTTCTTCTGAAATTGGCACCATACCAATCTCATTTTGGCAGCTGATATGCTTGCCTGATAACGCCAAATATACTGAAGATATTTGACAGTCAGCCATCAATTCAGCCTGATCTACCGCCCGTTGCACACATTTTACGACGGATTCAAGATCGTTAACGCCACCTTTATCCATGCCTCGAGATGGACAACTTCCCACCCCAATAATATTCACAACACCATCAGGCAGGATCTCACCGACAAGGGTGGCTACTTTGGCCGTACCAATCTCAAGACCAACTACTAATTTTCTGTCCGTCGCTTTGATCATTATTGTTCTGCCTTCGCCTTCATCGTGTCATCTGCCACGTCTTGTTTATTCATTCTCAAGTAATAAAGGAGCCCATCCGACTGCACCACCACTGTCATAACGCAGATCAACATAATCAACTCGTTTATCTGTTTGTTGTTGCAGTATCGGATACAACTCAATAAAGCGAGCGATCCGTTTTTCGTTATCCTTACGACCTAACTCCAATCGGACATCATTGTCTAAAACTAATTGCCATCCTTGACGTGCAGACATTGACGCTGCTTTTAAATTCAGGTTACTTGCAAGAAGTTGATCTCTCATTGCTACATAACCTGATAACACCATTTTTTCACTTCCTTGAGGGCCATATAACAAAGGGTAATTACCTTTGGTTTCCAATTGTGTTGGCAGACTGAAAACGCGCCCTTCTTTATCAAGAAAGTAAGTATCATTCCAGCGGGTAAAGGGAACATACTCTACCAGATGGATTTTAAGCTCATCAGGCCACTGTTTACGCACAGTGACTTGCCTAATCCATGGCATACGTTCAATTTGTTGCTGAATGATATTCACATCCTGTGTCATAAATGTGCCTGGCTGTCCTAAAGATAAAATCGCCTGGCGCACATCATCATTCGTTGTGTAATGCCTCTCACCGGTTAATACAAGTTTTGAGATAGGAAGACGATTTGCATCTTTCATCCAGTTAACTACTTGTATTCCACCCCAAACGATAGTGGCAATCACACATAAGAAAAAGATTAATCCTGATAAATAAGTACCATTACTCGGTCTGTCAGAATGCTGTTTCTCTTTGTGTTCTTTTATATTTAGCGCTGCTTGTGACATATTAACCCACTAACTCCTGAGCAACGTTTAAACCAGAGAATCGCCCATCCTTTTGTCCGATGTTCCTTCGATTAATACTTTTCCTACATATATATACTTTATGAACACCTTTAGGTTTGATAATTAAATCACTAAATTGTTCAATCTGTTGAGAATTATTTACTTTAAAAGAAGAAATTGCGAATTTTTCTGCGTTTTTCTTGCTTTTTAACTGAAATTTTTCCTCAATACGGTTTTGAGCAAGCGAATTCTTGTTCATTTTTTTCGCCAATACAGTGCTATTTTTCTCATAACACCCCATCATTACAGCGAGTTGATTACCCATTTCACCATAAATGATGTTCACTTGCTCAAACATCCGTCTTAATCCTCGCTTAAAGATGGCTGTAATTTTGTATCTGCTAAGCGACGCGCTATTTTACCAATATTTCCAGCACCTTGAACTAAAACAAGATCATTATCTGTTAATACACCCGCTAATATTGATGAAATATTATCGACATCAGATACCCAGATAGGATCTAGCTTGCCACGCTGACGAATTGTTCGACAAAGTGAGCGACTGTCTGCGCCTGCAATCGGAGTTTCTCCGGCAGAATAAACGTCTGTTAATAATAAAATATCAACTTGGTTGAGAACAGTAGCAAAGTCCTCATACAAATCACGTGTACGTGTATAACGATGCGGTTGGAAAATCATTACAAGACGTTTATCTGGCCAACCGGCTCTCGCTGCTTTAATCGTTGCGTCAACTTCTGTTGGGTGATGACCATAATCATCAACTAACATCACCTCACCTTCTTGACCGTTAACATGTTCAAGACCGTAATTACCTAAGAAGTCGAAACGGCGTCCTGTACCTTGGAAGTTAAGTAATGCAGCTAAAATATGTTCGTCAGCAATACCTTCTTCAGTAGCAACCGCCACAGCCGCAGTTGCATTTAATGCGTTATGACGACCAGGTGCATTTAATACAACTTGTAAATCAGGCATATCTTCACGAGAAATAGTGAAGAAACCTTGAGCACCTTTTTGTTCATAATGTGTAATACGGACATCTGCATCTTCACTAAACCCATAAGTCGTAATATAACGACCCACTTTAGGGATAATAGAACGGATAACATCATCATCAAGACACATCACTGCACGACCATAGAACGGTAAATTGTGCAAAAAGGTAATAAACGTCTCTTTTAAATTGTCAAAATTACCGTGATATGTATCCATATGGTCTGCTTCGATATTCGTAACCACAGCCACCATAGGTTGTAAATGTAAAAACGATGCATCACTTTCATCAGCTTCGGCGATTAAATAACGGCTACATCCTAAACGAGCATGCGTACCCGCTGATTTAACTAATCCGCCATTTACAAAAGTAGGATCTAATCCTGCTTGTGCATAAATATTTGAAATCATTGCTGTCGTGGTGGTTTTACCATGAGTTCCTGCAATCGCCACACCATGACGATAACGCATTAATTCAGCCAACATCTCAGCACGACGAATAACTGGAATACGTGCCTCTCTCGCGGCAATAATTTCAGGATTCTCAGCACTGATTGCAGTCGAGACCACAACAACACTAGCGCCACGAATATTTTCAGGGCGGTGATTAAAATAAACAGTTGCGCCCAAAGCAACGAGCTGTTGTGTAACGGCATTTGGCGCTAAATCAGAACCACTGATTTCATAGCCTTCATTCGCTAGCACTTCGGCAATCCCACCCATACCGGCACCACCGATGCCAATAAAGTGAATATGCTTAACTTTTCTCATTTCAGGCACAAACGATCTTAATTTTGCCAGTTGTTGTGTATTCACTATTTACTTCTTCACTCTAAGTTAATGGTTACAAGTTACGTTTATTTCTTTGCCACTTCGATTATCACATTCGCTACACGCGCTGTGGCATCCGTAATCGCAACACTTTTTGCTTTTTCTGCCATCGCTAACAATGTTTCTCTATCCCACTGCTTTAGGGTTTGTGCAATGACTTCTGGAGTTAAATCATTTTGCTCGATAATTCGCGCTGCCCCCGCTTTTTCTAATGGCAGGGCATTCCAATATTGCTGTCTATCTTTGTGCTGGAAGGGAACAAAAATAGCGGGTAATCCCGCAGCGGCAATTTCACTGACTGTTAATGCGCCGGAACGACATACGACAACATCAGCCCATTGGTAAGCTTGCGCTATATCATCAATAAATTCAGTAACTTTGTACTCAGATTTAACTGAATTTTTCGCTAATTCATTCTGATAGCGTGTTTTTGTATCACTTTCGCCACCTTTTCCTGCTTGATGCCAGATTGTAACATGTTCACCAAGCAAACCAGCGACCACCGGCAAGGTATGATTTAAAATTCGAGCGCCTTGGCTACCACCAATAATCAACACCCGAATCGGACCAGTTCTCTCTTTTAATCGTACCGATGGCGCTTCAAGCGCTAATACATCTTCACGTACAGGATTCCCAACAACTGGCGCTTTAGGAAATGCGCCCGGAAAAGCCTGTAATACACGTTTTGCAATCTTGGATAGCCAACGATTGGTTAATCCAGCAATCCCATTTTGTTCATGCAAAATAACGGGGATACCACACATCCAAGCCGCAACACCACCTGGACCAGAAACATAACCGCCCATACCAAGCACAGCATCGGGTTGATAACGTTTCATAATGGCGCGCGCCTGAAAAATGGCTTTAATTATACGAATTGGCGCTGCTATTAATGCTTTAATACCTTTACCACGTAAGCCAGAAATACGAATAAATTCAATATCAATGCCGTGTTTAGGTACTAAATCAGCTTCCATTCTATCCGCCGTTCCTAACCATCGGATTTCCCAATCTTGGGATTGTAGATAATGAGCAACAGCTAGCCCGGGGAATACGTGTCCACCCGTACCACCAGCCATTACCATTAAACGGCGTCTACGCTCGCTCATTTCGGGCTCCTTACAAACGCCTGAGCTTGTGCTAGACGTGTTTCATAATCTATTCGTAACAACATCACGATGGCTGTTGACATAATAATCAAACTTGAACCACCGTAACTAATAAGAGGAAGAGTCAATCCCTTCGTTGGCAACATGCCTGCTGCTGCGCCTACATTGACCAAGGATTGGAATGTAAACCAGATCCCAATTGAACACGCTAAAAAGCCTGAAAAGCGTTGATCGAGTATCAATGCACGTCGCCCTATTTGCATCGCGCGAAAAGCGATGAAGAATACCATTAAAAGCACTAAAACCACACCGATATAACCAAGTTCTTCTGCTAAAATGGAGAAAATAAAGTCGGTATGTGCTTCTGGCAAATATTCCAGTTTTTGTACTGAGTTTCCTAAACCTTGTCCAAGCAAATCGCCTCGGCCAAATGCCATCAAAGATTGCGTTAATTGGTAACCACTACCAAATGGATCTTCCCAAGGCTCTAAGAAAGAAGTGATCCGGCGAACACGATAAGGTTCAACAATGATAAGCATAACCACAGCGGCAATACCTGAACCGATAATCGCTAAGAATTGCCAGATCTTAGCACCCGCTAAAAATAAAAGTGCTAATGTGGTAACAAACAACACAACCACAGTACCTAAGTCTGGTTGCAATAACAGTAAAACAGCCAGCACTAACATAACGCCCATCGGCTTACAGAAACCCCAAAAGTTGTTTCTGACCTCTTCAACTTTTCGAACTAAGTAGCTAGATAAGTAACAAAATAAAGCCAATTTTGATAATTCAGCTGGTTGAAAGTTTAATGGCCCCACAGCAATCCAACGTGAAGCACCATTAACCGAACTTCCGACACCCAATACCACTAATAAAAGTAGTATTGAACCAAACAACATTAGACTGCTATAACGTTGCCAAATTGCCATAGGAATACGCATAGTGACTAACGCAATACAAAACGCCACGATAAGGTAAATTCCATCACGCTTTGCAAATAGAAAAGGATCTTCTGCAAGTCGTTGACCAACAGGCATTGAAGCTGATGTCACCATGACAAAACCGATAACCGCTAATCCGAAAGTAAACCAGAGCAAAGTGCGATCATACGGCACAAACGCCGTATTCTCAGTTTGATAACTGCCCACTAACCACTGTTTTAGTCTTCGCATTGCGAATATGCTCATCAGCCAAGCTCCCTTGCCAAGCGCGCAAATTCATCACCACGTTGCTCAAAACATTTAAACTGATCTAAACTTGCGCAAGCTGGTGAAAGCAACACCATATCCCCTGGTTTAACAGTAGGGGCTAATGCACGCATTGCCTCTTCCATTGTCACTGTTAATAAAGAGACATCTGGTCGTAAACTAGCTAGAGCTTGCCCGTCTTGTCCAAAGCAATAGAGGCGAATATTGTCACCACTGATATAAGGCAATAAAGCTGTAAAATCGGCTGATTTTCCATCACCACCTAATAAAAGGTGCAATGTACCTTCGACATCGAGTCCTCGTAATGCCGCTTCTGTACTTCCCACATTGGTCGCTTTCGAATCATTTATCCAGCGTACATTTTGATGTGAATAAACTAATTGAAAACGATGAGCAAGACCGTGATACGTTTTCAGTACCTCAGTTGCTGCTTGACGAGAAATCCCCACTGCATCTGCAAGTGCTAGTGCCGCTAATGCATTGGTATAGTTATGCTGTCCTGAAAGATACATTTCGGACGTTGAAAGAACTTTTTCACCATTTACTTTTAAGACGCGATTTGTGTTATCAAGCTGATAATCACCTTGTCCCACTCCAAAACTGACACAACGGCCATCTTTACCCATTAAAGGTAATGTGAGTGTGTCATCTTGGTTATAAACGCAGGTATTAGCATTATCATAGATGCGTAATTTCGCTTCACGGTACTGTTCCAATCCTAATGGATAGCGATTCATATGATCTTCGCTAATATTTAAGACTGTCGCCGCAGCTGCTTTTAAGCTATACGTGGTTTCTAGTTGGAAACTTGATAGCTCTAATACATAAAGATCATGAGGCTCAGTTAGCAAGGTCAGTGCAGGAACACCAATATTCCCCCCAACACCAACTCGAATACCATCCGCTTTTGCCATTTCACCCACAAGCATTGTAACTGTGCTTTTACCATTAGAGCCTGTAATAGCCACAATAGGTGCTTTTGCTTCGCGACAAAACAGTTCAATATCCCCCACGATTTCGACACCATGACTTGCAGCTTCAACAAGCTCAGGAGTCGAAAGGGCAATACCAGGACTTGAGACAATTAAATCAGCATCGTTAAGCCATGCTTGGTGAAAGCTGCCTGTATGATATTCAACGTCAACAGGAAGCTTATCTAAGCCTCCTGGTTTTTGGCGCGTATCAATCACTTTAGGTGTAACACCTTGACGGATAAAAAAGTCAACGCAGGAAAGACCTGTTATTCCAAGCCCAACAACAACGACTTTTTTTCCCTGATAATTTGCCATCTTAACGTACCTTTAACGTCGCCAGACCAATAAGCACTAACATCAGTGAAATAATCCAGAAGCGGACAATAACACGAGGTTCAGGCCAGCCTTTTAATTCATAGTGGTGATGAATTGGAGCCATACGGAAAATACGCTGACCACGTAATTTAAATGAACCGACTTGTAAAATAACGGAGAGTGTTTCAACAACAAACACCCCCCCCATAATCACTAATAAGAATTCTTGGCGTAATAACACAGCAATCGTACCTAACGCACCACCCAATGCGAGAGAACCAACATCTCCCATAAAGACTTGCGCTGGGTAAGTGTTAAACCAAAGAAAACCTAAACCCGCACCGACGATAGCGGTACATACAATCACTAATTCGCCCGCATGCATTAAATAGGGGATCTTCAAGTAACTTGCAAAATTAACGTTACCTGTCGCCCATGCGACTAATGCAAAACCAGCGGCAACAAAAACGGTTGGCATAATGGCTAAACCATCTAAACCATCCGTTAAGTTAACGGCGTTACTTGTTCCCACAATGACGAAATAAGCCAGTAAAATATAAAGCATGCCCAATTGAGGCATAACATCTTTAAAGAATGGAACGACTAGCTGTGTTGCAGGAGTATCTTTACCAATAGCATACATACTAAATGCAACGACTAACGCCAACACGGATTGCCAGAAATATTTCCAACGTGCAATCAAGCCTTTGGTATCTTTACGAACGACTTTGCGATAATCATCAACAAAGCCGATAACGCCATAACCAATTAAAACCAATAACACACACCAAACATAAGGGTTGTCTAGTCTTGCCCATAGTAGTGTGGAAATGGAGATAGAGAACAGGATCATAATCCCGCCCATTGTTGGTGTGCCACGTTTACTAAAGTGAGACTCTGGCCCTTCACTACGAACCACTTGTCCAATTTGCATTTTTTGTAACCAAGCAATGAGGTGAGGCCCCATCCACAAAGCAATAATTAATGCCGTCAATAAACCAACAATCGCCCTGAATGTCAGATAAGAAAACACATTAAAAAATGTATGGTATTTAACCAAATATTCGGCTAGCCAAACTAACATTCAAAGCACTCCTTTAATGCGTTCACGATATCTTCCATTGCGGAGCTTCGTGAACCTTTTACTAAAACTGAAACAACATCATGCTGCTGTAATAATGGAATTAATTGAGCAAGTAAGTCGGCTTTAAATGTAAAATGCTGACCACCTTGGTTTTCATCACTAATAAAGTGGCTGTGATCCCCTACGGTAAATACACTATCAATCCCTGCATTGTGTGCAAAACGTCCCACATCACGGTGACATTTCTCTGAGTCTTTACCTAACTCAGCCATATCTCCCGCAACAAAAATCTTATATCCAGGCAATTGCGAGAGCACTTGTAAGCCCGCAATCATCGAACCATCATTCGCATTATAAGTATCATCTAACACCATTTTCCCGGTGGTTAACTCCACAGGGTACAATCGCCCGGGTACCGCTTTTAATGTTGATAACCCAAGGCGAACCGCATCAAGCGTTGCGCCTGCTGAAAGTGCCAACGCACTAGCAGCTAAAGCATTGGCAATATTATGACGTCCCGGCAATGGAAGAGTGACTTCAACACAACCTTCTGGTGTATGTAAGGTGAAGTTAGTGGTGAATTGCTTAATAGCGATATCCGTCGGATAAAAATCAGCATTACTTTGAGCTGATAAAGAGAAAGACCATTGCGTTTGACGCGCATTAAAGTGGCGTTCCCATAGAGGTAAGTCATTACTATCAAGATTAATAATGGCAGTACCTTGCTCTTTTAGATGTGTAAAGATTTCACCTTTTGCTTGGGCAATGCCTTCAAGTGAGCCGAAACCTTCAATATGAGCAGAAAAGAGATTATTTACCAAAGCGCTATCAGGCTTAACCATATCCACGGTATAGGCAATTTCACCAATATGATTTGCACCTAGCTCGATAACGGCAAAACGATGCTCTGGTGTTAAACGAAACAGTGTTAGTGGCACACCAATATCATTATTTAAATTACCGTGGGTATATAAAGTTTCACCACAATGACGCAAAATCGAAGCCGTCATTTCTTTGACAGATGTTTTTCCTGAAGAGCCTGTCAATGCCACAATTTTAGCATTGCTCAATGAACGGATATGAGTAGCAATCGCCCCCATTGCCAAACGAGTATCTTTCACAATGATTTGCGGACAATCAATATCAATTTCACGATTAACCAATACAGCAACGGCGCCCTTTTCTTTGACATCAGCGATAAAGTCATGCGCATCAAAACGCTCACCTGCTAATGCAATAAAGAGGCAATATTCATCAATATTGCGGCTATCTGTTGAAATTGATTTAATCGTTAACTGATTGGCTTGGCTTTGAGCAATATGGCTCAACTGACCATCTGTAACTTGTGCAATGATTTCTAGTGATAAAGGGATCATGCTAACACCCCCAATAGCCGTGCAACGGTTAATCTATCCGAATAATCAAGGCGACGTGAACCGACTAACTGGTAATCTTCATGCCCTTTGCCTGCGACTAAAATCATATCATTAGCATCGGCTTGCATAATCACGTTAGTCACTGCTTCTGCTCTGCCTTCAATAGCAATTGCACGGCCGGGTTCCATTAAACCAGAAAGAATATCTTGAATAATGGCTTTTGGCTCTTCACTACGTGGATTGTCATCAGTGATAACAACTTTATCTGCTAATTCTTCTGCAACTGCACCCATTAGTGGGCGCTTACCTTTATCTCTATCACCACCACAACCAAACACACACCACAATTTACCAGTGCAGTGTAAACGAGTGGCTTGGAGTGCTTTTTCTAGTGCATCAGGAGTATGAGCATAATCGACAATAACGGTAGGACGATTATCCGCACTAAACACTTCCATTCGACCACAAACAGGAGTAAGTGCAGATGATGCCTTAATCACAGCATCTAATGGATATTCCAGTGCTAACAATGTCGCTAAAGCACATAATAGATTACTAACATTAAATGCCCCCATTAATGGGCTTTCAATTTCCCCTTCACCCCAACTTGAGCTAAAGCGAATAGTTGCACCTTCATCGTGGTAATTAATGTTTGTTGTTTTAACGAAGCGACCTTGCCAATTTACAGGCAATTTATTATCCATTGTCACTGCAACAGCGTCAGGCAAACGTGATAACCATTTTTGACCAACAGTATCATCCGCATTAATGATTTTCTCACCACTATGATGTGTAGAGAACAATAACCATTTGGCCTCTTCGTAATTTGCCATATCACCATGATAATCAAGATGATCACGACTTAAATTAGTAAACACACTGGCCACAAAAGGTAAAGCACTAACGCGACCTTGCACTAAGCCATGAGAAGAGACTTCCATCGCTGTTAATGTCGCGCCTTGATTTAATAGTTGTTGTAACTCTAATTGAATATCAACCGCAGAGCCTGTGGTGTTCATGGCTGGAACAACGTGACCTAATAGCCCGTTACCTACTGTTCCCATCACAGCACTAGTTTCGCCTAATCCTTGTGCCCACTGCGCTAACAATTGTGTTGTTGTTGTTTTTCCGTTAGTTCCAGTAACACCAATTAATTTCAGTTTTTCAGCTGGTTGATGATAAAAATATCCAGCTAATTTTGATAGTTCTGCATTGAGATTATCAATATAAATAACAGGTATGCCGTGACTTTCACGAATTTCACCATGCGTTGCAACATCTTGTGCTTCCGCTAATACTGCAGAAACACCTTGAGCAATTGCTTGAGGAATATAGCGTCTACCATCAGTTTCATGACCCTTAATGGCGATAAAAAGATCACCGCTTGCCGCTTTTCGGCTGTCGAGTGTCATGTCTTTGAGCATCAATGACGGTGCTTGTATCCCTAGTGCCCCTAATAGGTCACTTAAGTTAGGATCGGCCACTTGTATCCTCTTCTTTTTTAATTACAAATTCATTTTTATCGTCTGGCATCAATGCATCTGGTTCTACGTTCATTGTTCGTAAAACCGCGCCCATGATTGTGCCAAACACCGGTGCAGATACTGCGCCCCCGTAATATTTACCCGCTTTAGGTTCGTCGATTATCACAACCAACGCAAAACGTGGACGACTCGCAGGCGCAACACCCGCCGCATAAGAGATATATTGATTGATATATTTTCCATCTGGTCCTACTTTTTTCGCCGTACCTGTTTTAATCGCAATGCGATACCCTTTAATAGCCGCACTTACACCACCGCCACCGGGCAATGCAACACTTTCCATCATATGCACGACCGTTTTCATTACTGGCTCAGGAAATACACGAGTTCCAGGTACAGGAGGATCAACTTTTGTAATTGAGAGTGGACGGTAAATACCAAAACTACCAATCGTTGCATAGACACGCGCTAATTGTAACGGTGTTACCATTAGCCCATATCCGAATGAGAAGGTGGCCCTTTCAAGATCGGACCACCGTTGTTTTTTTATTGGAAATATGCCACTACTTTCACCAACTAGCCCCAAGTTAGTTGGCTTCCCGAATCCAAAACGTGAATAAACATCCACAAGTTCAGATGCAGGCATCGCTAACGCTAGTCGTGAAACACCAACGTTACTCGATTTCTGTAATATTCCTGTTATCGATAACTCATGATATAACGCCACATCTTTTATTTGATGTCCGTTAAGACGATAAGGAATTGTATTAATAACACTATTTTCTTTAATAATATGATTGTGCAAAGCACTCATCACAACCATCGGTTTTACTGTAGAACCTGGTTCAAAAATATCGGTGATAGCACGATTACGCATCGCATCTTTAGGCGTTCCCGCTAAATTATTCGGGTTATAAGATGGGCTATTCGCCATTGCTAACACTTCGCCTGTATTGACGTCTACTAAAACAGCAGTTCCAGATTCTGCTTTATTCTTGATAACAGCATTGGTTAATTCACGATAAACCACGGATTGTAGGCGTTCATCAATACTTAACATCAAGTTATGCGCAGCTTGACTATCTGTTTGAGCGATATTTTCAATGACTCGATTGAAACCATCCTTACGAACGACACGTTCACCAGGAGCACCTGTTAGCCATTGATTAAAACTTTTTTCAACACCTTCAATACCATCACCATCAATATTCGTTACACCAATAATATGAGCAGTTACTTCACCCGATGGATAATAACGTTTAGATTCTTGGCGCATGTTAATCCCAGTAATTTTCAATTTACTAATGTAATCACTAATTTCGGGATTAACTTGGCGAGCGAGATAGATAAAACGTGCGGAAGGTGCGGCAACAATTTTCTGTTCGATTTGACTGACGGAGATTTTTAGTGCGTCAGCAAGCGCTAACCAACGAGAGTCTGTCATATCTGGATTGGCATCCAATACAACTTTAGGATCTGCCCAAATAGCATACACAGGCACACTGACAGCAAGAGGTCTTCCCATTCTATCGCTGATCATCCCTCTTGCTGTTGGGACTTTTTGTACACGTAAAGAACGCATATCCCCTTCACGAATTAGGGGATCTGGATTAATAATTTGTAAATAGGCAACACGGATTAATAGCGCGGCTAAAGCGATACCAATGCCTGTACAAAGCAACGCAAAACGCCAACTCACAAATCCTGTTTTTTCTTCAGGCTTGCGTAGTTTGGCATTTGACTTTGTCTTTGCTTTCGCTTTTGCCGAACGTGAAAATTTCATACTTGCCTTAATTATTTAGTAACCACGATGTTCTCTTTTGTTGGATCAACATGAACCATCCCCAAACTATCACTTGAAAAACGCTCTACTCGGCTATGATCGGCCAGTGCATTTTCTTCAAGAATGAGGTTGCGCCATTCGATATCCAATACATTTTTTTCCAGCACTAAACGCTCTTTTTCTGCTGTCAATAAACGTGTCTTGTGCGCTGTCGTCACGACATACACCGCAGAAATAATCACGGCTATCAGTAAACATACAGGTAACTTGCCATGACGCAGTAAATCCTGCCCTATAACCCCTGGTAGTGTGTGTCGTTCTGTAGACATTTATTCCTCAATACGTTGTGCTACACGTAATACAGAGCTTCGTGCCCGTGGGTTCTCTTCCACCTCTATACCTGTCGGTTTCATCTTGTGAATACTGGATAAGCGAGCACTTCCTAACTCTTTTATCTGCGCTTCTGTGAGTGGAATACCCGCTGGGACAACTGGCCCTTTGCTTTCATCACGAATAAAGCGTTTTACTAATCGGTCTTCTAATGAATGGAAGCTAATCACAGATAAACGCCCTTCTGGTGCTAAAACTGAGACTGCACCTTTTAATGCTTTTTCAATTTCATCTAATTCGCTGTTGATATAGATTCGAATTGCTTGAAAGCTTCGTGTTGCTGGATGCTTATGGCGCTCTTTTACAGGGCTTGCTTCACTAATTAAATCAGCTAACTGCTTAGTTCGTGTCAACGGCTCTTCTGTTTTATTACGAGCAACAATGGCGCGAGCAATGCGCTTAGCGAAACGTTCTTCACCAAATGTTTTCAGTACCCAAGTAATATCATCTTCTGCAGCTGTCATTAGCCATTGCGCAGCAGATTGCCCTGAAGTGGGGTCCATACGCATATCAAGTGGCCCGTCTCGCATAAAAGAAAAACCACGTTCAGGATCATCAAGCTGAGGAGAAGAAACGCCTAAATCCAGCAAAACACCATCAATCTTCCCAGCTAAACCTAACTCTTTGACATACTGTTCAATATTTGAAAATGGCCCATGAACAATAGAAAATCGTGCATCGTCTATTTCATTGGCAACTGCAATAGCTTGTGGATCTCTGTCTATCGCTATCAAGCGACCTTGCTCACCTAATTGTGATAAAATTAAACGGGAGTGGCCTCCGCGACCAAATGTTCCGTCGATATAGATACCTGAAGACTTAATGTTCAGGCCATTCACTGCTTCATCCAGTAGTACACTGGTATGGCTAAAATTATTTGTTGTCATTATTTAAAGTGATAAATCCAATAGTCGTGTCGATAACGGTTCCTGTGAGGTTTGCTCGGCAACAATGTCTTTTTCAATCTGGCTATACCAGACCTGTTCATCCCACAATTCAAATTTATTGAATTGACCGACTAACATGACCTCTTTGGTTAGCCCCGCATGCTGTCTTAGCGTGCTAGCTAACAAAAGACGTCCTGCACTATCCATTTGGCATTCGCTGGCATGTCCTAATAACAGACGTTGAACTCGACGTTCGGCCGGGTTCATGGAAGACAAAGCCGCCAATTTTAACTCAATCTTTTCCCATTCAGGAAGTGTATAAAGCAATAAACACGGCTGATTGAGATCAATGGTACAAACCATTTGACCTTCAGAAATCTCACTCAGCGTTGTTCGATAACGGGAAGGAACTGTTATTCGCCCTTTGCTGTCAAGATTAACGAGTGTTGCTCCACGAAACATCCTCATTACCCTCAGCTTTGTAATTTACACCACATTATCCCACAAATCCCCACAAATAGAGTTTACGGATGGTATGAAAACGTTGTCAAGCCAGATGTAGGAAGCTTTATTTATATTTACAGTAATTTGATGAGTACACCGAAATGTTGAAATTATCGACAAAAAAGAAATAAGGAAGATTAACACTATGATTAATAGCGATTATTTTTCATTTTATATTTTTAATCACGAAAAGTAATTATTTATAACGATAGCAAGGAAGAAAACCAGATAAAGAAATCATAATGAGTAAATAATAATTTTAATGATAAAAAACTAATTTATTGCAGTTCATTTACCTTTAGCCAACATAATCATTTGAGGATGCTTTTATATAAATAAAAATAGAAAGGCTTAAAAAAATAATTCAATATCAGGCAGATAGTTATTTATTTTCTTCTCACTTTCTCTAAAGTAAAATCTGTTATTTATTAAAGTTAAGCAATATCACTTATGGGTATGTCAAAATTTAATCTATTAACTTAGAAAAATGAGAGAAATAGTAAAAAAAGGCTTAAGATTAATCTCAAATTTAATATTCTCTAAGCTATTCGACATTCTTAAATCAAATAAAGCATCCCCGTTTTAATTTAATAAAACAGGGATGAGTATAAATGCAGGTAATTATGATAAAGCAATATCAAATTAACGTGCGCGTCCTAAACTGCCTCGGCGACATAAATCACGACGAATACGTGTAATTCCCGCTTGCGGTTTTTGTTCTTCTTCCAGACTGGCAAGAACAAGTTCTAATACACGTTCTGCAATATCACGATGTCGTTGAGCAACAGATAAAACAGGGCATTCAAGGAAATCCAATAACTCATGATCACCGAAAGTCGCAATAACCAATTGTGTTGGTAAACGGCCACTTCGTTGTAACGTCACATCCATAACCCCTTGCAATAAAGCGAACGAAGTTGTGAATAATGCATCTGGCATTGGATTATTGTTTAGCCATTCTGAGAAAGCTGCTGCTGCGGCTTCTCGCTCATAGCTATTAGCATAAAGGTAGGTTACTTCTCGAGGATCATCTTTCCAAACACTACGGAAACCTTGTTCACGTAAAAAACTCACAGAGAGTTCAGGAAGGGCCCCTAAGTAAAGTACAGATTGCGAAGGAAAAGCTTTCAGTTCAGTTGCCAACATTTTGGCATCTTCTAAGTCATCACCAACAACGCTGATAAAATGCTCACTTTCTAATGCCCTATCTAGCGCGATAATCGGTAATGAACGATTAGCCCAACGCTGATAAAAAGGGTGTTCTGGTGGCAATGCCGTTGAAACAATAATGGCATCAACTTGACGTTGTAATAAATGCTCAACACAACGAATTTCGTTGTCAGGTTGGTCTTCTGAACATGCAATTAGCAACTGATAACCGCGTTGGCGTGCTTGTCGTTCAAGGTAATTTGCGATCCTGGTATAACTGGTGTTTTCCAAATCAGGAATAACCAAACCAATAGAACGCGTACGACCAGCACGTAATCCCGCGGCAACAGCGTTCGGGTGGTAATTATGCTCTCTGACCACCGCCATCACTTTTTCAACAGTCTTGTCACTTACACGGTACTGTTTCGCCTTACCATTAATGACATAACTTGCTGTTGTTCGTGAAACACCAGCCAAGCGGGCGATTTCATCCAGTTTCACATTAGCCTCTTTTAATTATTAAATGTGTTATTTATTACATATTGCTATGAACTTCAGTCATTATGCTGATCTGATTTTGCATTTTAACACAATTTACTGATAAAACCGTATGCGTCAACGTTTCCGTTTATGTCTTTTATCAATTATTTCAATCATCATTATCTATCAATCAGTAATTTCACAAGAAAAAAGCACCTTAAAGGTGCTTTTTCTCGCTTAAATTTAATCTTGATACATCAATTCAATTTCATTTCGATAACGTTCTGAAATAATTTTACGGCGAAGTTTTAATGTCGGTGTTAGCTCACCTGATTCCATTGAAAAACCTTCAGCAAGCAACGTAAAGCGCTTAACCTGATGAAAACTAGAAAAGTTTTTTTGCATTTCACGTAAACGCTCATCAAACAGCTCTTTAATTTTTGTATGACGTAATAATTCGATGCGATCATGGTATTTTAGATTTAATGCTCGGGCATGTTCTTCAAGAGCATCAAAACAAGGCACAATCAGCGCAGAAACAAATTTACGCGTATCAGCAATCACCGCAATATGCTCAATAAAACGGTCTTGCCCTAAAGTACCTTCAATCATTTGTGGTGCAATATATTTACCATTCGACGTTTTCATTAAGTCTTTTAAACGTTCAGTAATAAATAGTGCACCATCACTATCAAGCGCGCCGGCATCACCAGTACGTAACCAACCGTCTTCTGTAAAAGCAGCCGCGGTATCTTCTGGTTTATTGAAGTACCCTTTCATGACAATACTACCACGGACTTGAATTTCATTTTCAGCCCCAATACGAACTTCAACACCTGGTAGTGGTGTACCAATAGAGCCTAATTTATACTTATTTTCTTCCCAGCATGAAACGGTGGCACAGGTTTCTGTCATACCATAACCGTATTTAATATTAATGCCTGTTGCTAAAAAGAAACGAATAACAGCATCATCTAAACGCGCACCAGCTGCGGGTAAAAAGCGGACCCGTCCACCTAAAATTTGGCGTAATGGTTTTAAAACCTTCTTATCAGCAAAGCGATAACATAAACGAGAAATGAAACTGAGATTACGCTGATTAAGTTGTGCTTCGCGCTGTTTTTCACCCTGCTTGATTGCCCATTTAAAAATAAATCGACGTAATAGTGAAGCCTGAGACACTTTGTCTTGAATGGCGCTATATACTTTTTCATAGAAGCGCGGAACTGCACACATAACGGTAGGCTTAACCTCACTCATTGCTTCTCTAACAGCATGAGTATCCGTTAAATACACATTGACAGCTCCCGTGTGCATGACATAGAAGCTCCAAGCACGTTCGAAAACGTGAGAAAGCGGTAAGAAACATAATGAAACGTCTTTGTCTGATAATGAAAGACGTTCGTCATGCAGGTAAAGTTGAGATGCTAAACTCGTGTAATCAAGCATTACACCTTTAGGTTCCCCTGTTGTTCCTGATGTATAAATCAAGGTAAACAGATCATCTAAATTACACTCACTAATGCGTTGTGCTAACACATCATCATACTGATATTGAGTGTTATTAATTAAACTATCGAGATAACATGAAGCTAGATTTGTGTTTAATACGACATCAGAGTTAAATACAATAATATGTTCAAGTTGAGGACATAACGCTAATAATTCAGAAGCAATATCGTATTGCTTTTGGTCGCCAACAAAAAGAATGCGGATATTTGCATCATTTAAAATGTAAGCGGCTTGTTCAACACTGCTGGTTGCATAAAGAGGGACAGTTACCGCACGTAATTGCAAAGAAGCAATATCAGCCAAAGACCAATCAATGGTATTTTGAGAAAAGATCCCTATATTTTCTTGAACACTCACACCCATTTCTAATAATGCATTTGAGAGCGCGCGTGTTTTCTTTTCAACCTCTTTCCATGACATTTCGATATTGCGCTTAGCATCCCACTGACGATAAGCAATATTATTCCCGCTGTGCAAAAACCGCATCTGCAATCTTCTAATTATATGATAATCTTGAAGATTATTATTAGTTATCATAATTTTCCTGCTATTTATGGAAAAGCGACCGTGTTATCAAACTGAAATGGACAAAATACGCCACTTATAATTTCAGCTTACACTTGTTCGCTGACTCGGATAAAAGTCTAAGTGATCCGCCAAAATAAAGGAATTCAATTTTACATAAATTTGTAAAATTGTGAGTTATGAAAAGTTTTGTCAAAAGGCGCTATCTCACCTCAGTGAGGGAGTTCGACATTATAATTTTATTTTTTGATGGAAGATAAAAAGAAAAATAGATGAATAACAACAAGTAACTGTTATTACGTAATCAGTGACAATATATAGAAAAGAGTATTGGTGTAGAAAATCACTGTTGAATGAGTAAAATGCGAATAATAGTCATTATTATAAATAAAGGGCAAAAATAGTGACAGCAATCCAATTTATTTTATCTAACTGCATAAAACTCATGTTGGTCATTAGTCTAACAACTAATGTTATCTGCCACTATTTCTGCATAATTAGAAATAAAAACTAATTATGAGCGAAAACACTCTAGTTCTGACAAACTTCACTAAGTAAATTTTTCATCCATAAGTGACCTTTGTCACGCTCGGTTGATTCATGCCAAATTAAATAACATGGACGCAGTGTCTTTTCCCAAGGTAACGAAATGGCTTTGATGTCTAATTGCTCAGCATTGCATTCCACTAACCACTTTGGTGCTATAGCAACTAAATAAGTTCTAGAGACAATATTTAATACGCTATTTAAATCAGTTCCCTGATAAGTGATAAGATTTTCTAAATGAGTATCATTATAATAAGGAGCACTAAATGAACCAACATCATCTAAAGAAACAATTGAATGTTGTTCATTTAATAACATCTCTTGTGTCACACTTTCTTTAATACGAGGATGCTTATTAGAAACAACTAAAACAAGTTCATCATTAAACAATGGCTGTGAATGAAACTCTGCTCTATCAAATTGTTTATAATTAATAAAGAATTCGACTTCTTGATATTTTAATTGGTGTTCTATATTACTATTTAAGTAAGATTTAATATTAACATTAATGTTAGGTGTTTTATTTTTAATTTGTTCAACTATTTTTGGTGCTAATTTAATATCTAGCGGGCTACAAATAGATAAATTAAATATACGTTCACTTTGTTCTGGTTCAAACCCAGCCCCTGGAAGTTCATTATGTACTAATTGCAATGCTTGTCTAACAGGACCAAAAAGCTGTTTTGCTCTTAATGTAGGCTGAATACCACGACCATAACGAACAAATAATTCATCATTAAACATTACTTTAAGTCGAGATACTGCATTACTAACTGCGGGTTGTGACATGCCAAGAACCTGTGCGGCTCGAGTGACATTTTGCATTTGCATAACAGCATCAAATACCGTTAATAAATTAAGATCAACATTACGTAAATGCATATCTGCTGATTCTTTACTGGTAACTGTTGCTGATGTGTAATCCGTCATTTCTTACTCCACTATGTTATTATAATGGTTAATTAATTATTATTAACAAAGGCATTATTAATAATAGATATGTCTTAACTATTACTTTAACTATTTATTAAAATTTATTATTCATCGTCCATGCATATAACTAAACACATAAGTTTCATATCAATAAAAAAACATTTTTCATATAAAGATGAAAAGTTGATATTAAAATTACATGTATAGAAAATGATTATATCAATATATATTACAACCTGTTTTACCTTCTGCCTTGCAAATAATAAAACAAAGTATGATAAAAATCATAATAAAATGATGTATTTTCATTCCTAAAATAAGTATCCAAGAGCCATCAACTCTAATAATACAATGATTTTTATGCTTACATTCAAAACCTTGCTTACATTTATTAATCTTTACAATCTCATTGATACTCTTTTTCCTTCTCATTTAGCTGATTAAAAAAAAAGCAAACAATTGTTTAATTTTTCATTTCACTCTTTTTTAAACAATGTACGGAACATTAACCCAATCAATGATTTGCTGATAGTCATAATCATTAGTAAAAATTTAGATATTAGTCAGAATCACTGTGAAAAATTTACAAATAATATGGCTAAATGATTTTATAAATTCCAACGCTTGACATCTTTATTGGTATTAGGTATCAATAAATAAAGATTATTGAGAACTTATCTAAGGGTGTTTCATGTTAAACGCAATTTTACTATCAAGCCTACTACTACTCGCAACTTTTATGCGCGGTCGGCTTATGGGTAAAAAATGAAATACACCTACCCTTAAAGAGAAAACCCGCGCTAGTCGCGGGTTTTTTTATACCTGGGAGAGCGCAAACAGCAAATAAAAAGAGAAAGGAACAGATTATGAGCAACAACGTGATTATTTTTGATACCACATTGAGAGATGGCGAACAGGCATTGCAAGCAAGCTTAAGCGTAAAAGAAAAGTTACAAATTGCTTATGCCTTAGAGCGTTTAGGTGTGGATATCATTGAAGCGGGCTTTCCTGTTTCTTCTCCAGGTGATTTTGAATCAGTGCAAACTATTGCACGTGAAATCAAAAATAGCCGTATTTGTGCATTAGCACGTTGTGTTGATAACGATATTGATGTTGCAGCAGAATCTTTAAAAGTCGCAGATGCTTTTCGCATTCACGTCTTTTTGGCAACGTCAGCATTACATGCTGAACATAAATTAAAAAAATCTTTTGAAGATATTATTGAAATGGGTGTGAATTCCATAAAACGTGCTCGCCGTTATACCGATGATGTGGAGTTTTCTTGCGAAGATGCTGGTCGTACTCATATTGATAATTTATGTCGGATTGTAGAAAGCGCCATTAATGCTGGGGCAACCACAATTAATATTCCTGATACTGTAGGTTATACAACACCTTATCAATTCGGTGGCATTATCACCAACTTATTTGAGCGAGTACCTAATATTGATAAAGCAGTTATCTCTGTCCATTGTCATGATGATTTAGGCATGGCTGTTGCTAATTCGATTACTGCAGTACAAGCAGGTGCAAGGCAAGTTGAAGGCACTATTAATGGGTTAGGTGAACGCGCAGGTAACTGTGCATTAGAAGAAGTCATCATGGCAATAAAAGTCCGTGAACAAATGATGAATGTTCAAACACGCATTAATCACAAAGAAATTTATCGTACCAGCCAATTGGTAAGCCAATTATGTAATACACCTATTCATGCTAATAAATCGGTTGTCGGCTCCAATGCATTCGCCCATTCATCAGGTATTCACCAAGATGGCGTACTGAAAAACCGTGAAACCTACGAAATCATGACGCCTGAATCAATTGGATTAAAAGAAGTGCAATTAAACTTAACTTCTCGTTCTGGCCGAGCTGCAGTCAAACATCGTATGGAAGAAATGGGGTATCGAGAAAAAGATTATAACTTAGATAATTTATATGCAGCCTTCTTACGTTTAGCAGATAAAAAAGGCCAAGTCTTTGATTATGACTTAGAGGCATTAGCATTTATTGGTCAGCAACAACAAGAACCAGATGAATTTGTTATGAACTATTTTAATACTCAATCTGGTTCATCAACTGTTGCCACCGCCAGTGTCAGCATTACACATGGTGATAAAGAAATTACTGAAGCAGCAACCGGTAATGGCCCCGTAGATGCAGTATATCAAGCAATATCCCGTGCAACGGGTTACCCATTAAAGTTAGTAACTTACCAATTAACAGCCAAAGGTGAAGGTAGAGATGCTTTAGGACAAGTTGATATTGTCGTTGAGTATCAAGGCCGTAAATTTCATGGAATGGGGTTAGAAACAGACATAGTTGGTTCATCCGCCAATGCCATGATCCACGTTATCAATAGTATTTGGCGCTCAGAGCAAGTCGAAATAGAAAAACGCAAACAACATACAACACAAGAAGCGGTTTAATTATGTCAAAAAATTATCATATTGCAGTATTACCCGGAGATGGTATTGGTCCTGAAGTTATGGCGCAAGCACACAAAGTGATGGATGCCATAAGTGAGCGTTTCTCACTCAATATCACTACAAAAGAATATGATATCGGTGGTATTGCCATCGATAATCATGGCACACCATTACCAGCAAATACCTTAGCAGGTTGCGAGCAAGCCGATGCTATTTTATTTGGTTCTGTCGGTGGCCCTAAGTGGGAGCATTTACCTGCTAATGAACAACCTGAACGTGGTGCGTTACTGCCTTTACGTAAACATTTTAAATTGTTCTGTAATTTACGCCCTGCTCGCCTATATGAAGGTTTAGAAGCTTATTGTCCATTACGTGCTGATATTGCACAGCGTGGCTTTGATATTTTGTGTGTACGTGAATTAACAGGCGGTATCTATTTTGGTCAACCTAAAGGCCGTGAAGGTGAAGGTGCTCAAGAACGCGCTTTTGATACTGAAGTTTATCATCGTTACGAAATCGAGCGTATTGCCCGTTTTGCATTTGAATCAGCGCGTAAACGTCGCCATAAAGTAACGTCTATTGATAAAGCGAACGTTTTACAAAGTTCTATTTTATGGCGTGAAGTCGTAACCGGTATTGCCAAAGAATACCCAGATGTTGAAATTCAGCATATGTATATCGATAACGCCACAATGCAGTTAATTAAAGATCCATCTCAGTTTGATGTATTACTGTGCTCCAATATTTTTGGCGATATTTTATCTGATGAATGCGCCATGATCACAGGTTCAATGGGAATGTTACCATCCGCAAGCGTTAATGAAGAACGCTTTGGCTTATATGAGCCAGCCGGTGGTTCAGCACCAGATATTGCAGGTAAAAATATCGCTAACCCGATTGCACAAATTTTGTCGGCTGCATTATTACTGCGTTACAGCTTTAATGAAGACAAAGCGGCCCAAGCCATTGAAGATGCTATCACTCAAGTATTAGCAGAAGGCTATCGTACCGCAGACTTAGCGGGAGATGGCAACGCAATTACAACGACAGAAATGGGTGATCGTATCACTCAATATATTCGTGAAGGGGCATAACATGGGTAAAACATTATATCAAAAAATCTATGATGCACATGTTGTCAGAGAAGTGAGTGATGAAACACCGATTTTATATATCGATCGCCATTTAGTGCACGAAGTGACATCACCTCAAGCCTTTGATGGATTAAGAACAAAAGGTCGTCCTGTTCGTCAACCCAATAAAACCTTTGCAACGATGGATCACAACGTATCAACACAGACTAAAGATATTAATGCTTGTGGTGATATGGCGAGAATTCAAATGCAAGAGTTGATGAAAAACTGCCAAGAATTTGGCGTTACGCTGTATGACTTAAACCATCCATATCAAGGGATTGTTCACGTAATGGGGCCAGAACAAGGCTTAACCTTGCCCGGAATGACAATTGTTTGTGGTGATTCACATACAGCAACTCATGGTGCTTTTGGCTCATTAGCTTTTGGGATCGGCACATCTGAAGTTGAACACGTTTTAGCAACTCAGACGTTAAAACAATCACGAGCTAAAACATTAAAAATTGAAGTTCAAGGCAAGACTGCCATTGGGATCACCGCAAAAGATATCGTATTAGCGATTATTGGCAAATTAGGTAGTGCAGGTGGTACTGGTTATATCGTCGAATTTGCAGGTGAAGCTATTGAAGCCTTAAGCATGGAAGGTCGAATGACTTTATGCAATATGGCAATTGAAATGGGTGCTAAAGCAGGTTTAGTGGCGCCTGATGATACCACTTTTGCTTATTTAAAAGGTCGTCAATTTGCCCCTAAAGGCCAATCATGGGATGAGGCTGTTGCTTATTGGAGAACCTTAAAGTCTGATGATGATGCAACTTTCGATGCCACTGTCACGATTAATGCTGCCGACATTGCACCACAAGTTACATGGGGTACCAACCCAGGGCAAGTTATTGCTATTGATCAAATCGTACCGTTATTAGATAGCTTTAATGATCCTGTTGAACGCGCTTCTGCTGAAAAAGCCTTGGCATATATGGGATTAAGTGAAGGCGTTAATTTAACAGATATCGCTATTGATAAAGTCTTTATTGGCTCTTGTACAAACTCACGCATTGAAGATTTACGAGCTGCAGCTGAAATCGCAAAAGGCCATAAAGTTGCATCCCATGTTCAAGCTATTGTTGTTCCGGGATCTGGGCCGGTTAAAGCACAAGCTGAAGCCGAAGGTTTAGATAAAATCTTTATTGAAGCAGGTTTTGAATGGCGTTTACCGGGTTGTTCGATGTGTTTAGCTATGAATAACGATCGATTAAATCCGGGCGAACGTTGTGCATCCACCAGCAACCGTAACTTTGAAGGACGTCAAGGCCGTGGAGGCCGAACACATTTAGTCAGTCCTGCAATGGCAGCAGCTGCGGCGATTAATGGCCATTTTGCAGATATTCGTACATTTGCAGTGGCATCCTAAAGGAGAACATGATGAATAAATTTACTCAACATACGGGTATTGCGGTTCCTTTAGATGCAGCAAACGTTGATACCGATGCCATTATTCCTAAGCAATTTTTACAAAAAGTCACTCGTACTGGCTTTGGTAAGCATCTGTTTCATGATTGGCGATTCTTAGATGATGAAGGTACTCAGCCTAATCCAGCTTTTATTTTGAATCAGCCTATTTACCAAGGCGCTTCTATTTTATTAGCACGAGAAAACTTTGGGTGTGGATCATCTCGTGAACATGCACCTTGGGCATTAACAGATTATGGTTTTCACGCCGTTATCGCCCCTAGTTTTGCTGATATTTTTTACGGCAATTCATTTAATAACCAACTGTTGCCAATCAAGTTAAGTGACAATGAAGTTTCACAATTATTTGATTGGGTGAAACAACACACAGGTACCCCTATTACTGTCGATTTGGTGGCACAAGAAGTCAGAGCTGGTGAATTATGTTTCTCTTTTGAAATAGATTCATTTCGCCGTCATTGCATGATTGAAGGATTAGACAGTATTGGATTAACGCTACAACACCAAGATGACATTAGCGCTTACGAGGCAAAACAACCTACCTTTATGCGCTAATAAAGACAATTTCTTACCTTCTTCTACTTTCTGTGATGTTTACTTTGTCATTCTTGCCGTAAATTCGTTTACGGTTTTTTTTATCTCAATAAATAGCCAATAAAAAAGCCAGTGATCAATTATCACTGGCCGGCAATCACCGAATGCTCAAATGGGGGAGTCTGTCAGTATTCATAATTTGTGATAACTAACATGAGAGCTAACTTTAAACACAAACATTATCGGTCTAATATAAGGAAATTAAAATTGATCACTTTATTAAGGGATTTCCTCTTTTATGACTACACCCCGCTTAGAGTTACAATTTATTCGCCTATGGCAAGCCTTTCAGGGAAAAACATCTGAAACTACCTTACAAGAATTAGCACAAACGCTACATTGTACGCGCCGTCATGTCCGTTCTTTGTTAAATAAAATGCAAGAAATAGGCTGGATAAATTGGCAAGCAGAAGTAGGTAGAGGCAAAAAGTCCACATTGAGTTTTCAATCTAATGCGCAGGAAATTCAACAAAATCGTGCTGAGCGATTAATAGAAGAGAACGATATTGAAAAGCTTGTTGCACTAATGGGTGACAAAGACTCAGTGCGCCAAATGGTGCTCTCTCAAATTGAAAAAAGTTTTCATCCTGGTCAACAGTTGCTTCGGATTATTTACTATCGCCCTTTTAGAAATTTATTGCCAGGGACGCCTTTAAGACGATCTGAATTACATTTAATGAGTCAAATATTTAATTCTCTGGTTCACTTAAAAGAGGAAAATGGGGAAATTGAAGCAGAATTAGCTCACCATTGGCAAATGATCACAGAGCAACATTGGCGATTTTATTTACGCCCTTCTATCTACTTTCATCATGGTCGCGAGCTTACTTTTGAAGATATCAGCACTTCTTTAATGCGTATGAAGCACTGCAATCCACTTTATGCACATATAGAACGTATTTCCTCACCTCAACCTTATGTGCTTGATATTTTCTTAAACGAAGCGGATAAACAATTTGCTACGTTATTAGGGAGCCCTCAAGCCGTTATTTTGCCACAAGAATGGGCATCACTCCCAGACTTTGCACAGCACCCAATAGGAACAGGTGCTTATCAAATCATGGCTAATGATCAGCATAAACTGCAAATCAAAGCCTTTAGTCGCTATTTTGGGTTACGAGCATTATTAGATGAAATTGATATATGGGTTGTACCTGAACTGAATAAAAAAATGGTCTGTTCAACCATTCATTTAACAGATGATGATACAAACAAAGATTCACTGGAAAGTCGTAAAGAGGAAGGATGTTATTTTTTACTTTACGATAGTCGCTCAGCACAATGCCAGCAAATAGAAATAAGAGAGTGGTTAAGCAGTGTATTAACTCCAGTTAATATGCTGACACATTGCGATCCTTTCTATCAACGCCATTGGTCTCCTGCTTATGGTTTACTACTTCATTGGCATCACAGTAAATTAATACGTCAACATCCCAAACCTGCATCATTAACCAAACTGACTGTCACACTCTATAAAGAGCATCATGAATACAGCACTATCGCTGAACTCATCAAAAATATTTTATCTCTGTATGGTATTGAGCTCACTATTCAAGTTCTTGATTACGAACAATGGTATTACGGCCAGGCAGAAAGTGATATCTGGTTAGCGACGGTAAATTTCTATAAACCTTTAGAATTTTCTATTTTCGCTACTCTTTATGAATTACCTCTTTTTCATCACTGTTTAGGACGTTCATTTACACACGAGCTCTCTTTGTGGCATCAAAAAAAGCTACCACTAGAAGAGTGGTGTCATCAGTTAACACACAATATTTGGCTTTATCCTTTATTCCACCATTTACTTGAGTTGCAAGGCCAAAGAACCATACGTGGTGTCAAAATGAATACTTTTGGTTGGTTTGATTTCAAATCAGCATGGTTCACACCCGATATTGAGCCACAGTAACCAGAATAAGAGATAACGAACTTTTTCATCGTCATGATTGTGACGATTTAAGTTAATTCACAGAAAACTTGAAAGTTATAAACACCCATATAAATGCTTAGGGGATTTATTCACTTTTTCTGTGGATATCTATGTGAAAAAGAGTGAGATAATCAGGGTATAGTTTTTATATCATAAAAAAGGCTGTTGATATAAATTTTAAAATATCACTTATAATTCAAATTAGTAGATAGTTTTGAATGCCTATTTCAGCGATTGGATAAAACAATTAAAAGACTCACCGCCTTAAATCGTACAAAAAACAACCATGGGATGTTTTATCCACAGGTTATGCCGATTAGTTAGACAAAATAGGATAATTTTGAGGAATATCTGCAAAAGTCAAGGCTGTAAATCAGAACAGTGATCTCACTTTCTGTGAGTTATCCCATAAAGCTGTGGATAACCTAGTGTAAAAGCCTGTTTATGATTTCAGGATAACCGTGCACAACTTGATATTATAAATTTCAATTGAAGGATTAACTCAAAAAAATGATGATATATCATGCTATTATGATTTAAATAAAATAAAGTGAAATACATTATCAACAACCTTTTTTTTCTGTCTATTTTTTAAACAAGAAGATGATAACTATGTTTACACCACCTGTAGCACCTGAAAATGAGCAAGTTTTATTTGAACGGGCAAAAGCCCTAGCAGGTTATACATTTGGTGAACTTGCGGCTTTTGCACAATTGCCTATTCCTGCCAACCTAAAAAGAGATAAAGGCTGGGTAGGAATGTTGTTAGAGTATTATTTAGGTGCAAGTGCAGGCAGTAAACCCGAACAAGATTTCAGTGAGTTGGGTATTGAACTTAAAACAATCCCGATTGACAGACTAGGTATGCCTTTAGAAACCACCTTTGTCTGTGTTGCTGCATTAACAGGTAATAGTGGTATTACATGGGAAAACTGCCATGTAAAACGTAAGCTCTCTAGAGTCTTATGGGTTCCTGTTGAAGGTGAAAGGGAAATACCATTAGCACAACGTCGTGTCGCTTCTCCGTTACTTTGGAGCCCTAATAGTCTGGAGGAAGAACTCTTACGCCATGATTGGGAAGAGTTAATGGATATGATTGTGCTGGGTAAAGTAGAAAGTATTACTGCACGTCACGGACAAGTGTTACAAATCCGTCCCAAAGCCGCGAACAGTAAAGCATTAACAGAAGCTATTGGTGAAGATGGGCAACGTATTATGACCTTACCCAGAGGCTTCTATTTGAAAAAGAATTTTACCGCCCCGCTGCTGGCACGTTATTTTCAGCTTTGATTTCGTTATAAATCGCTCGCAATAAATAACCCTGTGTCATTCTTTTAAATCACACAGGGTATTGATAAATAATTTTTTATTTTATTGATTAACGATAAACAATACCGCCATCAGTTAAAATTGCTTGGCCTGTAATATAGTCAGAATCATCACTTGATAAGAAAGCAACGAGGGCTGCAACATCATCAGGGGTCTGAGCACGACCCAATGCAATACCTTCAACATATTTCTTGTAGGTTTCGCCTTTTGGTGCTCCAGTTATCTCAGCAAATCGCTCATCAATTTCAACCCACATATCTGTGCCTACAATACCTGGGCAGTAAGCATTTACAGTAATACCAGCACTAGCATACTCTTTTGCTGCGGCTTGTGTCAGCGCGCGTACAGCAAACTTAGTTGCGGAATAAACACCTAACATTGCAAAGCCATCGTGTCCTGCAATAGAAGAAGCATTAATAATTTTACCTTTATGACCTAATGCTTTAAATTTCTCTGATGCTGCTTGGATCCCCCACATGGTGCCATTTACGTTAATTTTGAAGATCCTATCCATATCTTCAGGTGTTACGTCAGCCAGAGGCTTAACTTGGGCAATACCTGCGTTATTGATCATCACATCAAAGCCACCTAATGCCTTTTCAGCATGTTCAACAGCAGCAAAAACTTCATCACGATGACTAATATCTGCAGCAAAAATTGTTGTTTTACGTCCGAGAGCTTCAATTTCTTTTGCAACATCCGCTAACTTATCTGCTTTCAAGTCAACCAGAGCAATATCAGCACCTTCTTTTGCTAAACGCAATGCAATGCCACGGCCAATTCCCTGAGCAGCGCCTGTAACTAAAATTACTTTACCATTCAAAGCCATTGTCTTTCTCCTGAATATTTACAGATGAAAAAGCTCTTCTAAAAAAGAACTTTATTAATAGATTAACAGTAGCAATTAAACAGGCGGGTGACAAAATAACGATCATTCGCTAGTAAACTCAATAATAGCGATCAAACATTCTGTAAATAATTATCATTTAGAATAAGCGCTCAATAAATGATAAAATAAGCACTAAAAAGAGCAGAAAAGACATTTGAGAAGTAAGTTTATTTATTAGCAAAAAATGCTTAACTTATTCATAGATAGAAGAAAAATAGAAATAAAAAAGCGATACCTACAAGATATCGCTTTGTCTTTATTTTCTGGAGTTAACAGAAATTATTTTTTTGTTGCTTGCAGATATAACATATCAAGTGCAATTGTAGCTCCAGCAAGTGCTGTAATATCAGATTGATCATAAGCTGGAGAGACTTCAACTAAATCCATACCGACGATATTTAACGGTTGTAATGCACGTAAGATCTTCAGTGCTTTATCGGTTGTTAAGCCACCGACGACTGGTGTTCCTGTTCCAGGTGCAAATGCAGGATCAAGACAATCAATATCAAAAGTCAGGTAAACAGGTAAATCACCAACAATTTCTTTGATCTGATCGACAAGATCAGTCACACCACGATCGTTAACTTGTGCAGCATCTAACACGGTAAAACCGTTATCACTGTCATGCTCGGTACGAATACCAATTTGAACAGAATGATTAGGATCGATTAATCCTTCATTAGGTGCATGGAAGAACATAGTACCGTGATCAAATTTACTGCCATTACCATAAGTATCGGTATGCGCATCAAAATGGACTAATGCCATTTTGCCAAAATGTTTAGCATGAGCACGTAATAAAGGTAATGTGACAAAGTGGTCACCACCAAAGGTTAAACATTTTTTACCTGCGGCTAATAGCTTCTCTGTATGAGCTTGTAGTTTATCGCTCATATCTTGTGCATCACCGAAATTAAAAACTAAGTCACCACAATCGACAACGTTTAAGCGCTCACGCATATCAAAATCCCAAGGCCAGCGGTTTCCTTCCCACGCTAAATTGGTTGAGATTTGGCGGATAGCGCCTGGTCCATGACGAGTTCCCGCACGACCCGATGTTGCCATATCGAAAGGTACACCCGTAATAACCCAATCCGCATCACTACTATAAGGCTGAAAATTCAGTGGAAAACGTAAAAAACCAAATGCATTAGAGATCAATGAATTATCAGTCTCATTACCTAACGTACTATTTTTCATGCTATTACCTCTGTCACTTATTTTAAATAAGTAACATACAAATCAATATGATAGATAAAGAGTGATGTTTAATAACATCACTCCTGCATTGGAAAATTAAGAATTACTCTTCTTCTTCCAGATACGTATAACCGTATAAACCACTTTCAAATTCAGTCAGGAATTGTTCTTGCAACGCTTCATCTAACTGTGCATTTTTTACTTGAGTACGGAAACGATCTAACAACACCGTTGGATTTAACTTAACGTACTGAAGCATATCGGCAACGGTATCGCCCTCTTCGCTTTGGACGTAAGTAAGATTACCTTTTTCATCAAGATAAACGTCAACAGCAGCTGTATCACCAAATAAATTATGCATATTGCCTAAAATTTCCTGATAAGCCCCAACCATAAAGAAGCCAATCATAGGCGGGTATTCAGGATCATAAGCTGGCATAGGCATCGTTGTTTCAACGCCATCACCATCAACATAATGGTCAATAATACCATCTGAGTCACACGTAATATCGAGTAGTACCGCACGACGATCCAGTGGTTTATCTAACCCTTCGATCGGTAATACAGGAAATAATTGATCAATACCCCAAGCATCAGGCAAAGATTGGAATAATGAGAAGTTAACATAGAACTTATCTGACATACGTTCTTGTAACTCATCGATAATCGGACGATGAGCACGATTACTTGGATCTAAATCATATTGGATACGACGACAGATATTTAAATATAACTCTTCTGCCCATGCACGCTCTGTCAGGCTCAACATGCCATGAACATATTGAGTATGCACATCATGCAAGTCTAATTGGCTATCATGTAACCATTCACGTAATGAACGACTATGCCCTTTGGTTTGCATCTCTTCCCATGTTTCCCAAAGGCTAGCGATTGGTCTTGCTGCATCTTCCTCCGGTGGCGTAATCGCGGTAAATTCATTACGCTCAACACCAATGACATTAGAAATCAATACGGTATGATGTGCAGTTAACGCACGGCCTGATTCGGTAATTACGGTTGGATGCGGTAAATCATTTTCATCACACGCATCACCAATTGCCCAAATAACATTATTTGCATATTCATTAAGGCCATAGTTAACCGAGCAATCAGATTGTGAACGAGTGCCTTCATAGTCTACACCTAGCCCGCCACCCACATCAAAATATTGAATATTCACACCTAATTTGTGCAACTCAACATAGAAACGAGCAGACTCACGAACACCGGTTGCGATATCACGGATATTCGCCATCTGAGAGCCTAAATGGAAATGCAGTAATTGCAGACTCTCTAAGCGATCAGCTTGGCGTAACATATCAATTAATTGCAGAACTTGTGTCGCAGCTAAACCAAATTTTGATTTTTCACCACCACTTGCCTGCCATTTGCCTGATCCTTGAGAAGCAAGACGAGCGCGAACGCCTAAACGAGGAATAACCTCTAAACGTTCAGCTTCTTCAAGTACCATTTTTATCTCAGACATTTTCTCAATCACTAAGAAAACTTTATGCCCAAGCTTTTCGCCTGTGAGTGCTAAGCGAATATACTCACGATCTTTATAACCATTACACACAATCACAGAGCTTGTCATATTGGCATGAGCAAGCACGGCCATTAATTCAGCTTTAGAACCAGCTTCTAAACCTAAAGGCTCCCCTGCATTGACTAATGACTCAATAACACGGCGTTGTTGGTTAACTTTGATTGGGTAAACTAAAAAATAGTCACCTTTATAACCATAAGATTCACGCGCACGATGAAACGCCGCATTAATCGAACGTAAGCGATGCTGTAGAATTTGAGGAAAACAAAAAAGTGCAGGTAAGCGCAGATGTGATTGCTCTTCTTGAACCCGTTTAACCAATTCAGTTAAATCAAAAGTGGCATCAGGAACATCAGGATTAGGGCAAACGCTAATATTTCCCCGATTGTTCGCTAAATAGTAACCGCCACCCCAATATGCAATATTATAGGTCTGCTGCATCTTACGAGCGATGTTATCATTCATGACATTCTCCTTAGGGAGTATGAGTTTATACCTTGCCTGTCACTATAGTAGTCAATAATTTATTGAAAATCTGAAACGACTGATAAATAACAGTTGGAAGTAATGACTCACTATATATTTTTATATGATTATCCAGCTATTCGCAGGACATAATAGTAGAAAGTTCTTGAGTTAACCTATAACGAGTTAACACAATCACCTATTGGCAAGTAACAGACAACTTCGCTCTAAAGAGAAAGAGCTCAGAGAGGAAATCACTCTAGATATACTACGTGTATAGTATTGACGAGTGCTGTTTTGGTTTTTGAAAAGACTAACCTGTAGACAATGGATCATTACCCATTCACTCCACACATGGCTTAAACCTATAAGCCATTTCCCTAACAGAGAAACAGAATTAGAAATTCTGCGGTTTACACTGTGTTCAGATTTCACAGTAACCGCGAGTTTATACCTGTAGTTAACATAAAATGCAAAAGCAAAATGCACAAAAACCTTTTTTTTCTTATTTTCGATCTTTTATCATCAGAAAATAGCACACAATAAAAAACAAGATTAACTGTTTGATTCTATTTTATCCCTATATTTGATTAAAAAAAGCTGGAATTAAAGAGAGAAGAGTCATAAAATAGACGTCTAGATGTTAAAACATCCATCCTTAAACCGTTTGTATTAAGGTAACGAGATATAATGACTACACACCTATTTACTTCTGAATCAGTCTCAGAAGGTCATCCAGATAAAATTGCAGATCAGATTTCTGATGCTGTTCTGGATGCAATTTTAGAACAAGATCCAAAAGCACGCGTTGCCTGCGAAACTTACGTTAAGACAGGCATGGTTATGGTAGGCGGAGAAATTACCACCAAAGCTTGGGTCGATATCGAAGAAATTACACGTAATACCGTTCGTGAAATCGGTTATACCAGTTCCGATATGGGCTTTGATGCTAATTCCTGCGCAGTTATCAGTGCGATTGGCAAACAATCACCAGATATCAACCAAGGTGTTGACCGAGCTGATCCTTTAGAACAAGGTGCTGGTGACCAAGGTTTAATGTTTGGTTATGCAACAAATGAAACTGACGTATTAATGCCAGCACCAATTACTTATGCTCACCGCTTAGTTCAGCGTCAAGCACAAGTACGTAAAAGTGGCACTTTACCTTGGTTACGCCCTGATGCGAAAAGCCAAGTTACCCTCCAATACGACAACAATAAAGTTGTTGGTATTGATGCGGTTGTATTATCAACTCAGCATTCTGAAGATATTTCACAAAAAGACCTGCATGAAGCGGTGATGGAAGAGATCATTAAACCTGTTCTGCCAGCAGAATGGTTAAATGAGCAAACTAAATACTTCATCAACCCAACGGGTCGTTTTGTTATCGGTGGCCCAATGGGTGACTGTGGTTTAACAGGTCGTAAAATCATTGTCGATACTTACGGCGGTATGGCCCGTCACGGTGGCGGTGCTTTCTCTGGTAAAGATCCATCGAAAGTAGACCGTTCAGCAGCTTATGCCGCACGTTACGTTGCTAAAAATATCGTTGCTGCTGGTTTAGCAGACCGTTGTGAAATTCAAGTTTCTTATGCAATCGGTGTGGCAGAGCCGACATCAATTATGGTAGAAACATTTGGTACTGAAAAAGTCCCAACAGCACAACTTATTCTGTTAGTACGTGAATTCTTTGACTTACGTCCTTATGGATTAATTCAAATGCTAGATTTACTGCATCCAATCTACCAAAAAACAGCGGCTTATGGCCATTTTGGTCGCCCTGAATTCCCTTGGGAAGCAACAGATAAAGCAGAAATCTTACGTGAAGCTGCGGGTTTAAAATAATCCTCTGCTATTAACATCACGCTATTAACTATTTGATAAAACCACATCTTTTGAGATGTGGTTTTTTATTGCTGTTCATTTTATTTCTAAATCTATAAAAAAAACCCCGCAATCAACACGGGGATCTCAAAAGGAGAAAACGAGAACATAGACTTATAATGAAATGATTTTCTATAACAAGTTAGTTAGGATAATTAATCCACTCACCTCCATTTAACTTGATATAAGACTGACCTTGATAATCAACCACAATGGTAGCTTGGTTTTCTGCAACATTGGCTGTTTGAGGTAATCCGCTGGCTAATGCATTCCAATCAATAGAAGATTGATTAAAAACATCACCATTCACATTACGAGAGATAAATTCAGACAAGGCCAAATAGCTACTTGGCTCTTCAACAATCACAGGTGGATAAAATTGTGCTCTATCTTTGATCCCTGTAAAACGAATACCGACAGGTACTGTGGTAATACTTTGACTAGGAATGTCTCTTAAACCTGACATCTGTGTTTTATCACCTAGTAAAGCGGCGCCATGTTCCGGCACAATGACTACCATCACTTTTCTTCCTTTTTTATCTAACTCATTCATAAAGTTATCTAAACTGTCTAATAAAGTGCTGGCTCGCTTACCGTAATCAGCGGTGTTATTTTCCCCTACAAAACGATTACCATCATGTAATGACACTAAATTCACAAACGTCACACTACGACTCTCATTTGATTGTTCACGTCCTTGCAACCAACGCATCAACGTCTCTTTGTCGTTATAAATTTTAGTGCCGTCAAAAGCCGTTATTTGATGAGAAAGATTCTCTTGATCTTGTAAGGCGATATTAAGATTACCAAGTTGCTGAACTTCTTGAAGATAATTGCCAAACTTCCCGTTATGATCGAGCACCAATTTCTTTGCAAATCCTAACGAAGATAAATTGTCCATTAACAAGCATTGTGTATCGGTCGGATCATATAAATCAGAATGGTGAGTTTGGCCACAACTAGCACGTAATAATCTTAGTGATGCAGGGCCACTATAAGAAGATACGGTATTAAAGTGACTAAATAGCACATCAAAATTTCCCCAAATAGGATGCTCTTGTAGCCCTACAGCAGCCGCATCCGCTGTTGAAAGTGAACAAATATTAATAATTAAGATATCAAAAGGTTGAGCATCTGCAGACAACTGCTCTGGGAATGGCGTTATACGTTTTTTCTCATAGCTATAAAATTGAGTTAACCAATCATCTAATACTTTATTATTAAACTGATGTTTTTGGGGAGGATAAAGTGTTCCCATTACTGTTTGTTCTACAGGTTTCGTAATAACTTCAGGTGCCATAGGCGTGACACCTGGAGAGTCAACAGTTGCGGGTAACACTTCAATTTCACTGGCTCGTTCACTACTTATCTCATTATTAACACTATTTTCTTGGGTAAAGCTATTGGCTGAAACAGCAGGCACCATACCTTGCGAAAAATGGGTAAACCCTCCAATATTTAACCAAAGGACCCCCGCAATGATAAAGACAGAAACTCTTACCCACTGCTCAATAAACAGGTAAGCCACCAGCAAAATAAAGGCAACACCGATCATTTTAATGTTGATAAAATTAACAGATAATTCAACAAGATAATCAAACGAAAACTGTTTAAGTTGTCCACCTTGCGCTAATACCGTTGAAAAGCTGGGCAACCATGTATCATGATAAAATAAAATGGCTCCGATAGGGATAGCAATCCAATTGCGCATTTTATGCCAAATGTTTTTAGGTAATGGAAACAATAAAAATGCGAGGAAAAGTAGATTACTAAAAGCATCAAAATTTAAATAACCATACCAAAGTAAAACAAACTTTAGTAAAAAATAGAAATTCCATGCTCCCAACCCATGCCAGTAATGTAAAAAATCGAATTGGGTTGAATTAGACTTGTTCATTTTGATTTCCTACTTATTAGTATAAATAAATCCAACTCGACAGTTATATGATGATTCATATCTGTCTTTTTATTACTTCTGATATTAAATTAACTACTAAATAAAGATATAAGAGAATATTTATTTAACCACTTAGTAAAAACCCCTAAATAAAAAACAAAAAAGAAATTAACCAGACGGATACTGGCCTCTTATATAAAAATAAAGATAATAATAAAAACCAACTTATTTAAGTCGGCATTAAAAGAAAATACTCAAGCTTCTATTTATATAATAGCCACTATTTTTAAAAATGATGCATTATTTTCAGTAATTAATAAAACACAGAGTTATCTTATTTTTATATTTCCAAACAAAAACAAAACAAACAACATATAAATAACAACCAATAACAATCTAAAAACACTAACCACAAAAAATAAATAATTCACTTAATATAAAAACATAAACAATCAAAAAATGATTATATAATGATAACTTTTTGATTAAAAATGATTAAGATCAATATACAATAATGATCATCATAATTGAATAATTCAATATATTGTTATAAACAGGTAATTTACAATTCTTTTTCTTTGCCTTATTTTGCAGTTAAACTCATTTATTCATTATTTAAAAAGTCAATTATTAAAAATAATAAAATATAAATTAAAAAGAAAAACCAATAACCACCCATTACATAAAAAAGATAATAAATATCTATTTTATGTGTTTTTACGTAATTGAAATAATTATTTTTAAAGCATATTCTAAAATGGAAGTTTTAAATAATTAGTAAACAAGATTAATTAAACATTCTTTTGCCGGGAATTTAATCCTGGAAAATATTTATTTTGTTTTTATCTAGAGGTTATTAAAATGAAAAATGAAATTTTTATTAACTCAAATATAAAAATAGAAAAAAATAATCTAAATAAGGACATCGATAAATTAAAAAAATTATTTTCATTAAATAACTATCACTATCAGGATATTAATAAAGAAGAAGAAAATAGTGTGCTTATTTATCGATGGCCATTACTCAATGCATTTCATTACATGACTAAATGAGGCTAACTATGCCACTTATTGTATTAAAAGGGATACGAGGCGGAGTGGGTACAACATCCACTGCAATTGCTCTTGCTCGGCAATTTAACCAACAAAATAAAAAAGTGCTTATTATTGATAATTGCACTGAAAGTATTTTGTCTTTTTATTTCCCTGCACAGCAAGAAATGACTACATTAAGTCAGGCATTATTGGCACAAACCCCTATAGAGGAGTGTCTTTTTAGCTATCGATCACACTATCAAGTTTTACCCTTTGGTTTGGTTAACACGAAGGATAATTTACTCTTACAGTTATCATTTTCAGCAAAACAGCATTTCAATCACTTTTTATCATCCTTTATTCAACTGCATCCAGACGCCATTATTTTAATGGACTTGCAACATACACAAGATACGTTATTTACCCCTTGGATAGAAAAAGCAGCTATTTTTTTCACCGTTGCAATGGCTGAAAGCAACTGCCATATCCGCCTAAATCAACATGAATTTAGTAAAAATGAGTACATACTCATTAATCAATTTCGAGCAACTAGCCAAGTTCACCAAGATTTTTATCAATTTTGGCAAACTACTTCTTTTCCCTTATGCCCTATGGTTCTTCATCGAGATGAGGCGTCATTAGAAGCCTGTGCCTCACGTTTACCTTTATATGATTATCGAGCCAATTGCATGTTAGTTGAAGAAATTACACAACTAACCCAATGGTGTATTCCGTTATTAGAGAGGAAAGAAGGACAGCCATAATGCCATCATCTTTCGATGCCAAGAAAAAAACAGAAAAGAATGTGCCACAACACATTCTTATTCGTTACTACAAATTCTATCGCCATAACGGAGCCTCTCGTAGTGCAGCCATTGTTAACGAGCTATTTATCGGCATTATGTGGATTTTTTTACGGATGGAATCACCTTTTTGGCGAAAAATAGCTAGAAAACAGCGTGAGTTATTTCCTCATATTAACCCTCGTTGCCCTAAAATTTTCGATCCCTTACGCTATTTATTACAAAGTATTTGGCTAACATGTCATTACATTGGATATTTATTGGTAAAGAAACCAACTCAGTTTATTTCCCATATTCGAAATCTATACAAAAAATTCTTTGTTCAGGTTTCACCTATTGCAATTGAAATCATTCAACACAAGAAAAAAAACACCCCCATTTGGCAATATCTGCTTTACTCTGCCATTGCTGTTTTAGCTATTTTCTTTATTTTACTGAGTATTACCCAACCATTTGATCTCACTTTCCAATTTGTTTTTGTCATTGTTCTTTGGTTAGTAGCTTTAGCGATCCGTGAGATCCCTGGTCGCTTTGCCTCCATTGCCATGATTATGTTGGCACTCACCATTGCATGTCGATATATCTGGTGGCGTTATCAATCTACGCTGTATTGGGTTGATAATTTTAGTCTTTTTTGCGGTTTACTGCTGTTACTTGCTGAAACTTACGCATGGTGTGTGCTATTTCTCAGCTTTATGCAATGTATTTGGCCACTGCATAGAAACCCTGTTTCTATGCCTGAAGATATTACAAAATGGCAAAGTGTCGATATTTTTATCCCCACCTATAACGAAGATCTGCAAGTGGTTAAACCCACTATTTATGCCAGCTTAAATTTAGATTGGCCTAAAGATAAACTCTCTATTTATCTACTTGATGATGGTAATCGCCCTGAATTTAAAGCATTTGCACAAGAAGTGGGTATTCGTTATATCGCACGTGAAAAACATGACTTTGCCAAAGCAGGTAATATCAATCATGCATTAACACACGCAACAGGTGAGTTTGTCGCTATCTTTGACTGTGACCATATTCCAACACGTTCATTTTTACAATTTACGATGGGTTGGTTTTTAAAAGACAAAAAAATGGCGTTAGTACAAACACCTCACCATTTTTTCTCACCCGATCCATTTGAACGTAACTTAGGCAATTTCCGTGAAACACCAAATGAAGGCACACTATTTTATGGTTTAGTTCAAGATGGAAATGATACTTGGAATGCGGCATTTTTCTGTGGCTCTTGCGCAGTTATACGCCGCACAGCACTAGATGAAATTGGCGGTATTGCTGTTGAAACTGTCACCGAAGATGCGCATACCTCATTACGTTTACATCGCCATGGTTGGCGATCTGCCTATATCCGTATACCACAAGCTGCTGGGCTAGCAACTGAATCATTATCAGCACATATAGGGCAACGTATTCGATGGGCAAAAGGTATGGTACAAATATTCCGCCTCGATAATCCTCTATTCGGTAAAGGACTGAGCATTCCTCAACGCCTCTGTTATTTAAATGCCATGTTGCATTTTTTCTCAGGCATTCCTCGTATGATTTTCTTATTAGCCCCCCTGACATTTCTTATTTTTCACGCCTATATCATTTATGCGCCTGCTATCGCTATCGCCTTATACGTTGTGCCATATTTGATCCACATATCTCTGGCAAGTGCGAAATTACAAGGTGCTTATCGCCACTCATTTTGGGGTGAGGTCTATGAAACAATTTTAGCGTGGTACACCACTAGACCTGTATTAAGCACACTATTTTCCCCATATAAAGGCAAATTCAACGTCACTGAAAAAGGCGGAGTGATGGAAGAAGGGTTTGTTGATTGGAATATTAACCGCCCTTACTTAATCTTTTTCAATCTCAATTTATTGGGCATTTTATTTGCTTTTTGGCGTATAGCAACTGGCGATCCTGACGAAGTTTGGGCGGCTGTCATGTGTTTATTATGGGTTTGCTATAACCTTGTCTTACTAGGTGTTGCAATTGCCGTTTCTGTTGAAACCAAACAACAACGCCGTTTCCCTCGCGTTAGAGTCAAGGTTCCGGCTATGTTGTTGTTAAACAACGGAGCTCTCTACAGATGCTATCTCTATGATTTCTCTGATAATAGCTGCGCTATTTTATTGCCTGATAATGTCACTCTCTCTTTACCTCAAAATGAAAATATCACGCTACTGTTGAGCCAAAATCAGCGAGAGCATGCTTTTAAAGCCAATATTTCACGTATAGATGGACAAATTATTGGGTTGCAACTACTTGAAATGACCACGCAAAAAGCCATTGATTTTACAGCTTGTACCTTTGATAGAGCTGATACTTGGGCTGATTGGCAACACGATCTTCCTGTAGATAAACCTTTAAATAGTCTAAAAAATATTATTTTCATCAGCATGCAAGGCTATAACACCTTGTTAAAACGAGCACCTTACTTTATTTATGCCACTTTCCGTCTACTTGGCCTCTTTTTGCTGTGGCTTTCATCTTTACTCCCTCAACACGTTAATGTTTCAAAAATATTGCATCAGTCTTAAAGGAAAACTCCGTTTTTTGGGAATTTATTAATAAACAATAAGATCATTGGGTAACAATAATGAAAAAACGTTTTCTCATACTTGCCTTATTTATGCTGACTTCTTCAGTTCATGGAGATGAAACGCAAGAAGTGCAAACGAATACTTCAGTGCCACCGGTCACAATAACTGAAGCAACATCTGAAGTTATTTCTCAAGCAGAGCCAGCAAATACACCATTGTCATCTGGTGATATAACACCTTCTGTACGTCAAAAAATACTAAAATTTGCAAATACAGCCCCTAGCTATGGCGCTATTCATTTAACCGGAGTCAGCCCAGATGGCTATTTAGAATTCGGTGTACGGAGTGATGAATATGTTTCAAAGGCGACCCTAGATTTAGAATTCACTCCTTCGCCGTCGTTACTTCCTGTCGAGTCTCATCTTAATGTCTATTTAAACGATGAAATGATGGGGGTTATTACTCTAAAACCAGAAGATTTAGGTAAGAAAAATCAGATTACCCTACCGATTGATCCACTTTTCATTCAAGATTTTAACCATATAAAACTCTCTTTTATTGGTCACTATCGTGAAATTTGTGAAAACCAAGCCAATACTACGCTTTGGCTTGACGTCAGTAAAAGTAGTCAATTAAATCTGACCTTTCAGTCACTCCGTTTAAGTAATGAATTAGCGCATTTTCCTGAGCCATTCTTTGATAGTCGTGATTTCGGTTCAATAACTCTACCGATGGTTTTCAGCCAATCACCTAACCTCACTCAACAAAAAGCGGCTGCAATACTCACCTCTTGGTTTGGTACTCAAGTCGATTGGCGTCAGCAAAATTATCCTGTGTATTACGATGCATTACCAAATCAACACAGTATTGTTTTTGCGACCAATAAACAAAAACCTGAATTTTTAAAACAGCATGCTGATGTTAATGCTCCCACTATCGAGATGCTGACACATCCAACAAATCCTTATATCAAATTACTTCTTATTATGGGACGTGATGATAATGATTTGATCACTGCTGTAAATGGCATCGCTCGTGGGCAAGTTATTTTTAGAGGAAATGTTGTCACTATCAATGAAGTAGAAAAGCTTATCCCTCGCGAGCCTTATGATGCACCAAAATGGGTACAATTAAATAAACCTATTTATTTTAATACGTTACAAGATTATGAAGGTCAACTGCAATCACGGGGATTAAAACCTAATCCGATTACGTTAAATATGACCTTACCACCTGATCTCTTTATGTTTAATAATACGGGATTACAAATGCAATTGCGTTATCGCTATACCGCACCTGCATTTCAAGATAATTCTCGTATGTCTATTTCAGTAAATGACCATTTTATTAAGTCCTATCCTCTCGAAAAAGATAAAAAAGACAATCTTGTCATTGCTTATTTACCGCTTATTCAAGGTTGGATTGAGCATAAAAATTTATTGAATATCCCTGCAGTAAAATTAGGTGAACGTAACCAAATTACATTTGCATTTGATTACACTAATCCAATACCGGGAGGTTCAGCTGACCAGTGTATTACTTATCAACCAGTTCCAAACGCTGTTGCTATTGATGATTTATCCAGTTTTAATTTTACAGGTGATTATCGACATTATATTGCCTTACCTGATTTACGTGTTTACAGCCACGCAGGCTTCCCGTTTAGCCGTTATGCCGACCTTTCTGAAACACTAATTTTTGTCAATCAGCAACCGTCACCGACGCAGTTATCGACTCTTTTGATCTCTACAGGGAATATTGGTGCTCAAACAGGCTACCCAGCGCTTAATGTTTCACTAACTGATTCATTAGATGAGCTGCAAAAAAGGGATGCCGACCTACTCCTCATTGGGACTATTCCACCCGCATTAAATAATGACAAACAGATGAACGTATTGATTGATAAGGCACGTAGTGAAATTACATTGCCTTCTCGTGAGATCAGTATATTTAGTCATACAAGCTATCAACCGACAGATAAACGTCCTGATAGTCGGATCTCATTGACCTCTAAGGGATCAATGGGCGCCATTATCGGATTCCAATCACCGTTCTTTTCACAACGTAGCGTAGTCGCGCTGTTAGCTGACAGTACCCAAGGTTACAAGCTATTAAATGAAGCTATCAGTGATAGCGGTAAACGTGATGCAATGCATGGCTCCGTGGTATTAGTCAGAGAATCTGGCGTTAATAGCTTACGTGTTGGTGATACATATTACGTAGGTTACTTACCTTGGTGGGAGGAAGTTTGGTATGTCTTTGCTTCTCACCCAATCTGGCTTGGTTTAGCGGCAATCATCGGTATTATTCTTGTCTCTCTTCTTATTTGGCGAGCAATGAAAATAAGAAGCCAACGTCGTTTAGCGGCTAAGGACTAAGGCTATGTGGCATTTTGGTCACTCGCATCGACAATCTATTATTGCTCTCTTTGTGCTGACAGGCTTCTTGCCTGTCACACAAGCCAGTGAAGAAACAACTGAAGCCTTTTTGCAAGAGCAAGTGAGATTAGGGACATCCACAGGAAATGAAGCTTTAGTGGCTCAATCGCTACATCGTTTATCTTTAATTAAACCCAATGATCCTAATATCCTATTAATGCAAATTCAGTTTGCTGTAAAACAGAAAGACAGTGCAAAAACACAACTGTTATTTACTCAATTAGGCACTCAATTTCCACAATCAGAGCAATATCAGCGTGCAATAAAAACGTTATCATTAACAACAGATGAAAATCGGCAAAAACTACAAAGAGCCCAGCTTTATCGCACCGCTGGGCGTTATGATGATGCCTTAACTTTATACGATGAAATCTATCGGGGAATGCCACCTGATGAAACCTTAGCACTAGAGTATATCCAAGTGCTAATGCAATCCTCACACGAGGATAAAATAGAGCGACTCAATCAGGTTTATCGTCAATACTCTCAAAATGCAAAAATAGCGAGTATTTATCAGCAACAAACAACGATGGCAACAACAAGTAGTATGGCAAGCATAAAGCCTAAATCTGATGTTTCGTCATTGCCTCTCGTTACATTGAAGCAAAAAGTACGCCAGCAGCCTGATAATGCTGATATTGTAGGTGCCTTGGGGATACGCTATTCTCGTGCTAATCAACGTGGTGCAGCAATTTATTATCTTTCTCAGGCGTTAAAATTAGCGCCAAATCATGATAATAGTGGTCAATGGCGAACAATGTTGCAGTCTAATCAATATTGGTATTTGCTTTCAAAAGCAGATGATGCCCTATTAAAACAAGATTATGAAACAGCTGAACGCTATTTCAATCAACTTAATAAATTAAGCCCTTATGAAAGTGAACCTTATCTTGGCTTAGGTGATATCGCTGTCGCACAACGCCAATTGGAGATAGCGGAAAAACATTATTTACAGGCATTAAAATATCAACCCAATCATCCTGCCACTTTACATAGCTTAGCGAAGCTTTATCGCCAACAGTCCCATGAAAAGGCACAACAATTTATTTCCCATTTAACGCCAAGACAATATAAAAATTTAGCGGAAGATTATAGTTATATCATTTCAGGTATCAGACAAGATTTAGCTGCCGATGATGAGCATAAAGAGCAATATCTAAGTGCCATTGAAAAACGTAAGGCGATCGCTAAAGATTATCCTAATGATGTTTGGAATATTTATCGTCTTGCTGATGATTTATTAATGACACAACAAACCAATGTTGCCGAAGAATATTTTAATCAATTAAATCGTCGTCTCCCTAATGACGCATCTCGCCTTTATGCTTATGCGCTATACCTGAACAAAACAGGCCGAGAAACACAGGCTCTTGATACACTAAAAATGATCCCTTTATCTCAACGTAGTGAAAGTATGAAAGCGTTAGATAGCCGATTACGTTCTGGTGAAATATTTGCACATGCTGAGTCTCTACGTGCAAAAGGACAAGAACAACAAGCCGTTGATTATCTTTTTGCTCATATTCCACCTGAGCAAAAAATACAGACTTATTTACTATTAGCCAATTGGGCTGAAGAACGAAATAACCTTGAACAAGCCTTAAGTTATTATCATACCGCACTCAATTTAGAGCCCAACAATGAAACTGCATTATTAGGCGCGACAGATATTGCCTTAGAGCAAGGGAAGAAAGCACAGGCAAAATATTATCTTGCTAAAATTGAAACCCTTTCACCCAACCAATTTAATAGCAATTCTCTTAGGCGCGTTGCTAATGCAGAAAAAGAGGTGGGTAATACAGAAAAAGCACAACATTACTTTGCGTATTTAACGCAACAAATCGAAAAAGAGCCGGATAGTGCTGATGCATTAGTGTTACGCGATATTGCACGTTTTCAGCGTGATGGACAACACCGTCAGCAAGCCCACTATTATTATCAACAAGCCATGATCAAAGACGGAATAACAGATAGATTGCCCAACGATAATATTGAATACACCACATTAATTCGTAATGACGAAAAAGATAATTGGTTATCTCGAAGCTTACGTGCCGATGCAGAATCACTCTATCGCCAGCAAGAATGGCGTTTTACACTGGAACATGATTATTGGGGCTCTAGTGGAAGTGAAGGCTATTCAAAATTACGTGCTCACACTACGATGTTACAACTTGATCATCCTGTTTATGATGGCCGTTTTTTTTGGCGGGCAGATTTAGTCAATCTCAACAGTGGTAAACTTGGCACATCACCTTATGACTCTAAATTTGGAACTTGTTACCGTACAGGCTGTTTTCCTCTAGAGCAAAAAGCCTTTGGTGTCAGCCCTGCAATTGGTTGGGAAAATGAACAATGGCAGTGGGATCTGGGTACAACACCATTAGGTTTTGAAGTGACAGACTGGGTTGGTAAAATTGCCTATAGTCATGATCTTTTTAATGTTGGTTGGACACTTGATATTCATCGTCGCCCGGTTAATAGCTCTTTACTTGCTTTTGGTGGACAAAGAGATATTTGGACAAACCAAACATGGGGGGGTGTAAGAAGAACCGGTATCCGTTTGAGTGGAAGTTATGATCTTGGTGGAAAAGACGGTTATTGGGGGGAGGTTTCTGTTGATAAACTCACTGGTAAAAACGTTGAAGATAATAGTAGTATCCGAGGAATGGGGGGCTACTATTACAAAGTTATCAATGAAAATAATCGTCGGGTTTCCGTAGGATTAAGTTCGATGCTTTGGCATTACGATAAAGATTTAAGTGGCTATACCTTAGGCCAAGGTGGTTATTATAGCCCTCAAAAATATGTTTCTTTGGGAATACCGATTAATTATCGTGAACGCACTGAAAACTGGTCTTGGGAATTATCTGGTTCTGTTTCTTGGTCCTACTCCCAAACTGATGACAGAAAACGCTACCCTTTACAAAATCTCGTCTCCGTCGATAAGTTTAATCGCTATATGAATGAACTTAGCCCCGAAGATCGAGAAGAAATGATGAAACTTTATTATCAAGAGCGCAATGCGGTTGATGAAGGTGACTCAGGTACTGGCGTTGGTTATACCGCAAGAGCATTAGTTGAACATCGCATTACACCGCATTGGTTTATCGGTGCAGCTATCGATATTCAACAAGCTAAAAACTATACCCCTAGCCATGCATTAATGTATTTACGTTATTCTTTTGATGGCTGGAACGGAGATTTAGATTTACCACCGAATCCGCTGATCCCTTACGCTGACTTTAAATAATGTTCAACTCGTCAGACACAAACGGGAAGCCTAGAGCTTCCCGTTTAATGTTTCCACAAATATAGATAGATTACATTACCATTACGGTGCTTTACGCAAAAAACCGACTAACAACCAACCAGCAATCATGGCAAGAACAAATAAAATACCTTGATAAAATCCCGCACCCGCTAATACCAAACCTGGGCCTGGGCAAATCCCAGCTAATCCCCAGCCAATCCCAAATAACACACTTCCTAACACGAGAGGTTTATCAATAACCTTATTGGTTGGAATATTTAAAGGGCAGGCTAATATGCTTTGTTGTCTACGGCGTGTTAATTGGTAGCCAATAATACTGACAACAAGACCCACACCCATGATTATCAATAAAGAAGGCTCCCAGTTTCCTGTAATATCCAAAAATCCTAAGATTTTTTGCGGGTTACTCATCCCACCCACGATCAACCCTGCACTAAATAGAAGGCCACAAAGAAAAGCAACGAACTTTGTCATTTTATTAGCCTCCTATTACATGACGCTGAATATAAACAGTGATAAAAGCCGTCACCATAAACACTATCACAGCAACTATAGAACGACGCGATAATCGAGCTAATCCACAAATACCATGACCGCTAGTGCAACCATTACCTAAACGTGTACCTGCTCCCACCAGCACACCTGCAATGATCAACATCCAAGGCGATGTTTCAATTACTGGCGCTAAAGGTTTATCAAAAAAATAAAACAGTGTCGGTGCGATTAACATGCCAATTAAGAATGCCCAACGCCAACCATTGCCCTGCTGCTTTGTTGATAAAATACCACCTAAAATTCCACTTATTCCTGCGATGCGACCATTAAATAACAATAAAATAGTGGCAGCCGCACCTATCATTAGTCCACCTATTGCCGCACTTAAAGGCGTAAAGTGAACCCAATCTATATTCATAACTTAACCTGCTATAGGGCAATAAAGCTGATAAAGCGTATTAAGAAGCACTAATACTTTTTCATCAGCAATAGAATAGAAGATACGTTTCCCATCACGACGAGTATTCACTAATCCTTCATTGCGTAAAACAGTCAGTTGTTGAGAAAGTGTTGGTTGACGTATACCTAAACTTTCTTCTAATTCACTCACACTTTTTTCGCCCTGACTTAATTGACACAATAATAAGAGGCGATCGCCATTCCCTAGCGTCTTAAGCATGCTAGACGCTTCATTAGCCGCCAATTTCATTGCATCTAATAAATCAGGTTGAACTCGTTGTGTCATGGTAAACTCCATAATCAATATACTTTTTAATAATATGTTAATTTATATATTGTGCAAGTTTTCTTTTTATTGCGTGTTTGTATAAGGCGCTATATGCTCTGTAACATGAAAACGGTAAGAGTCCCCATCGCCTTAGTGCAAAGCGTTATGCGAACACTGCGTGAAAAATTGCAGCAGGCTAATCTTTATCTTAATACAAATTACCCAGAACCTACTCTACATTATAATCAGAGAGGAACTATTGCAGGCAGTGCCTATTATGCAAATTGGGAAATCCGTATTAATCCTACATTATTGATTGAAAATAAACAGAATTTTATTGAGGAAGTTATTCCTCATGAACTGGCGCACTTATTAGTTAATCGCCATTTCGGCCGCGTAGCGCCTCATGGAAAAGAGTGGAAATGGATGATGGAAACAGTATTAGGCGTTTCGGCTAAACGTACCCATCATTTTGATGTTAGTACCGTTAAAGCCAAAACCTTTCGTTATGCTTGCCAATGTGAAGAAGAACATCAGCTTACAATTCGACGTCATAACAAGGTATTACGTGGTGAAACTCAATATCGTTGCCGTCATTGTCAGTCAATTTTACAATTTATAGAACACGAACTCGTGTAGATAAAAATAAAGCCGATGTGTTAGTTAAATCACATCGGCTTTATCTTGAAAATGAATATGTAGGATTGTCTTAGGCAAACTCGCTCATCACATGAGATGCAATTTCAAAGTAAATAATAAGACCTGTACCATCAATTAACGTTGCGATAAACGGTGCTGACACAACGGCTGGATCAATCCCTAAACGCTTTAATACCATTGGAATAACAGACGAAACAATTGCACTCCAAACGGTAATGGAAACAAGTGTTAATCCAACAACAATCATCACTTCCATTCCAACGCCTAAGAACCAAGCTCGTACAAAACCCGCGATCCCCATGGTTAACGCAACCATGATAGATGTTGTTATCTCTTTTCTTAAAACAGACCACACATTGCGTAAGCTAACTTCACCTAACGCCATCGCACGAACAAGCGTTGAGGTAATTTGTGTTCCGCTATTTCCCCCAGTACCAATCAGTAATGGAATAAAGAATGCCAATGAAATAGCGGCTTCTAGTCTATCTTCAAAAGCATGTAATACCGTACTGGTATACGCTTCTGCCACAAACAGCATCAATAACCATACAACACGTTTACGCCATAATGTCACTGGACTGGTTTCTAAATAAGGCTGCTCTAATGGTGACGTTGCCCCTTGCATCTGTGCATCAAGGGTATTTTCATCTTCAATCAATTCCGCAATATCTTGGGGACGTAACACACCCACTAATTTTCCAAAATGCATCACAGGTACACTGTCTAAACCGCTATGGCTAATCAATTGATACACATCATGTCGATTCTGTTCAGGTGATACAGAGAAAAAAGTTTGACGCATAACATCAGACACAAACAGATCATTTGCCGCGGTTAATAATGATTTAACAGGTAGAATTCCATTAAGATAATTATCTTTATCAACAACATAGAGATAGGTTGGAATTAATTCGTCTTTTAAATCATTAACCAGTTGGGTTTTTACATTCTCAACTGAATCGGCAACAGAAACCGCAATATAAGACTGGCTCATATATGCGCTAACCGTTGTATCATCTTTTAAACGATTGTATTGATCTTGTGTTGAATTATTTTGTGGTGTGTTTAAGGATGCATCTGCAACTAAGACAGCATCCATTTTGTTTTGAGTATTGAAAGTCATTTTTGTGGTTCCCTATTACTGTTTGTGTTTAGCAAATCAGTTCTCCATAGGGGCGAAACCAGAAGCGAGAATGCAAAAGCTATCTACACGTCTCGGTTTTAGCACTATACAACGTATCCGATGAATACTGGAAGTTACATGGGGATATACCTTCGGTCGATATATCCTGTCCTAATCTTGGGCGTCTCTCGACGTCGTCAGATCAGTAACCTGTGTTTGTATAGGAGCCTCGCCTAACGAGATACTGCCATTTTCTTGCGAATGCGGCGCGCATTATAACCACTCACACTATAATGGAAAGCACGATAACGATTTTGTTTAAGTTCTATTGAAAATGACGCCAAGAATATTCATCATACAATTAAATAATATAATTCCATTTGGAACTAATATATAAAAAAGAAATAAACCTCTTCTACGAAAGTGAAAATCGCATAATCAGAGATAATCTGTTTATTAATTGATTATTTAAATGCTAATTTTTGCACTTTTATTTCTTCTGCCTGTGAAAATATCTCTTTTACTGTTTTACCATCTAATGATTGGCACATTTTGCGGGTGATCATATCGCCATTCTTATGACGCCCTGCAATCACTAAATCATTAAAATTAATATCATTAAGGATCGCTAATTCTATTGCTTCGTCAAAACGCGCTTGCTCATCGAGGGGGAGAGAATTACGCATTTCAACAATTGACATACGTAATGACTCTACATTAGAGCCATCAAGGGTTTGTTGAGGTTTTTCACAGCCAGATAACATGACACTAAATAAACAAATAACTAACAATTTTTTCATATATCCCCCCTTACCCAATCAATGGTTTAAATAATAGCAGAATGTTTATAAGGAAACTCCACACTGATTAAAATATATTTTTATTAACTCTCCCATTTCAATATTCTTATTATTCTGAATAAATAAAAAGGGAGTTTAAATTAAAATAAAGGGGGGTATTTTCCAGATTAATGCCACATTTAATGGGAAGAATAGACATAAAAAACCCCGTTAATAAATTAACAGGGCAAAAAAATAGAAGAATAGAAGGAAAGAGTTTAATAAAAAGCGATTATGCTAGCTCAACATCACCCTTTAAACGGCAACTACACGCTAACACGTAACCTTGCGCAATCTCTTCAGGCGTTAATGTACTGGTGCTGGAAACATCATAATCACCACTAACAATTCTCGTTTTACAACTGCCACAAACACCTGCACGACAAGCAGCAAAAACGGGTACTTTATTCTCTTCCATTGCCGTTAACAAAGTGACACCAACAGGAACTTTAATTTGCGATAATGGATGACGAATAGTCATGGTTAGTTGTTCATTTTCATCAACGCAAACGGGTTCATCACCAAAACGTTCCATAAAGATATTCTCAGCAGGTACGCCAAGATTTCTTGCAAAACGTCCTGTATCTTCCATGTAACTATTTGGGCCACAACACATAACAGTGCGACTCGCAATATCAGGTACTAACGCAGCTAGTTTTTCTTGAGAAATACGACCACTAAATATCCCTTTATTGTCAGGTAATTTAGGCATCATAATAAAATTGAGATTATAGGGATACGCATTGGCTAATTCGATCCACTCTTTCTCAAAGATAAACTGGCTTTGCTCACGAATATTAAAAATAACAGTGATATCCGCTTTAGGTTGAGTATTTAGCAACCAGCGTGTCATCGACATCACAGGGGTAACACCACACCCAGCAGCTAACATTAAATAGCGAGCATTTTCTTTTCCTGCACAAGTAAACTCACCTTGGGCATCAGATAACCAAAGATAATCACCAGGTTTTACTTGCGATGTTAACCAACCTGACCCGATACCATTTTCTAAACGGCGGACAGTTAAAGTGACAAAAGGGCTTAATCCTGGAGAAGATGAAATGGTATAAGCACGCATTGTTTCATCACTATTATTGATACTAACCAATGCAAATTGGCCTGGTTTGTATGAATAAAAGTCGTGATTAATTAAATTTAGTGTCCACACTTCAGGGGTTTCCTGAACAATTGAGTGAACCTGCATACGATTAGGACAAAGGGAACTTGGCATCGTCATGGATATTTATTCCTTACCGAAGCCCGTAGGCTTCGGCAATGATGATGAATTAAACGATTAAGCTGAAAGGATCTCTTTAAGATCTTGTTCTGGTGTAGTAATAGAGCGCATACCGAACTTCTCATTTAAGACCGCCAGCAGATTGTCTGTTAAGAACGCAGGTGCTGTAGGGCCGGTATAAATATTTTTTACGCCTAATGAAAGCAGAGTTAATAAAATAACAATCGCTTTTTGCTCAAACCAAGACAAAATTAAGGACAATGGTAAATCATTGACACCACAACCTAATTTTTCAGCTAGATTAACTGCTAGCATAATCGCAGAGTAAGCATCGTTACACTGACCCACATCAAGTAAGCGTGGTAACCCTTCTAAAGTACCAAAATCTAATTTATTAAAGCGATATTTACCACACGCCAATGTCATAATTAAACAATCTTGTGGGATTTCTCTTGCTAAATCAGTGTAATAACTACGCTCACCACGGCTACCATCACAACCACCAACTAAGAAAACGTGACGTAATTTTTTCTGTGAAACTAAATCAATTACTGTATCAGCCGCATTTAATAGTGTTTCACGACCAAAACCAACTGTAATTAAATGCTCAATTTCGCTATATGGGAAACCTTCTAATGATTGGGCTTGTTCAATCATTTCAGAGAAATCATCACCTGTGATGTGTTTTACACCCGGCCAGCCAACAATACTACGAGTCCAAATACGATCACCGTAATTACCTACATTAGGATCAATAATACAGTTTGATGTCATTAGTACAGGGCCTGGGAATTTCGCAAATTCAATTTGCTGATTCTGCCAACCACTACCATAGTTACCCACTAAGTGTTTGTATTTTTTAAGTTCAGGGTAACCATGTGCAGGTAACATTTCACCATGGGTATAAATGTTGATGCCTTTACCTTCAGTTTGTTCAAGTAGCATTTGTAAATCTTTCAGGTCATGGCCTGAAATTAATATTGCTTTACCCGCAACAGGACGCACATTAACCGTAACTGGCGTTGGGTTACCGTAAGCTTGTGTTTCACCTTTATCCAAAATTGCCATAATGCGGAAGTTCATTTGACCAATGCCCATCGCATTTTCTAACAATTCATTCATATCAGCAGGATCAGTTCCTAACCATGCCATATAACGGTGATACTCAGCATAAATTTCATTATCGTATTGGCCTAAAACATGCGCATGTTCCATATAAGCAGCCGCGCCTTTTAAGCCATACAAACACAGCATACGTAAACCATGAAGATCATCACCAATCTGTGCTTTATCACCATTTAAAGCAAAAAGCTGGGCTTGTTTTTGTAAACTGTCTAAATCATTTCCAGCTAATTGAATTTCAGCTCTTGGATTAGTGACTTGAATCGCTGCATTTTTTGCTAAGGTACGAGATTTCAGACTTTCACGGAAATAGATAGCTTCTTTCGCATAGCCAACAATACGATCAGAATCAAAATTGACGTTAGTTAACGTAGAGAAAAAAGCGCGAGGCGCAAAGCTGTCTACATCATGATCAATAATATCAACACTACGTGCCGCTAATGCCCAGGCAGAAAGCCCTTCTAATACAGCAACCAGTAAATCTTGAAGATCTGAAGTTTCTGCTGTTTTACCACACATACCTTGCGCATAGGCACAACCATTACCTACAGGCGTTTTCATTGTTTGTTCACATTGCACACAATACATATCGTATTCCTTCTAATATAAGATAACGCTTTATTTTTATAAGTTGCATTTCATATGCAACATAAGAATACGCCATTTTTATCAGAGAGAAAGTGCAATATTGAACAATTTAAATGTTGTTTGATCTAACGCAATTTCTAGTGGATCTTTTAATATCTCTTTTTTTATCTATTGATTTCACATAAGTCTAAAGCCTGTTTTTTAAACAGATTGCTTAATCGCATTACACCTTTGATGAGCAAATAAGAAAGAATATTGAAGAATAACTGATGGGTATTTTTTGTTTAATCATATAAAGACTGAGAGATGAAACGATTAAGTTAATTCATTTTTGTTAAATCAGTAATATTCATTACTATTTTTTATAGTTAATATCACCTATTGCATCAATAGCTAATCAAATTATTTCATTTGATATATGTTATTAGCACGAGTATTACGAAATGAAACTATAAGTTTAAATGATGCTCACCCCTACATTGGAGATTAAAAATGATTAAATTAAATAATGTTCCATCAGAATTTCGTCCTCTAGAAAGCTACAAAATGCTAATTGGAGGAGAATGGGTAACTAGCACATCGCAAAAAACAACTAAAACCTATAGCCCTGCAACTGGTGAATTATTAAGTGAATACCAATCAGGAAGTGCCGAAGACGTTGATCGTGCAGTCACTGCCGCACGTAAGGCATTCAAAACATGGAGTAAAACATCTCCAGCAGAGCGCCAAGCACTCTTATTAAAAATCGCAGATCGCTTAGAGCAAGAACAAGAACGCTTTGCTTGGATTGAATCATTAGATAATGGTAAGCCACTCAATGAGTCGAAAAACATAGATTTACCTGCCTCTATTGACCATTTTCGATATTTTGCAGGCGTGATACGCTCTCATACCGATGAAAGTGCCGTCCTAGACGAAAATACCATTAGCCTTGTTATTCGTGAACCCATTGGCGTAGTTGGACAAATTATTCCATGGAACTTCCCATTATTAATGGCAGCATGGAAATTGGCGCCAGCAATTGCCGCGGGTGATACTGTCGTAATTAACCCAGCAACACTGACTTCCCTTTCATTATTAGAGCTAGGTCGTATTTTAAATGAAATATTACCAGCTGGTGTAATTAATATTGTTACGGGACGTGGATCTGTTGTAGGACAAGCTATTTTAGAACACCAAGATATTGATAAACTGGCGTTTACAGGTTCTACCAATGTGGGTTATACCGTAGCAGAAGCTGCCGCGAAAAAAATGGTTCCAGCAACACTGGAGTTAGGCGGAAAATCAGCCAATATTGTTTTCCCTGATGCAAATATGAAAAAAGCGGTCAAATATTCAGCATTGGCAATATTGATGAACCAAGGACAAGCTTGTGAATCAGGTTCACGTCTGTTCTTGCACAAAGATATTCATGATGACTTTTTGAAAGCATTAAAAACTGAGTTTGAGAGTATTCGTGTCGGTGATCCACTCGATCCTAATACACAAATGGGTACACAAGTTAGCCAAGATCAAATGGATACTATCTTAGGCTACGTTGAGCTCGCAAAAAAAGAAGGTGCTACTGTTTTAACTGGTGGTGAACGTATTACGGGTGAAGGTTACGATGATGGATTCTTTGTTCGCCCTACTATCATCATCAACGCAACTAACCAAATGCGCGTTGCACGAGAAGAAATTTTTGGGCCGGTATTATGTGTTATTCCATTCGATAATGAAGATGAAGTGATCGAAATGGCAAATGATTCAGAATATGGACTCGGTGGTGGTGTTTGGACTCAAGATATTAACCGTGCCTTGCGTGTTGCAAAAGCAGTAAGAACAGGTCGTATGTGGGTTAACACTTATCATGAACTCCCAGCTCACGCACCATTTGGGGGTTACAAGAAATCAGGTTTAGGACGTGAAACACATAAAATGATGTTAGATGCTTATAGCCAAGTGAAAAACATCTTCATCAGTATGAAAGAATAAGATTTCTCTCTTTTCTAAATTCTTATAAATATAATATCTATACTCATCTCTTCGCCTTCTCCCCAGAAGGCTTTTTATTATCTGTAATTTCTCACACTTTAAGTTACCACCATAAAAAACCGTATGCCAAACTCTAAATGCATACGGTTTTTTGTTGTGTTTTTTTAGCCAATAAGTAAGAACGAGTTACTCTGCTTCGGCTTCTTTTTTGTTCACTGAATGAGTTTCTTTATCTAAATCTAACCCGATATTGTCAGCATTAACATCTTTTATATGATCTTTTGTTAAGCGATAAACTACTGGGCTCAATAAGGCTAATGCAATTAAGTTAGGAATAGCCATCATTGCATTAAGTGTATCGGCTAATAACCATACAAACTCTAATGATTGTGTCGCTCCTACCGGTAATGCAATCAACCATGCAATACGAAATGGCATAATAGCTTTAGGCCCAAAAAGATATTGCACACATTTCTCACCGTAAAAACTCCAACCTAAAATAGTCGTAAATGCAAAAATAGCTAAAGCAATGGCCACAATATAGTTACCACCCGGAATAGCGATAGAGAATGATGCTGCAGTTAATGTCGCTCCACTTTGTCCTGTTAGCCATTGTCCTGTAATAACGATGGTTAATCCTGTAACAGAACAAACGATAATGGTATCAATAAATGTCCCCAACATCGCAATCAAACCTTGGCGAACAGGATTTTGTGTTTTTGCTGTTGCGTGTGCTATAGGCGCACTACCCAATCCCGCTTCGTTAGAGAAAACACCACGAGCTACACCAAAACGGATCGCGGCCCAAACGGCAGCACCAGCAAACCCACCTTGAGCAGCAACTGGGGTAAATGCTGATTTAACAATAAGGACAATAGCATCAGGAATAGCTGTCACGTTTAGCGCTAAAACAACAATACCAGCACCAAAATAACCGACAGTCATAATAGGAACTAATTTACCCGCAACATCGGCAATACGTTTAATCCCACCAATGAGTACCGCGCCAACTAAGACAACTAACACAATGGCTGTAATGGTAGTTGAAATGCCAAAATTACTTTGTAATACATCTGCGACTGAGTTAGCTTGCACCGTGTTACCAATACCGAAACCAGCAAAACTACCAAAAATAGCAAAAACAGTACCTAACCAAACCCAATTTTTACCCAAACCATTTTTGATGTAATACATTGGGCCACCAACATAGTTCCCGTATTTATCAACTTCACGAAAACGTACCGCTAGTACAGCCTCAGAATACTTTGTTGCCATCCCCACTAATGCCGTCATCCACATCCAAAACAAAGCACCTGGGCCACCTAATACAACTGCCGTTGCAACACCAGCGATATTACCTGTTCCGATAGTTGCTGAAAGGGCCGTCATTAGTGCATTAAAGGGCGATATTTGTCCTTCGCCTCTTTTATCATTTTTTTCAAATAGAAGCTTAAATCCTGTACCTAATTTTCGAATAGGTAAGAAACCGAGCCGAAACTGCATAAAAAGACCAATACCAAGAATACCGACAAGCATCGGTACTCCCCACACCACGCCATTTATAGCGCTTAATATATTCGTGATGAAATCCATAAATTACCCTTTCTCGTCCAAAATGTTATATAAATATGTATTTTTTGTTATCAATTACACTAAAGATGAAAAAGTGAAAATATGCTAGAAAAAAAAACGACTAACTCTAAAATTGATTACGTTATGTGAGAAATATCACTTCAATACAAAATTACGCTATCATTATGTTCATTGTTACAATACATAAATCAAAGTTATGCATAACCGTAAATCTATCCAAAATAGCCAAAATGAACGACGTTTTAATTTATTCAGAAAAGCACAAGAAACCAATCTTGCGCCACTGAAAGTCCTGCTACTGTCTGCCATAGTCGGTTCGCTTGCTGGATTTGTGGGTGTTTTATTTGAAAAAAGCGTGAGCTGGGTAATAAACTTCAGGCAAGAAGAACTCGTCAAAACCTTCACCAACCCTTATGTTCTAGCGATTATTACATTGCTCTTTTCCTCTATTTTAGCCATGCTTGGTTACTATTTAGTGAAAAAATTCTCACCTGAATCAAGGGGATCTGGTATCCCTGAAATTGAAGGTGCAATGATAGATATTCGCCCTGTTCGTTGGTGGCGAGTATTACCAGTAAAATTTATTGCCAGTATTGGAACATTGGGCTCAGGCATGGTATTAGGTCGTGAAGGCCCAACGGTTCAATTGGGTGCCAATATTGGTCAATTAGTAAATGATATTTCTCGCTTAAAAGATAAAGAATCACGTCACACATTATTAGCAACCGGCGCCGCTGCCGGATTAACCGCAGCTTTCAATGCACCTCTTGCGGGTATTTTGTTTATTATTGAAGAGATGCGCCCTCAATTTAAATACAGCCTGATTTCAATTAAAGCGGTTTTTATTGGAGTAATTATGTCATGCATTGTCTTTCGCCTATTTAATGGTGAAGGCGGTGTTATTCATATCGGTAAATTTTCATCAGCCCCACTTAATACGCTTTGGTTATATTTAGTCTTAGGTATGTTATTCGGCGTTATTGGTGTCATTTTCAGTAAATTGCTTTTTTATGTTCAAACTCAATTCCAACATTTTTACCAAGATAAAACTTCACGTTTTGTTTTAACCGGCGGTATTATTGGTGGGCTTTGTGGCCTATTGGCACTAATTATTCCTGAAATTACGGGGGGTGGATTTAGCATTATTCCAGCACTCAGTACCGGACAATATTCTCTTATTGCACTGTTACTTTTCTTTATTTTACGAACTATCACATCTATTATCAGTTTTGCCTCAGGTGCTCCTGGTGGCATATTTGCTCCCACTCTCGCATTAGGTACTCTGTTTGGTAGTGCATTCGGATTAATGGCAACATTACTTTTCCCTGATTATCAAATTCAAATCGGTACTTTTGCCATTGCCGGTATGGGCGCTTTATTTGCCGCAACCGTAAGAGCACCACTGACAGGAATAGTTTTAGTCTTAGAAATGACAGATAATTATCAGCTTATCCTTCCAATGATAATCACCTGTTTAGGAGCGACAATGTTGGCTCAGCTATTAGGTGGTCGTCCTATTTATACTGTTTTATTAGAGCGCATCTTACAAAAGTCTGAAACAAAAGAACAAACAGACCAAGCTGATGACGTTAAAAGTGATAAATCACCACAACAATAAAACAGGCTCTAACAGATAAAAAAATACCCCATAAAATGGGGTATTTCAAAATAAATGATATGGCCTGAATTATTTTTTACGGGCAATTAACGTCGCAAAATTCAAAGCAATACGATTACCATTGGCATCTGTTTTATGTAAATGCCCAGGGTTTTCATTATATTTAATAATTTCCCAGTCTTTATAGTAATCAGCTAATTCACCTTGGCGTAAAAAGGTTTTAAAAGGAATTTCAGCAGGATCACTATTTGCTGTTTCAACCGGACAAACAATCACATTAATACCATTATTATTGGTACATTCTTGCATATTTTTAATAATGCTTTCGATGCGTTCACGTTGACAGAACATCAATACAACGGTTGAAATAATGATGTCATATTTTTCAGTCAGTGAAGCTTCATTTATATCGTATAAACCGCTTTTTACTGCCAAACCCGTTTTAGCTTTAACGGATTCAATTGCATCAATATGAGAAACATTAATATCTAATGCGGTGACATCATACCCTTGAGACGCTAAATAGAAGCTATTGCGCCCACGCCCTGCACCTAAATCCAAAACCTTGCAAGGTTGAGTCAATGTTGCCATGTAACGAACTTCAGAATGTGGTAATGATAAGTCATTTTCTTTAAAAAGTTTATCTTCTGGCGCACATAAAAATGAAAGCTGACAACGTACATCATCGCTCGCTTTATCAATCTTATGCCATTGTTGAGGCTGGATTAATGGGGGTTGATTTTCCGTATCACAATCCACCGAAATTTGTGAACCATCATCATTAAATACAACAAATGTCATATTACCTTGCAGGACTCGCATTTGAGCATAAGTGCCTTCCTTTGTATTGTGGCGTTCTAATAACGCCAAAGGAATTGATGTTCGTGTCCACTCTGGCATTGTTTTATAACTAACAAGTTCCATAATCCAACCTCAATTAAGATGCATTTTAAATACATCTTATGGTAATCATTATCGTTCGTAAAGATAGTTTGAACAAAATTATGATTTTAAATATTTGTTTAAAAGCAGATCTGTCACATCTGATGAAGAAATAGATTCACCACATAATACCTTCATCATAATTTCTTTACCTAACGACGCTAAAGAAAACAACATATCAGGACGTAATCGACTAATTTTATCTCTATTTTCATCCTGATTAATAATGGTAATTAACTTGGCATCGACATTAGAACATTCTTGGATAGTGAGTAGGATAAAGGTATTTTCAGCGTCACTTTCAGATAAAGTTGCTACCCAGCTGGCTTTCGAAATATTAGCGGATTCAAGTGTTTTAAGGTTAGTCGGATCACCTTCAATAATATTTGCTTGTGCATCATAAACAGCTTTACTTTTATCAGTACAAATCGCAATAACTGGTTTTCCCTGCTCTCTTAATCCCTTTTCTAATTGTGATGCCAGTGCCGAAGATCCAATAATAATAAAATGATTATGCATTTTAGCGATCCTTTTCTTAACAATCTCACGAGTCCCTCGAGCAAGAAATCCCATGACATAAACAATGGATGTGGTAAAAACGGTTATTCCCAAGATCACAACAGTTAGTGTAAAAATACGTGCATTTGTACTAATTGGCACAATATCGCCAAATCCCAATGTCGTCATACAGACAATAGAAAAATAAAATGCATCCATCAATGTTGTAATATGAGGCCTGAACTCATTCCCAATATAAAGGCTTCCTAACATTGAGAATAACAGCAAAGAAAGGATACAGATAAAAGCCACAAAGCCAGCACTAGTTAAACTATGATGTGGAAAGGCTCGCCAACTGATTAATAATCCAACCACCAAAGCAAAAGAAAAGTAAGCCTGAAAACCAATTTGCTGGTAAACCGCAACATCAAGAAAAACAATGGTAGCTAATAAAATAATAGAGACACACCATGCGATCCTTGCACCTAAATACATAAATATTGAAAGCAAGATCAACGCACAAGCTAACATCACTTTAGGTATATCAAGAAGCTTTAATACACCCAATGATTTAAGCCATGCAGAAAAACCGTGTATTTCCCAATCCAGATAAATACCACGGGACAACAAAATTGAATAAATGATAAATATACCATTTAAGATAAGTAATAAAGACATCATCTTTCTTGTCACTTTAGATGTCTCTATCACATTTAGTATTACGGATAATTTCATATTAGGTATCGTGAATACTCGACTAGTTATTTAAAGGAATATTATCTAATCCTTGAAATTTAAAAGGCTCTGCTGGTTTAAAATGGCTTGTTGCATTAGCTGAATAAATGATTGATTGCTCTTCACCTAATGATAGCACCATGACTTTCCCGCTTTCCTTTGAAAAATCAATTTCCTTTAAATTAACCCAAAAGGTATTTGGTGATAATGCTGATTCAAAAAAATATAATTGATTCTTATGATCAGCCACCGTTCTCCAGCGTGTAGATGAGATTTCAGGCGATTCAACGGTACTTAATCCATAAGGAACAGAAACATTTCTGATCACACCAAAAACACTAGCAAGCGATTTTTTACTCGATTGAGCCTTAGGAATAGCATTCACATAAAAAGAAGCTCTGGCAAAACGATCAGATGCACGATTTGTTCCTGGTAACATCACGGTTCCGCCAATTTGTTGCCAATAACTATTTAATGCTAACTGCTCTGAAAAAATAGGCGAGTTCGTCATCACTTGATACTCTTTGCTGTGATGAATTACTTGTTTGCCGTTGATATATTCAATAATGGCACTATCACCTGTAGCATCCGAAAGAGAAAGATGTAACGTTGCCATTCTATCCTGTCCTGGCACTTTATCCGTTAAAACAATAAAAGGTTCACTTTCTAATGCTGTCACGGCTTCTTCTACGGTAGCAAAATTATCTAGCACATACTGAGCCCATGCTGAAATCGAAATAGCTGGTTTTTCTTTGGTATAAGCTGGGTAATCTGATTCTGCCAACCATAATAAATTAGCAACCAATCCCTTTTCATTCATACCATCTGTTGTTGAAATATCATAACCGGATGCAACAACACTTCCATATTTAGATGTCCATTTAATTGAATTATCACCCGCCTCTCCTGAACGTTGCATACCTTGTGGAAATATCCATAAATTGGTTCCAATATCGTATTTCCAATCCATGGAACGAGCTGTAATAACTTGATTATTATCACCTAAATAGACAAGCCGAGTACACGCATCAACCTCTGACACTCCTGCTGTAAAAAAAGCAGAAATAAGCAGAGTACCCAAAAAAGTATGACGTAATTTTTTCATTATTGACTCTTTCCCGTTAAATGAATGGATGAGATGGCGAAAATTTTTCTTTTTTTATCCTTACATAAAATAGATTAGCTAATAAATAGACTTTTATTAACTGTATGAAAAAATAAGAACTATTGCCTAAGTATAAAACAACTCACCTTAATTGCGCATAAAAAAACCGATACGCTAAGGTATCGGTTTATAAATTATCTAGGTGATAAGAGGCTTTATTGCCCTACAGAAAGCATTTAATTACGCTTTTTTTACACCTTCAACTGAGATAATTAGTTCAGCTTCTTGTGATTTTGGCCCTAAATCTGATTTAATATTAAACTCTTTTAGGTTTACTTTACCTGTTGCTTCAAAACCAGCACGGTAACCTTTCCAAGGATCAGTCCCTTCGCCAATTAATTTTGCATTTAATGATACTGGCTTAGTCACACCATTTAATGTTAAATCACCAACCACTACATAGTTTTCACCTTCACGGGTAACGTTGGTTGATACAAATCGTGCTTCAGGATATTTGCTCACATTAAAGAAATCAGCACTGCGTAAATGTTTATCACGTTCAGCATGATTTGTGTCTAAGCTTCCAGTTTTGATCACAACATCAACTTTATCTTTTGATGGATCTTCTTTGTCATAACTAAAAGTACCATCAAAATCTTTAAATGTGCCATATAACCAGCTATAGCCTAAATGTTGGATACGAAACTGTACAAATGCGTGCTGACCTTGTTTATCAATAGCATAATCAGCTGCTAAAGCAGTGCTCGCATTAAATAACAACGCACCTGCGGTTAAACCCAATAAAGCTTTCTTAAACATGGCTATCTCCATAATTTTGTTTTATAAATTTAATTATTTAGTTCGCATTCCTAGCATGCGTTTTAACGTTACATCTTTATCAATAAAATGATGTTTTAAGGCACCAGCCATATGTAATAGTGATAACAAAACAACTGACCATGCTAAATAAAGATGAATATCACCTGCTAAATCTGCTTGTTCGGCTTCCCCTGTAAAAATAGCGGGCACAGAGAACCATTCAAATACAGATATCGCTTGACCATCAGCAGTGGAAATTAAATAACCGCTAATGAGAATGGAAAATAAAATTAAATATAAGAGCATGTGTGCGATATGGGCACTAATACGAGTAAATTTACTGTAGCTTGCTAATGCTTTTGGTGGTGGCGATATCCAACGCCATATCACACGTACTATCAGAATAATAAATAAAAGAATACCGATACTTTTATGTATTTCAGGTGCCGAATGATACCAACTATCATAATAACCTAGCGTCACCATCCATAATCCTAAAGCAAACATACCGTAAACAGTAAGTGCTGACCCCCAATGCAAAAGGAGTGACAAGTGCCCGTAGCGAGAAGTGTTATTTCGCCATTGCATAATAAAAACCCAATAGTTTCTAATTCATTAAAATAATGTTATCTAGTTTAGTGTATTGGGAATAAAATGTTAGTCCATAATTCAACAAATAATTTGCTTATCTTTATCAATAATAATCAATAAGTAACAAGCTCTTATTAGTCACTTAGTTGATTATCTAATCAATAGTATTGTTGAAATCATCGCTTATGGGCAAAATAGAATAAACACATTGCTGATTTATAACACTCAATAACAGAAGAAAATATAAGAGAAAAACAATGCCTAAAAATAAGATTTATACAACTATTGTTCAGCCTTCATAACAATTATATATTTACTTATCCTAAATTAGAACTAATTAAACAAAATACAATGATAATTAAAGGTACAGTAAAAAAAACAGATAACCAACGCATTTCACGTACAACACCAAAAATAATACCTACAATACATACAAAAAAAATAACAGGCATCATTTCTGAGTAGTGATCATGAAAATAGTGCATTAATAAATTAATCCACGAATGATCGTTTTGCATATAAAAATTTCAACCAACATAAGTATATTTAAATTAAGATAGTGATAAATTACTATCATTAACAAATAAAACAAGTGTTGTATTATAAATATCAATCATTGCGCACAAAGATATTAAAATACTTCAACCTTCAATTTACAACAACATCAATAATAAAAAATATTATTCTAAGTTAAATTAACAATAATATAAAATGAAATAGGTTAAATAAAACAAAATCGAATAAATAGAAACGATATTGTTATTATCCCAACCTTAACAAAATGAAATAATAATTTCATTTAATTTCAAATAAAGAAAATTAATTTCGATAAGTGATAATAAAACTAATAAAAAATAAATAAAATAGAGTTTTAAACATCAAATAATTACCTTTAGTTTATTCATTTACTTTGAATTAACTCTATATTTCATTTTAATTGCTATTAGCTAAAAACATTCAATTTCGACTCAAAAAACACTACAATTACAGCAGTATTTTTATTGAGGGCACTATGTCTACTGCAACAAATCTGAATGAACTACAGGAACAAGTTCGCTCCCGCTATAATGGATTAAGTAAAAGGCTACAGCAGGTTGCACATTATCTACTTGATAATAAAAACAGTGTGGCATTTGATACAATTGCAATCCTTGCAGATAAAGCAAATGTTCCTCCATCGACATTAATTCGTTTTGCCAATGCGTTTCATTTCAATGGTTTTAATGAAATGAAACAATTATTTCAACATCACTTGATGAATGAAATGGTAAATGAAAATGAAAATTTAACTTATAAACAGAAATATAAAGAGGAACCACCTAATCTGAATGAGCCTGCCTATATTTTGCAAGAATTTGCACAAGCAAATAGCCATTCATTGCAACAATTGGCAAATCAGACTCACAGAGAAATGTTAAATAAAACATTACAATTACTCGAATATGCTGAAACAATTTATATTTGTGGATTTCATCACTCATTCAGTGCTGCGAGTTATTTTTTTCATGCGCTCTCGCACATTCCTTGTGAAACTGTCTTTGTAAACAGCTTAGGAGGAATGTACAAAGAGCAATTGAGAAATATTACACATCGGGATGTGCTTTTTGGCATTCATTTCCATCCATACTCAGATGAAATGCAAAAAATGTGTGAGATGGCAACATATAAAGAAGCTAAACAAATTATTGTTACAGACAGTCCCATTAGCCCATTGGCGAGTTTGAGTGACGTTTGTTTAACGGTAAAAGAAGCTCAAATAAAAACCTTTCGCTCTCAAACATCAACAATGTGTTTGCTACAAGCGATTTCTGTTGCTTTTGCCTTTAGGAAAAAACATTAGTTAACATTTATCCAAAACTGCATTTTAATAAAAATGCAGTTTTTTATTAAATAAAATATTTTAAAAATAATTAATAATACATTAAAAAACATATAATTTTATTTAAAACTATTTTTAAGAGTAATTCCAGAATGTTTTATTTGTGATGAAAAAAACAATCATTTAGCATTGATTTACGCCAAAAATTCCTTTCAAAGGGTTAAATTAAATGTTATTTAAAAAGTTGTTTTTATTCTTTATATTATTTCCTTCATTTTCTTATTCAAATGTAGACTCAACAAAAGGAAAAGAAGAAATACCTATTATCGTTAACATCCCTGGTGTTTCATTAGGTGATAATAGTAATGCTTCAGGTAATGGTTCAATTGCCATAGGTGTCAATAGCCAAGCTAAAAATACACACTCTGTTGCTATTGGTCATAATGCATTAGCCACAGAAGAAAATACGGTTTCATTTGGTAACACTGAAAAGAACCATACATCTCGATTAGTTAATATTAGTGATGGTAAAAATAATACAGATGCCGTCAATCTTATCCAGACTAAAAAAATGGTAGATAAAAATAGAATAACAACAAATAACGCCATCAATCAGCTAAAAAGAAGTATGAGTACAGATATTAATGATCTCAAAACTCATGTTAATACGTTTGATCAATATTACAGGAAAAGACAAGCTGAAATCACAGACTCGGTTGCAAATTTAGATAAAAAAATCATCGCATTAGAAAAGAAAGTATTTGCAGGTATTGCCTCATCTGTTGCAATGACGAATATTCCTTATCTTAGCCATCACACCTTAAGTGGGGGAATTGGTATTAGTAATTATCGAACTGGTACGGCTTTTGCCGGAGGCATACAATATAAACCTAATAACGACATTGCATTTAGATTAAATTCGTCAATAAATAGTGAACAAGAAATCATTATCGGCGGTGGTTTAGCCTATGGTTTCTAATTACGCCTATTTTCTATAAATAAAAAATAAAAATCATGTTATTAATTAAGCAGTAATAAATATATTCTATTACTGCTTTTTATTACATTTCTTTCAAAAAGAGATTTTTTTAGATAGTCAAAATTAAATAACCGTACTTAAATTAATAAATTTATCTTTAGAATTATTAATATATTTTTGTATTATAAAATATTTTTTATATACTAAGATTATAATTTAGCATAAAAAGGAATAAAAAATGGATTATATATTTCGAAAAATGACATCTAAAGATATCAGTTCAGTGGCAACATTATTACAGTCAAATTCAGAATCTCAACAAGGCGGATTATATGGTGAATATCCCCAAAACAAAGTTGAGGCAATGTATCAAAGTAGTACAAATACTATTGTTGCACTTAATCAAGAAAATATCGTTGCGGTTGTTTTCAGCTTCCCTGTCACATCATGCTCAATTCCGCCTATTGCTCAAGAAATTAATCGACGCTTTCCAGAGATAACACAAAATAATTGGTTTTATGGTCCAGTCTGTATTGATAAATCACATCGAGGAAAATCACTATTAAGCGATCTTTACCAACATATTTGCGCTTTATATGGTGGACATCCTATTGCATTTGTTAATGGTGATAATATTCGATCTCTAAAAGCTCACCAAAAGTTAGGCATGGAGATAGTTAAAAGCATTGAGTTTAAAGGAACATCTTGGTGGGTCATAAAGGGACAATGAAAACAAACGAAAGAAAAAGACTTACACTTTCTGTTATCCAACTTTCTAGCTAAAAAATGAAACTTTAAGGTATTTTTGCAACCATCATCACAAAACAACAGATATCATTTAAAATCAATTAATTATATTGTTTTATAAAAAGTTAATCTATTCTTAACAATATTCCAACTCCTATTTTAGCTGTCAAATTGCTTACAATTTGACACCATTCTGTGATCTCCCTTTCAATTCTTGATCTTTCGTTAACTTACTTTTTGATCTTATGTAAAAGTATAAATAAGATAAAAGACACCAATTCGAAAGTAAACGTAAAATAGGAGGAAGCAATGACTGTTTCCCGCAGAACTTTTATAAAAGGGCTTGCAGCCAGCGGAGCAGCAATGACTGTTTCTACCCCTGTTATTGCTAATTCAGGAAGCACAGCCTCTAACACGCGATCTCGTCCGGAAAACGCCCCTAATCTATTAATTGTTTTTCCTGATGAAATGCGGGCACACGCATTACAGTTTATGGGAGAAGATCCCTCAATTACACCAAATCTGAATAAATTTGCGAAGCAAGCCAAAGTAATGACACAAATGGCTTCAAATTACCCTCTTTGCTCTCCTTTCCGCGGCATGTTTATGACTGGGCAATACCCTGTTCGCAATGGCATTACAGGAAATGCACATGATTATGGTGGCAAAGTAGGTATTGATTTATCTCCTTACGCAAAATGCTGGTCTGACGTTTTAAAATCACTCGATTACAGCACTGGCTATATTGGCAAATGGCACCTTGACGCACCTTACGAACCATTTATTGAAAGTTACAACAATCCAATGGAAGGTCGTTATTGGAATGAATGGGCAGCACCAGATAGACGCCATGGTTTTGATTTTTGGTATTCTTATGGCACCTACGATTTACATTTAAAACCAATGTATTGGGCAAACGATACCCCTCGTGATAAACCAATTTACATTGATCAATGGGGGCCTGAACATGAAGCTGACATGGCAATCAAGTTCCTCAAAAATGAAAACAATCAATTTAGGGATAATTCAAAACCATTTGCATTAGTGGTTTCAATGAATCCACCGCATTCGCCTTATGACCAAGTACCGAAGAAATATCTCGATGCTTATCAAGGTAAAACGTCTAAAGAGCTCAACACTCGCCCGAACGTACAATGGGAAAGTGAATACCAAGAAGGCTATGGACCTCAATATTTCAAAGAATATATGGCAATGGTCAACGGTGTTGATGAGCAATTTGGTCGTATCGTCGATGAATTAGAAAAACAAGGCCTTGCAGATAATACTCTTGTTGTTTTCTTCTCTGATCATGGTAGTTGCTTAGGGTCAAATGGGCAGGCAACAAAAAATAACCCTTATGAAGAATCCATGCGTGTTCCTATGATGTTTCGTTTACCGGGTAAAATCAAACCAGGATCTGATGACGCACTAATGTCAGCGCCTGATATTTACCCAACTATCTTAGGGCTACTTGGCTTATCCGAATGGATACCTGATTCTGTCGAAGGCAGTGATCTTTCAGACCGAGTGGTCACAGGCAAAGGCGACACAGCAAACTCGCAGCTTTATCTTTTTATTCCTTATGGAGAACCTTCATTTGGTAAACGAGGTGTCAGAACCAAAACTCATACACTGGTTATCGATAGACAAGATGGTCATCCATTGAAATATACCTTATATGACAATGTAAATGATCCCTATCAAATGAAAAATATTGCCAAAGACAATATGCCTTTAATTGAGAAATTAATTAAAGAAGAATTAACCCCTTGGTTGGAAAAAACAGGAGATTCTTGGCGCGCCTCTGAATTTATTACGGCAACAACCAATAAATTAAATAAAACAATATCAACATGTAAAGAAAAATAATAAAAATATCTGCGCCATTATTTTATGGCGCTATATATAAACCCAATTCGCTTATATAAAAATCCTTTTAATAGAATAAAAGGAAAGACGTCCTACACCTAAAAATTGACATTAATAAAAGCGAATAAAGAATTGGATATATACCATGAACAAATTTCGTATTGCTCTTTTCTTACCTCTTCTTGGCTTAGGTTTAACTTCTTTTCATTCTCAGGCAGCTAATGTCAACGCCATGTTTTCTTGGGAAACAGCAGATTACGACACACCCAATAACTATGCTGGTTATCGTGTTGATTTTAATATTAATCCAGAAAAATCTAACTGGTATTTCGATGTTGGCTTTCGCCAACGTGAACATGATAATAAAAACCGCTACCAACGTTATGATTTACAAGGTAGTTATCGTTTTAAATTAAACAATGGTTGGATACAACCAGGTTTAAAAATCCGCCAAGATCTCACTAATTATGATAACGGCAGTCGTTTAACTATTGATTTTTATGAATCAAAAACCAATTACCAATTTCCAATTAATAAAGATTGGGTTTTAACAGGTAGTGTTTTATTTGGCTTACAAAAGAAAGAAGACAAACGTAGCAATGGTGTCACAAATACGGATTATTTAGGCTGGGAAATTGAACCTGGTCTACGTTATTTTGTTACCCCTAATATTAATACTACTGTTGCTTATTTTGATGGTGGTAAGCAAGCAATACGACATGAAGAATACGACACAAAAGAAACAAACCATAATCAACAATTACGTATGTATGTGAACTGGACAACACCAATAGGATTAATAGTTTCTCCATCAATGCGTAAATCTATTTTTGGAAAAATAGAAGATAGAACAAATAAAGGCGTTTATATCGAAAAAGATATGACACGTTATACCCTACAAATGGCTTATCAAATATCACCTCAATGGCGTGTCATGACGGAATATTATAATGAACGAGTTGAAAATAAAAATGATGGTAGTAAATCGACTCAGGATTATTTCAAAGTTTCATTCCGAGCAACATTCTAATAATTAAAATCATATAATTGTTCATGGAGTTATATTGTGAAAAATAAAAAATTGTTATTTTTGAGCGCTGCTATTTTATCAGCTATTTATGGTTCAGCATGGGCGACAGAATGTGATCCTACTTTAAATATCTGTGAAACGGTTAATGTTAATGACGGTAATACGGCTCAAATAAATAAAGATGTCACGGTTTCTCAAGGTGATGGTGTTGTATTTAATGGCTCATCAACAGAATATAAAGCTCAAGCAATCACAAAAAACATTACTGTTACTGGTGATGGCGCAAGTGGCCTTAAGATAAATCAAGGTGCTTCTTTTAGCAGTAATATCAATCTAAATGGCGCTAATGTGACTAGTGAAAATGGCACAGCCATCTTGGTTGAAGGCGATTTTCCTAAACGAGGTACTGGCGTTTATGTAAGAGACGGTGCCATTATTCGTGGAAAAACCGCAGCCATTGATTTTAGAACACTAAAAACAGGTTTTAGAAGTGATGTAAATGGTGAGATCCACGGCGATATATTAGGAAATGGTCACGCAGATACTAAAATAAACTTTGCATATCAAGGTGGGGCTCAAAACGCCTTATTTGATGGATATCAAATCACAGGTGTTCCATTAATTGAAAACCATGGCAATTTAACTATCCAAGGAAAAGATAAAACGATTCATTGGGAAGGTAATTTCATGAATAAGGAAAATAGCCAGTTAATTTTCCGTCTTGATGATAATACCAATACTGATGAAACCATTCTTCATGTTGACGGTGATGTCACTTTTAAAAAAGGCAGCCAAGCCAAATTAGATTTTAGAGGCACCAGTGTCGATAACATTATAAATAAAGATATTTTTTTGATTTCTTCCAATTCAGCGATTAAAGATGAAGCTGGAATTACGGTTACTGACGCCAATGCCATTGCACCAGATGTATCTCCGTTATTAGAAAAAACAGATTCATGGTTAGAAACTACACCGCCTAATATTAGTGGTGGTGTTAGCGGTAATCAATTAGTTGCACGTTATGGCATTAGCTATGAAGGTGGTAATAACTTTATTAGTGCTGCTGAACGTGGTGGCGTCAATGAAAATGGATTAACAGCAGCTAGTTTTATTATTCCAACTGTTTTAAATGAATTTAATAATACCCGTAGTCAAATTTCAGATGAGGCTTTGAGTTTATTAGTTGCAGCTGGAAATGACGATAATAATATTGCTGCATTATCAAATGATTTAGCCCCTATTGCTGATGGCAGTGATATTCAAGCGGGATTAATCATGGTTGAAGATATGCGCAATAATATCGCACATCGCTATTTACGCTATGATAACCAATTGCCAATTGAAGAAAGAGAAGCTGGCTGGAATAGTTGGGCCAATTTACTGTATGGTTATGGCACACAAAGCAATCAAGGTGGAATTAACGGTTACAACACTTATCGTACTGGTATTCAAATCGGTACTGATTATGAAATTAATCAAGATGCTCTTATTGGTGTTTCTTTTGCTTATAACTACGCAAAGGCTGACGCCAAACAACGTAACGCAAGTAAAGAAATTAACCATTTTGAATTTATGCCTTACACCGGTTGGTATAGTGACACATTATTCCTAAACGGTAATTTAAATATTGGTTATTACACTGTCGATAGCGAACGAGATATTGGTGGTAATACTGGATGGGAAGGAAATACCAAAGCAAAAGGTGATTATTCTGGTGTGCAATTAGGTTATCAGATTAATGCAGGAACTCATTTTGATTTTGATTTCATCCATATTAAACCGATGCTGACTTACCAATATCAATGGCTCAATATTGATTCTTGGGAAGAAACAGGCTCTGTCTTATCTATGCGTACTTATGGCCAACGATATGCTGTTAATCAATTAGGCGGCTCTGTTGCTTTATGGAATAGCTATCAAACTGCTTATGGAAAATTAACCCCATCCCTTAATCTTCGTTATTTCAAAGATATCGCAGGTGACAATAATATTAATCAACGCCACAGTCTGACTTATTTTAATACTGGAGGAGATACCTTTGATATTAAAGGAAATACTGTTGGTGGTGACATTATTAGTGCGGAATTAGGTGCCAATCTCGATATCACTCAATCATTAAATTTAGGCACAACGATGGGCTATCAGCGTTATGACAAATTTAATGAAGGACGCATTGGTTTCACTTTTAGCCAGCGTTTCTAAGGAGAAAAAATAATGCCGATATTTCGTTTTACTGCACTTGCAATGACATTGGGGTTATTATCAGCCCCTTATAACGCGCTTGCAGCTACCAGCAATCCTGCATTTGATCCTAAAAATCTGATGCAGTCAGAAATCTATCACTTTGCGCAAAGTAACCCATTAGAGGACTTTTCATCAGATAAAAACTCAACACTGACGTTATCTGATAAACGTAGCATTATGGGAAACCAATCCCTTTTGTGGAAATGGAAAGGTGGCAGTAGTTTTACTTTGCATAAAAAACTTATTGTCCCAACAGATAAAGAAGCGTCTAAAGCATGGGGACGAGCATCAACACCTGTTTTATCATTTTGGCTTTATAATGAAAAACCCATTGATGGCTATCTTACTATCGATTTTGGAGAGAAGCTGAATTCAACGAGCGAAGCGCAAGCGGGTTTTAAAGTAAAATTAAATTTCACTGGCTGGCGTGCTGTTGGGATCTCTTTAAATAACGATCTTGAAAATCGAGAGATGACCTTAAATGCAATGAATACCTCTTCTGATGGTACGCAAGACAGCATTGGTCGCTCTTTAGGTGCTAATGTCGATAGCATTCGATTTAAAGCCCCTTCTAATGTAAATCAGGGTGAAATCTATATCGATCGCATTATGTTTTCTATCGATGATGCTCGCTATCAATGGTCTGATTATCAAGTTAAAACACGCTTATCAGAGCCTGAGATCCAATTTCATAACGTACAACCTCAGTTACCGGTGACACCTGAAAATCTAGCTGCAATTGATCTTATTCGCCAACGTTTGATAAATGAGTTTGTTGGTGGCGAAAAAGAGACAAATCTCGCACTAGAAGAAAATATTGGTAAGTTAAAAAGTGATTTTGATGCTCTTAATATTCACGCTTTAGAGAATGGCACAATACAAGGGCGACACCTGATCACAGACAAACAAACTATTATTTACCAACCTGAAAATCTCAACCCTCAAGATAAACAACTATTTGATAATTATGTCATTTTAGGTAATTACACAACATTGATGTTTAATATTAGTCGGGCTTATGTGCTGGAAAAAGATCCCTCACAAAAAGCTCAACTAAAGCAGATGTACTTATTAATGACAAAACACTTATTAGATCAAGGCTTTGTTAAAGGAAGTGCATTAGTCACAACCCATCACTGGGGGTATAGTTCTCGTTGGTGGTATATTTCCACATTACTAATGTCTGATGCACTAAAAGAGGCAAACTTACAAACTCAAGTTTATGATTCATTGTTGTGGTATTCACGAGAGTTTAAAAGTAGTTTTGATATGAAAGTGGGTGCAGATAGCTCCGACTTAGACTATTTCAATACCCTATCTCGTCAACACTTAGCCTTATTACTACTAGAGCCTGATGATCAAAAACGTATCAACTTAGTTAATACCTTCAGCCATTACATCACTGGCGCATTAACTCAAGTACCGCCGGGTGGTAAAGATGGTTTACGCCCTGACGGTACTGCGTGGCGACATGAAGGCAACTATCCAGGCTACTCTTTCCCAGCTTTTAAAAATGCCTCTCAACTTATTTATTTACTACGTGGTACCCCATTTTCAGTAGGTGAAAGTGGTTGGAATAACCTAAAAAAAGCGATGATTTCAGCGTGGATCTACAGTAATCCAGAAGTTGGATTACCTCTTGCTGGAAGGCACCCTTTTAACTCACCTTCGTTAAAATCAGTCGCTCAAGGTTACTACTGGCTTGCCATGTCTGCAAAACCGTCTCCAGATAAAACTCTCGCGTCTATTTATCTTGCAATAAGTGATAAAACACAAAATGAATCGAAGGCTATTTTTGGAGAAACTATTGCACCAGCAGCGTTGCCTCAAGGTTTCTATGCCTTTAATGGCGGGGCTTTTGGTATTCATCGTTGGCAAGATAAAATGGTGACACTGAAAGCTTATAATACCAATGTTTGGTCATCTGAAATTTATAATAAAGATAACCGTTATGGTCGTTATCAAAGTCATGGTGTCGCTCAAATAGTGAGTAATGGTTCGCAGCTTTCACAGGGCTATCAGCAAGAAGGTTGGGATTGGAATAGGATGCCAGGAGCAACCACTATTCATCTTTCTCTTAAAGAGTTAGATAGCCCTAAACCTCATACATTAATGCAACGTGGCGAGCGTGGATTTAGCGGAACATCTGCCCTTGATGGTAAATATGGGATGATGGCATTCGATCTTATTTATCCTACCAACCTTGAACGTTTTGATCCTAATTTCACTGCGAAAAAGAGTGTATTAGCCGTTGATAATCACTTAATTTTTATTGGTAGCAATATAAATAGTAGTGATAAAAATAAAAATGTTGAAACGACTTTATTTCAACATGCTATAACACCAACATTAAATACCATTTGGGTTAATGGACAAAAAGTTGAGACCTTTCCTTATCAAGCAACACTTAAACAAGGTGATTGGTTAATTGATAGCAACGGTAATGGCTATTTAATTACGCAAGCTGAAAAAGTAAATATTAGCCGTCAACACCAGACTTCGGCTGAAAATAAAAATCGCCAACCAACAGAAGGAAACTTTAGCTCGGCATTGATTGATCACAGTGTTCAACCTAAAGATTCCAACTATGAGTATATGGTCTTTTTAGATGCTACTCCTGAAAGAATGGGAGAAATAGCACAAAAATTTCGTGAAAATAATGGGTTATATCAGGTTCTTAGTAAGGATAAAGACGTTCATATTATTCTCGATAAACTCAGTAATGTAACGGGATATGCCTTTTATCAGTCTGCTTCAATTGAAGATAAATGGATCAAAAAAGTTGATAAACCCGCGATTGTGATGACTCATCGACAAAAAGATACTCTTATTGTCAGTGCTGTTACACCTGATTTAAATATGACTCGCCAAAAAGCAGCAACTCCTGTCATCATCAATGTCACGATTAATGGTAAATGGCAATCTGCTGATAAAAATAGCAAAGTAAAATATAGTGTTTCAGGTGATAACACTGAACTGACTTTTACCAGCTACTTTGGTATTCCACAAGAAATCAAACTCTCACCACTCCCTTGATTTAATTAAAAGGAACGCTCTTGCGTTCCTTTTTTATTTGCAGGAAATCTGATTATGCTAATAAAAAACCCTTTAGCCCACGCGGTTACATTAAGCCTCTGTTTATCATTACCCGCACAAGCATTACCCTCTCTATCTCATGAAACTTTCGGCGATATTTATCTTTTTGAAAATGAACTACCTAATACTCTTATTACTTCAAATAATAATCAATTATCGCTAAGCACACAGCATGCTAAAGACGGTGAAAAATCACTAAAATGGCAATATCAACCACAAGCAACATTAACGCTAAATAATATTGTTAATTACCAAGATGATAAAAATACAGCAACTCCACTCACTTTTATGATGTGGATTTATAATGAAAAACCTCAATCTTTCCCATTAACGTTCGCATTTAAACAAAATAATAAAATTGCACTAAGTTTTAATGCTGAACTTAATTTTACGGGATGGCGAGGTATTGCTGTTCCTTTTCGTGATATGCAAGGCTCTGCAACAGGTCAATTTGAACAATTGGTGATCACCGCCCCAAACCAAGCCGGAACACTCTTTTTTGATCAAATAATGATGAGCGTACCGTTAGACAATCGTTGGGCAGTTCCTGACTATCAAACACCTTATGTAAATAACGCAGTAAACACGATGGTTAGTAAAAACTGGAGTGCGTTATTGATGTACGATCAAATGTTTCAAGCTCATTACCCTACTTTAAACTTCGATACTGAATTTCGCGATGATCAAATAGAAATGACTTCGATTTATCAGCGTTTTGAGCATTATCAGGGAATTGATAGTGATAAAAAAATCACCTCTGACATGCTCAATAAAAATTTAGCACTTTGGGAAAAATTAGGATTAACGCAACACACTGATGGATCAATAACAGGAAGAGCACTTGATCACCCTAACCGACAGAATTTTATGAAAGTCGAAGGTGTATTTAGTGAGGAGACTAAAAAAGCATTACTTGATACCAATATGCTAAGAGATGTAGGTAAAACGCTTCTTCAAACTGCTATTTATTTGCGTAGTAATTCATTATCAACGACTGATAGGCAAAAATTAGAAGATCGTTATTTATTAGGCACTCGTTACGTTCTCGAACAAGGTTTTACACGTGGTAGTGGTTATCAAATTATTACTCATGTTGGTTATCAAACCAGAGAACTTTTTGACGCATGGTTTATTGGCCGTCATATTCTCGCAAAAAATAACCTTCTAGCGCCCACTCAACAGGCCATGATGTGGTACAACGCTACAGGACGAATTTTTGAAAAAGATAATGAAATCGTTGATGCAAATGTCGATATTCTCAATACTCAATTGCAATGGATGATAAAAAGTTTATTGATGCTACCTGATTATCAGCAACGTCAACAAGCCTTAGCACAACTGCAAAATTGGTTAAGTAAAACGATACTAAGCTCAAAAGGTGTTGCTGGCGGTTTCAAATCTGACGGTTCTATTTTTCATCATTCACAACATTACCCTGCTTATGCGAAAGACGCATTTGGTGGTTTAGCGCCCAGTATTTATGCGTTAAGTGATTCACCTTTTCGCTTAACTACTTCAGCACATGAACGTTTAAAAGATGTTTTGTTAAAAATGCGGATCTACACCAAAGAGGCACAAATTCCTGTGGTATTAAGTGGTCGTCACCCAACAGGATTGCATAAAATAGGGATCGCTCCATTTAAATGGATGGCATTAGCAGGAACACCAGATGGTAAACAAAAGTTAGATACCACATTATCCGCCGCTTATGCAAAATTAGACAACAAAACGCATTTTGAAGATATTAAAGCTGAAAGTGAACCGGTTGGTGCATGGGCAATGAATTATGCATCAATGGCAATACAACGAAGAGCATCGACTCAATCACCGCAACAAAGCTGGCTCGCCATAGCGCGTGGTTTTAGCCGTTATCTTGTTGGTAATGAAAGCTATGAAAATAACAACCGTTATGGTCGTTATTTACAATATGGACAATTAGAAATTATTCCAGCTGATTTAACTCAATCAGGGTTTAGTCATGCTGGATGGGATTGGAATAGATATCCAGGTACAACAACTATTCATCTTCCCTATAACGAACTTGAAGCAAAACTTAGTCAATTACCTGCTGCCGGTATTGAAGAAATGTTGCTTTCAACAGAAAGTTACTCTGGTGCAAATACACTTAATAATAACAGTATGTTTGCCATGAAATTACATGGTCACAGTAAATATCAACAACAAAGCTTAAGAGCTAATAAATCCTATTTCTTATTTGATAATAGAGTTATCGCTTTAGGCTCTGGTATTGAAAATAACGATAAACAACATACAACCGAAACAACGCTATTCCAGTTTGCCGTTCCTAAATTACAGTCAGTGATAATTAATGGTAAAAAGGTGAATCAATTAGATACTCAATTAACCTTAAATAATGCAGATACTTTAATTGATCCTGCTGGAAACTTATATAAGCTCACAAAAGGACAAACTGTAAAATTTAGTTATCAAAAACAACATTCGCTTGATGACAGAAATTCAGAACCAACAGAACAATTATTTGCAACAGCCGTTATTTCTCATGGTAACGCGCCTAGTAATGCAACTTATGAGTATGCGATAGCGATTGAATCTCAAGATAATAAATCCCCCGAATACACAGTATTACAACATAATAATCAACTTCATGCGGTAAAAGATAAATTAACCCAAGAGGAGGGATATGCTTTTTTTGAAGCCACCCAGTTAGATTCAGCGAATGCAACATTATTATCCAGTGATGCACCGGTTATGGTCATGGCTAAAACACAAAATCAGCAATTAACATTAAGTATTGTTAACCCTGATTTAAATTTATATCAAGGTATAGAAAAAGATCAAATTGATGATAAAGGTGATCAAATTGAGGTCAGTGTTTATTCTCGAGATTGGCTTACAGCAGAATCTCAACCAATAAACAGCACTATTACCGTAAAAGGAATATGGAAATTAGCAACACCTCAAGCCGGTGTTATTATTAAGCATCACAATAACAACACTCTTATTTCGACAACAACAATACAGGCATCACCTATTGTTATTAATCTAGTTAAGTATAATTCATAAAATTTAAACTAAAGAGTCTCGATATGAAACATCGAGACTCTTTTATTATTAAAAGATATTAACGAATTAATTAGTTATTTAAAATAACCAGAAGAAATCGATAACTTTATTATTAATAATAAATGTGTTGTCTCATTTAAATAATTTATTATTCTCTGCGCGGGTGCTTGGATCAATCTGGTTCAAGCATATCGCAAGCACCAGAAAGAGAAAAGCCCCGGATAATATATTCATATTAACCGAGGCGGACTCAAAAACAGACAATTTGATTCTGCCTCCATTTTTATCGGAGTGCAAGAGGAAATGAAAAAATATTCTTTAATCGGACTAGTGATCGTGACGATGATATTACCAACTCACGTATTATTAGAGCGTAAATATCTTATTTACTCATACCAAATAATGGATATTTAATTATTCAGGTTAATATAGCTTTTACTTTATATTAATCTTGTGGGGGAGCATTCCCCCACAGTTTCCGTCTTCAATTATTGTGTGTTTATCTCAGCACCCAATTTTAGAATAAGAGGTAACAGATTATTGTTACCTCTTACTCTATTAACCACACCAGTTAACGAATCAATTAATTATTTAAAATAGCAAAAACAAATCGATAAATTTATTATTAATAATAAATGTGTTGTCTCATTTAAATAATTTGTTATTCTCTGCGCGGGTGCTTGGATCAATCTGGTTCAAGCATATCGCAAGCACCAGAAAGAGAAAAGCCCCGGAAAATATATTTATATATTCACCGAGGCGGACTCAAACACCAACAATTTGATTCTGCCTCCATTTTTATCGGAGTGCAAGAGGAAATGAAAAAATATTCTTTAATCGGACTAGTGATCGTGACAATGATATTACCAAGTCATGTATTATTAGAGCGTAAATATCTTATTTACTCATACCAAACAATGGATATTTAATTATTCAGGTTAATATAGCTTTCACTTTATATTAATCTTGTGGGGGAGCATTCCCCCACAGTTTCCGTCTTCAATTATTGTGTGTTTATCTCAGCACCCAAATTTAGAATAAGAGGTAACAGATTATTGTTACCTCTTACTCTATTAACCACACCAGTTAGCGAATTAATTATCTATTTAAAACAGCCAGAAGAAATCGATAACTTTATTATTAATAATAAATGTGTTGTCTCATTTAAATAATTTGTTATTCTCTGTGCGGGTGCTTGGATCAATCTGGTTCAAGCATATCGCAAGCACCAGAAAGAGAAAAGCCCCGGAAAATATATTTATATTAACCGAGGCGGACTCAAACATACACAATTTGATTTTGCCTCCATTTTTAACGGAGTGCAAGAGGAAATGAAAAAATATTCTTTAATCGGACTAGTGATCGTGACAATGATATTACCAAGTCATGTATTATTAGAGCGTAAATATCTTATTTACGCATACCAAACAATGGATATTTAATTATTCAGGTTAATATAGATTTCACTTTATATTAATCTTGTGGGGGAGCGATCCCCCACAGTTTCCTTCGTCAATTATTGTGTGTTTATCTCAGCACCCAAATTTATAATAAGAGGTAACAGATCAGCGTTACCTCTTATTATATTAAAAATAAAAAAGCCGACCTTATTTTTTGGTCGGCATCCTAGATAGGAAAATATTGCGCGGAAGGCATGTGAAGCGCAAGAAAAACAACAAAGCGTCAATATCAAAGCGCTAGCAATTTTACAAAAGATTTAAAACTTCACTTCCTGCCAATAAATAAGCACCAGCACCATAATCCATATTATGTTCAAACTTCACTTCACGAGGGTTAAATGCCGGAAGTTGAACCCAACCTATCATGCCATTGTCATGAATACAGGTTTGTAATGCTGACCATGCTCTATTTAATGCAGGAAAATACACATCTTTCTCTAATACTTCCTGATTAATTCCCCATGCTAATCCATAACAAAATAGCGCTGTTGCTGAACTTTCTGGTGCAGGAAAATTATCAGGATCGAGTAAACTTGTTCGCCAAAAACCATCTTCATGTTGATAATCTAGGATGGATGTCGTTAATTCTTTAAACAGTGCAATATAACGCTCACGATCATGATAATCATCAGGCATATATTTTAAAATACGCGGTATCGAAGCTAAGACCCAACCGATACCACGGCTCCAAAATACTTTTTCACCGTTAGCTTCGCGTAATTCATTACCTTGACCATCAGGAATATAGCGATGATCACGGAAGATAAGCCCTGTTTCAGGATCACGTAAATGGTCAATCGCATCCCAATAAGCTGTGTGCATATAATCTAAATAACGTCGCTCATTGGTAATTTCAGCTAATGCAGCAAATCCTGGGGGCGCCATAAAGAGTGCATCGCACCACCACCAATCTTCACGGCCAGGCTTTGGCTCATTAAGCATAATATCAAATGCTTTGATTGTTGGTTCAATTACTTCAGGTTGTTCAAAAAGCGGGCTAATAGCCAGATAAGCTTGTGCACAAACATGATCATCTGCAAAACGTGCGTTGGGGCCTGTTCTAAACCCAGTATGTAAAGTGTAATTCAACACACCATTGAGATACTCTTCATCTTGTGTTGCCTGCCATGCTGCACTTACACAACTCCATAAAACACCACGTTCCCAGTCGGTATCTTTAATAAAACGGGTTTTACCACTACGGCGACGAACACTGCGAACTTGATTAGCCGATTGATAACGATACACTCGCTTCATGTTTTTTAATACAAGCTCTCTTTGCAAAGTATCTGTATTAGCGTGTTCCATCCTATTTCTCCATGAAATTAACGAGCTAACCAACCACCATCAACCGCAATGGTGTATCCATTAACATAATCACTGGCTTTAGACGCTAAGAAAATAGCAGGACCTGCAACATCTTCGGGAACACCCCAGCGCCCTAACGGAATTCTCTCTAAAATAGCCGCATTACGTGCATCATCAGCACGTAGGGCTGCAGTGTTATCTGTTGCCATATAACCAGGAGCAATTGCATTGACATTAATATTGTATTGAGATAATTCCGTTGCCAATGCACGGGTTAATCCCATGACTGCAGATTTACTTGCTGTGTAGGAAGGTACTCGAATACCTCCTTGATAAGAGAGCATAGAAGCAATATTAATTATCTTTCCACCGTCACCTTGTTTTACAAATTGGCGAGCTACTTTTTGAGATAAAAAAAACAATGTTTTCTGATTAATATCAATCACATCATCCCAATCTTTTTCACTAAATTCTAAAAGGTCTTCTCGACGAATAATCCCTGCATTATTCACCAAAATATCAATACGTCCCATAACAGAAACAGCTTCATCCACCAGCGCTTGTAACCCATCTTGTTTCATTAAATTTTGTGTAATGTAATGAAAACGACGACCTAATGCTTCCACTTGCTGACGAGTTTCAGGCGCATCTTGAATGCCCACCCCCACAATATCTGCGCCCGCTTTGGCTAAACCAATAGCCATACCTTGGCCTAAACCTGTATTACAACCAGTGACAATAGCAATCTTGCCATTTAAATCGAATAAATTCATAGCAGTAACCTCTCAGGTGTGGCTTTATTGCCACACCTTTTTTATAAGTAGGGTAAGAAGAAAATGTAACTATTTGTGGTTATTTCAGATCTTTCATTGCCACATGATCCATATCGTGGAAGACTTGATTTTCACCAACCATTCCCCAAATAAAGGTATAAGATGCAGAGCCTACACCTGAGTGAATTGACCAGCTAGGGCTGATGACGGCTTGTTCATTGCGAACAACCAAATGACGAGTTTCCGTTGGTTCTCCCATATAATGGAACACCACGTTATCATCTTTCATATCAAAATAGAGATACACTTCCATGCGACGCTCATGAGTATGGCAAGGCATGGTATTCCATAAACTACCTGGTTCAAGAACCGTCATCCCCATGGATAATTGGCACGTTGGCAGAACTGAAGGGTGTAAGAATTTATAAATAGTACGAACATTACAATTTTCTGCATTACCAATTTTTTCTGGTGATGCTTGTTGCTGCGTTATTTTGCGTGTTGGATAAGTATGATGAGCTGGCGCACAGTTCATATAAAAACGAGCTGGAGTTTCCATATTATCACTCATAAACTCAACACTTTTAGCCCCCATTCCAATATAAATGGCTTCACGAGGACCAATATCAAACACTTCTCCATCAACAACCACTTTACCAGCGCCACCAATATTAATGGCACCTAACTCACGTCTTTCTAAAAAGAAATCAACGCCTAAGGCTTTACCCGCCATTAATGCTAAAGGCTGTGTTGTAGGAACAATACCGCCAACAATAATACGATCTATATGGCTATAAGTGAGATTCATTTCCCCTTCACAGAATAGGTTCTCTATCAGGAACTCCTTGCGAAGTCCTTCTGTATCAAGCCTTTTAGCATGTTCACTATGAATTGGCTGACGAATTTCCATTATAAATACCTCATTTTTACTGATGGGTGCATAACTGAAAAGCTATACATTTTCCCCGGATACAGAGTAAATATGATTTCCTCTGATGAATGTATCGGTGAGATGAAAACACTCATCCACCACAGCAAAGCTGGCTTGTTGCCCTACTTTGATATAACCCAATTTGTCGCCGATACCGAGATACTCAGCTGGGATCGCAGTCGCCATTTGTACAGCTTCCCACTCAGGTATGTGCGCAAGTTGCACCATATTTCGCAATGCACTATCTAAGCTACAGGTACTCCCAGCCAAAGAGCCATCTGCTGTTTTGGCCTGGCCTTGAGTAACATTCACTGTTTGAGCACCCAACGTATAATCACCATCAGGCAACCCACCTGCACGCATGCAATCTGTAATTAACGCGAGTTGTTGGTAACCTTTCATGCGATACGCTAATTGCATCATCACGGGATGAACGTGAATGCCATCGGCAATCAATTCTGCTAATACATCGTGATATAACACGGCACCACAACATCCTGGCTCACGGTGATGAAGTCCCGTCATACCGTTATACAAATGCACACCACAATCAGCTCCATGTAAAAAAGCATCTGAAGTTTGCTCGTAAGTTGCCGCTGTATGCGCCACACATGGTTTAATACCTCGATTGACCAACCAATCAATCGCTTCTATTGAACCTTGTGCTTCTGGCGCAACAGCGACACGCAATAATGTGTCACCTGCACTTTCAAGCAGTGTTTCTAACTCTGATATTGTTGGTGCTTTTAGATATTTCACTGGGTGAGAGCCTCGATGGCGTTCGGTAAAATAAGGCCCTTCTAAAAAACTCCCAAGCAACAACGCACCGGACGTTTGTGGCTTTGATAAAAACTCACGTACTTGTGATAATGCGAGGCGAATATCATCTATAGGCGCAGTAACTGTTGTACCAACCCACGCTACAACGCCTGTTTTCACTAAAGCATCAGCAATGGTTTGCAACCCTTGTTCAGTCGCATCCATGACATCTGCACCTTCACGACCATGAATATGGATATCCACAAAACCGGGTAATAATGATTTCCCTTTTAGGCGAATAATGGGGCAATCTGTTGGTGCTTGCGAGGTGATCGATTCAATGACATCGCCCCTAACACAGACATAACAGAGATAACGAATTCCTTCAGGCGTAAACGTTCTATCTGCCAAAATGGCGTATCGCTGACTCATAAGCCGTCTTCTTCATCAGTATCATTGCTGTCTATTTGAGCCAATTGCTCACGAATATCTTGAATACTGTCTTGACCTATTTCGCGTAACGTTTGCACTAACTCTGACGTTGAACATCCTTCTCGTTCAAAGGCCGCATTAACAATCATTGGTAGATTCACACCCGCTAACACTTCAACAGCAGGGTTCTGCATCATAATGGCCATTGCCCTATTACAAGGGGTTCCACCGGGTAAATCTGTTAAGAATAGATATTGCTGACATGACATTGAGTTAATCGCTTCACGCATTTTTTCTTCAAGTTCATCAGGAGAAATTGACTCAACAAAATCGATAAATGCGATATCTTCTTGCTCGCCAGCAATCGCTTTTACGGCTGATGCCATACCTGAAGCAAAATTAAGATGTCCTGAAACAATAAGACCTATCATGAGTGACTCCTTGCGGGCAGCAGAAGACTCTCCTGCCCGTTTATAGCAAGTTAATAATGTATTTCGATTGACGATAACGACGGTGGTAAAGGCTCTCTGTTATAAGAATCCTAATACGTGGCCGACAACACCAAATGCAAGAGTTGAGAAAATCAATACCGGAGGTTTTCCCCAAAAGCCGGTGCTTTTTACCATTTTGTACATCAGGAAAACTAAGCACAGAGGCAGTAAATTCGGCATGATTTTGTCAAAGAGCGCGCTTTGCAATTCGACCACCTTTCCTCCCAGCTCTAACGAGGCGGTGGTTTGCACCTTGATAAAGGTCGCGGAGAGCGCCCCAATGACAAAGATCCCCATAATATTGGCGGCTTTAGCCAGTTTTTCAGTGGCATCACTCATATTGACCATCGCAGCAGTTCCCGCGCGATAACCCATAAACATCAGCCCGAAATACACTAAAAAGTGCACAATTTGATATAAAAAGAAGAAAACAAAAGGTCCCGCAATCGAGCCTTCCATTGCAATAGATGCGCCCAATGCTAATGTAAGTGGCATTAAGGTCATATGATCGATAGCGTCACCAATGCCCCCTGTTGGCCCCATTCCTGCTACTTTCATCACGTTAACAGTTGATGGTTTTTCTTTGTTTTCTTCCATTGCAACAGCTGTACCTAATAAAAAGGTAAACAGCTTAGGACTGGCATTAAAAAATTGCAGATGGTTTTTCAGTGATGTTGCATAATCGCGTTTATTATTCCCGTGGATCTTCTTTAGTGCCGGAATAATTGAGAAGGCAAATCCACCGCCTTGCATACGTTCAAAGTTAAAGTTACCTTCCATAAATAACCCTCGGAACGCACACTTCCAAAGATCACCTTTAGTGATAACTTTTCTGACCGTAGTATCTTGGTACTCATCAATGCCATCAATCAAAGAACCCGTTTCTGGTTTATCTTGTGTTTTCAATGCAGTGCTGTTATCAGATACCATCTTCGAAATCCTCATTTTGCTGACTTGTATTTTTGTTATTACCGCTAAAGAAGAAGTAGAGTGCAGCGGCTGATGCGCCTAAAATAGCGACCGCCATAATTGGGAGTTTTAAATAGGTTGTCATCACGAAACCAATGAAGAACACACCAGCAACTTCTTTTGACCACATGATTTTCAACAACATTGCGAAACCAATAGCCGGAACCATCTTCGCGCCAATACCTAGACCTTCAAGCAACACTTTCGGGGTATTATCATCAATCCACTGGGCCGCATGTTCACCGAAATAGACCGTTACGAAGGCAACTAATGCGTAGAGTAATGAACGTACTATAATCGTGATAATCAGTAGCCGTGACACACCACCAGCATCGGCTCTTTCTGCGTATCTATCGGCTTTTCCCATAGTGAACGCAGTCATTGCAAAGAAGCCAATCACCAACATTTGCATTAACACCGCAATTGGCATACCAATACCCATAGCAACTTCAGGTGATTGATTTGTCATTACTGCAAAAGCAACCGCAGCAATAGTGCCTAATGTTACATCTGGTGGCTGAGCACCAGCGTTAGGAACAAGTCCTAACCAAGCAAGTTCTAATGTTGCCCCTGCAATCAATCCAACCTGCATATCGCCCATAATCAGCCCGACAACAGGCCCTGTAATTAATGGACGATGGATATTTAATGCAACGTCATACTTATCTATACCGCAAAAGAAGGCCCATAAAGCCACTAAAGAAGCTTCAAAAATCATAAATAATCCTCAAACCTGCTAATGCAGGTTTTTTTATTCAGAAATTTATCAAGCAGATGCGAGTGTTAATACATCAACAGGTGTCTGATCGGGAGTGTTTTGAATTGTGCAAGTTACCCCATTTGCAACAAGGCGTTTAAATGCATCAATATCGGTTTCATCAACGGATACTGTTTTTGCAATTTGGCGTTTCCCTTCATGAAAATGCATATTGCCAACATTGCAGTGAGTAATGGGCACGCCACCTTCCACTAAACGGGCAACATCTTTCGGGTTATTACACAACACAAAAATTTTCTGACGAGGTGATGCTTTGCTAATAACATCAATGGTTTTTTGAATAGAGAAGAAGCGAACAGCATATTCACCACCTGCTGATGCTTTCATTCCAGCTTGCATGAATGCGGCGTTTGGGCCTTCTGCTGCGTCATCATTAGCCACTAAAATCAGGTTTGCTTCTGTATGTTTTCCCCATGTAATGCGGATTTGACCATGGAGTAAACGTTCATCAATGCGGGTCCAGACAATATTCGGTGTGTTCATGATTAGCTCTCTTATTATATTTTATTAATTTAAAGCAGACTGTGTGTCGTCTTTTTTGTATGAGAACGGATAAATAGTGACGCCTTGTACAACACGATTGATTTCTCCTGTTGGAGACGGGTTATCAGGCGTATTCCCTAGTGCAATGGAACTGTGAAATGCGAATGATTGCGCCAACATCAAGTAAGGGAACAATAGCGCCACATCAGAACAGTTCTCTAACGCAGGAATATAAACAAAACTCTCAGGCGAAAAAGCTTTATCATTTCGTGCGGTGATCGCGATCACCTTGCCTGATGCATTATCGTGAATAACCTCTCGTAATAAGTCAGTCTCATATTGACGTGTATAAGGATCATTAGAGAAAAACATCACCACTAAAGTTTCTTTATTTACGATAGACTTAGGCCCATGTCGAAAACCTAATGGAGTATCAAAGCTCGCAACCACTTTACCCGCTGTAAGCTCTAACATTTTCAACGCAGCTTCTTGCGCTAAACCTTGCAATCCACCACTTCCTAGATAAATAACCCGTTTAAACTTACCCGCGTATTTATCCCGAATAATTTGATTCGCTTTATTAAACTGTGCTTTATAGTGACTAAAAAAAGGTGCAATAGAATCACTAAAGACGTTATCTCCTAAAAAGATAGTCACTGCAGCCATCATCATGGATGAAAAGCTAGAAGTCATTGCTAAAGAACGGTCATTGGATTCTTCAGGCATCAACAATGCCAATGCTCTACTGTTATTTTGGCAATACTGATAAAGCTTGCCATTTGCATTACATGTCAGTACTAAGTGATGACACTGAGATAGACACTCAGTCGCAACATCTAACGCTGCCACACTTTCAGGGCTATTCCCTGAACGCGCAAAAGAAATTAATAACGTTGGGATGTCTTCTGCTAAATATTCTTGTGGATCAGCCACTAAATCGGTTGTTGCAATCGCATCTACTCGACGTTTTGTATGGCCACTTAAAATAGGGGCTAATGCTTTTCCAGCAAATGCAGACGTACCAGCACCTGTTAAAATAATTCGCGCATGAGGCGCTGCGAGCGCTTTATCTAAAAAGGCTTCAATATCAGCACGTTTCTCTTTTACTAATTGCCATGTTTTCTTCCAACATTCTGGTTGTTGCTCAATTTCTTTCGCAGTCCAAAATGCATTCAGTTGCTCTAATTTAGCGGTCTGATAGCTTAAATATTCCATGGTTTCCCTCAATTAATGGACATAGCAGGCATCGGCATACACCGATAACACATCACGAATTTTCGCAATAACAAAAGATTCAGGGGAGCCGTCAATCATGCCCTCTCTAAATTGGGTAAATTGATAAGGCAGATATTGACTCAGTAACGGCAGTGGAATTGGTTTAACGGATAAGTTATCCATTAGCGTATCTATAGCGGCATTAATTTCAGCATCAGGCCAGTAATAGCGAATACGATCACTAAAACTATACACTCGAGCAAAGGCTTGTTGACGCTCATCACCGTGATAATATTTTTGCCAAAATCCAGGCTCACGGCACATCAGTTGTTCCATCTTTTCACGCAATTTAGAGCACTGTTCTTGCGGAAATAAAGTCTCTTCAATGGCACAAAGTGCGTATAAACCTTCACGCATAGCAAACGTTAGTGCAGGCCCAACTTTTAAAATTGCAAAATGATCGTGAACTAATTGTTTATAAGCCTCTTTGGTTTGATAGTCCGTTGAGTGAGCTTCGAAAACAAGGTGAGAATAATCATTTACGACTTGGCTTAATGCTTGTGCTTCTTCTGGTTGGTAGTCGATGATACCTGTATGATCAAACTCGACTCCCGGTTGAACCACCAAACCAATAACACGTTCCCAACAATCACCGACACCAGCATGTTGAAAAGCTTGACGATGACATTCTAAGGTTTTACGCGCAGCATCAGGTGAAGTCACTTCAACCGTATCAAGCTCTTCAGCGGCACCGCCAGGGACAGGCACTTCTGTGCCAACAACATAAACAATATCACTAGAGCCAAAAGTCTCTTTTGCTGTATTTTCTGCAATAACAGCAAGGCGTGCTGCACGCAATGCCACAATTTCATCGGTTAAAGGAACGGGATCGTCAGCACAAGACATACTGCAATCAAGGTGAATTTTTTTGAAACCAGCTGCAACATAATGTGCAATCAACACATCTGCATTCGCCATCGCTTCTTCAGCGTTTAGATGTTGCCAACGATTAGGCCCTAAATGGTCGCCACCAAGAATAAGCTTCTCGATAGGAAAGCCGACATCTTTAGCCTGTTCAATAACATATTGGTAAAAGTCAGCGGGAGTCATTCCCGTATAACCACCAAACTGATCAACCTGATTAGAGGTGGCTTCAATTAGCAAAAAGGAATCATTATCCAGCGCTTGTAATAGAGCTGCTTCTATTACTAAAGGATGGGCAGAACAAACAGAATAAATACCATTCTGTTTGCCTGATTTGTGTTGCTGAACAATCTTTTCTAAAGGATGCATTAAATACTAACTCCATAATCAACACCGGCGGTGTTGCTAATGGAGTTAGCAAATTACGATGCCTTATCGTCGACGATAATCACTTCGATTTTGTGATCTTTCAGTTCCTGAATATATTCTTCAGGGATACCAGAATCGGTCACTAATATATCAATATCACCAAACTCTCTGATCATATGACAGCTGCGTTTACTGAATTTCGTAGAATCGGCAACCGCAATAATCGTTTCTGAGATATCACACATTAAACGGTTAAGACTAGCTTCCTGTTCATTGTGTGTAGTAATACCAACACGTAAATCGAATCCGTCAACACCTAGAAAAACCTTATCAAAACGGTAATTTCTAAGGCTATTTTCAGCTTGTGAGCCTGAAAAAGACAACGCACTTTTTCGCAATACACCACCGGTCATTAATACTTCCACACCTGAGGTATTTGCTAACTCCATTGCGACATCCAGACCGTTAGTCATGACCACTACATTTTCGCGCGACTTTAAATGTGTCGCGATTTCGCGAGTAGTTGTCCCCGAGTCAAGAATGACGGTGTCTCCATCCTTTATCAGCGTTGCGGCTGCTTTCCCGATTAATGTTTTTATGCCCGCATTTTGTCCACGTTTTTCGTGGATACTCAATTCGGCAATAAATCCTGTGTTAGGAATTGCTGCACCATGAGAGCGAACGATATAACCATTTTTTTCAAGAAAACTTAGATCGCTGCGGATAGTGACACTTGAGACTTTAAATAATTCAGCGAGATCTTCGACTCTGGCTTTACCTTGCTGGTTTACCATATCGAGGATTTCCATACGCCTCTCAACTGCCGCTTTCACTTTCGTCTCCTTACGAAACCAAAAGACTTTCTTTCGATTGGTTTCGAATGTAGTTTACTACGCCAATTTTAACCGACAATGCAAAAAAACAAAACTTTTGATCTCTTTCACAAAGTTTCGATTCATTATCGAATGCTTACGATTATTTTCGTGTCATTTCAATGATAGCCTTCAGGCCATCAGTTTCCAATAAATAAAATGATATAACGCAACACTATACTTATGATTACACCACATACAGCTAGGTAAAACACAATAATATAGATTTAATTTCGCCTTATCTCACAAAATAAAGATTAAAACTTCAATGCATTCATTTATTTTCGAAAAACAAATCAAACTAAATAGCTCAAATAGTCAATAGAATATGAAATAGTATCGAATCGAAAGTATTTTTATCGAAAAAAACAGTATTTATCTTTCGAAAAAATCTTTCATTTACTTTCGTTGTTTCGTATTTGTGATTTTAATCTCTTTTGTTTTGATAAATTTTACGTAATGTAACAGGATAAAAAAGAAACTCAGGAAATGACTAATGGCATTAAATCAACCTGCTTATTTTCATATGATGGCAAAACCTACAAGCTACCACTGTAATATTAAGTGTGAATACTGCTTTTATCTGGAAAAAGAAAATATTTTTCAAGATGAAAAAAAAGAGACAGGCCATACCGTGATGCCAGATGGTGTACTTCGTCGTTATATTAAAGACTATATTCAGTCACACGGTGGAGATCAGGTTGATTTCTCTTGGCAAGGTGGAGAGCCAACGCTTGCAGGATTGGCTTTCTTTGAGCAAGTTGTCAAATACCAAAAGCAATTTGCTAACGGCAAGACAATTACAAATAGTGTACAAACCAATGCAATTGCTATTAATCGCCAATGGGCACAATTCTTTGCTGATAATCACTTTCTATTAGGCGTTTCAATTGATGGTATTGAAGCTGTTCACGATAAATATCGTATTTCAGTCAATGGAAGCCCTACTTTTGAACGAGTAAAACGTGCAATTAAGTTACTCAATGAATATGGCGTCGAATTTAACACACTCACTGTCGTTAATGACCAAAACTGGAATAAAGGAAAAGAAACTTATCAAGCCTTAAAAGAATTAGGTTCCACTTTCTTTCAATTTATTCCCATTGTCGAAGTCGATAGACGCTTTCCTCATACTCACGGAGGACATTATGCGCCGGGCCCTAATGCACAATTAGCACCATTTTCTGTTCCGGCTGAAGGCTATGGGCAATTTATGGCTGAAGTATTTGATGAATGGGTACGGCAAGGCGATATCGGGAAAATATATATCCGCTTATTTGATAGTTTATTAGGCACATGGATGGGATATCCCGCATCAACCTGTATTCAATCTAAAACCTGTGGTCAGGCATTGATCATTGAAGCCAATGGTGATGTTTACTCTTGCGATCACTATGTCTATCCCGCCAATAATTTGGGCAATATTCATCAAAATAGTCTTGCTCATTTAGCCACATCAAAACAGCAACAGCGCTTTGGCCAAAATAAATATGATAAACAAACTAGCCTTTGCAAACAGTGTGAAGTGCAAAGCTTATGTTACGGCGGTTGCCCTAAACATCGCATTATTGCTATTGAAGGTGAAAAACATCGCCATAACTACCTATGTCGCTCTTATAAAAAAATATTTCACCATACCGCGATAGGCATGCAATTAATGCAACAAGCTATTTCGCGCGGAGGCCTTGCTAGTGATGCACTTCCTGCGATGAAAAAAAACTACTTAAAGTAACTCTTTTTATTTTATCTTGTGTATTCTGGAGACAATCCGTGATCTTACCTTCTGTTAAAAAAAGCTTACTCGCTGGGCTGATTGCCACATCATGTTTAAGCATCCCAATCACTACCAATGCAGGTGGTACACCTGAAAAGCCGAATATTTTACTGATAGTGATGGATGATTTAGGAACAGGACAGCTTGATTTTGTACTGGATACCTTAAATGTTGATGAATTAGCACAAAGACCGACACCGCCACGTTATGAAGGCGATATCAATAAGATGGTTGAGGCTGCACGCATTGCAATGCCAAATGTCAGTCAAATGGCTACAAATGGTGCCAAAATGACCAATGCATTTGTTGCCCATCCTGTTTGTGGCCCTTCTCGAGCAGGTATTTTTACGGGGCGTTCTCCTGCAAGCTTTGGTACTTACAGTAATGATGATGCCATTTTAGGTATTCCCAAAGATATCAAACTATTGCCTTCACTTTTCCAAGAAAATGGCTATGCCACAGCCAGCATTGGAAAATGGCACAATGCAAAAGTGATCCGCAAACCGAAAATTAATGAAAGTAAACAAACTCGCGATTATCACGACAACATGATCTCAACACCAGAAGTGGGTTACGCACCTCATGAACGAGGTTTTGATTATGACTTCAGCTATTACGCATCGGGTGTGGCTTTATGGAATTCGCCTGCATTTTGGCGTAATGGCGTCAATGTTCCTGCTCCGGGCTATACCACACATTTATTAACGGATGAGACCTTAAAATTTATTGATGAACATAAAGATAAACCATTCTTTATTAATCTCTCCTATAGCGTTCCTCATATTCCGTTAGAGCAAGCCTCACCTGCGAAATATATGGAGAAATTTGATACTGGTAATGTTGAAGCAGATAAATACTTTGCAGCATTAAATGCAGCCGATGAAGGTATTGGTCAAATTCTTGCAAAATTAAAAGCAAATGGTGAATTAGAAAATACACTTATCTTTTTCTTATCCGACAATGGTGCAGTTAATGAATCACCAATGCCAATGAATGCAATGGATAGAGGCTTTAAAGGAGAAATGTTTAATGGTGGGGTCAGAGTACCTTTCATTGCCTATCGACCCGGCACTATTCCTGCTGGTACAAAAAGTGATGAGATGATCTCCGCACTTGATATTTTACCGACTGCGCTACAAACAGCAGGTATTACTATTCCTGACAATCTAAATGTTGAAGGGAAAAACATCATGCCTTTACTCAAAGGTGAAACAACAAAATCCCCTCACAATTATCTTTATTGGGCCGGTCCTGGCACTAAACATTACAGCGAAGAAAACCAAGAATTTTGGCATGGATATCACCAATGGATAACCTATCAACGTAAAACACCGCCTACAAATCCTAATTTAGAAAAACTCTCTAAAGGTGCTTGGGCTGTACGCGACGGTGAATGGGCACTCTATTTTTATGATGATGGAAAAAATCAGCCTCAACTTTTTAACGATAAAAACGATCCGTCCGAATCAATTGATCTTGCCAAACAAAATCCACAAAAAGTTACAGAGCTAAAAAATGCGTATTACCAGTGGATCAAAGATAAGCCAAAGCCCGTTCTTTGGGGGCAAGATCACTATCAAATATTAGTGGATTCTGCAAAACCTTAATATTCAACCTCCGTTTTGTTTCGCAAGGATGCGTCTTTTTTCTGAGATACGAAAATGGCTATTAAAATTGCATCTTCAGCACGTCCAAAACTCCCTTATGAGCACCCAAGCGTAGAAATCTACCAACGCTTATTTAAGGAAAATATCATTCGACGATTAGTCAGAAAATCGGCTTATCGTCGCTATGATAAAACAATCACTCATTTTTTTAATGATGAAAACCAATCACTATTCTCTTTATGCGAAATGTTGACACAGTATGTCACTCAGGCTTTTCACCATTATCAAGTCTGGGGTTACTCCCATGCTTATTATCCTGGAAGTCCAGGACAACAAACTGCCAGGACAGATGCCCTTGAAGGAGTAAGTCGAGTTCTTCCTTTATTGGCTGCATGGATAGTTAGCAGCAAAAAAAGTACGTTGATGGGATTAAATCAGCAAGCATTTAATTTACCATTAATGATCAAACAAAGTTTTATTCATGGTACTGATCCACTTCATAAAGGATATTGGGGGAAACTTGAAAATTACGATCAACGAATTTGTGAAGCATCTGATTTAGCGCTCACACTTTGGATAAGCCGTGAATGGGTTTGGGATACATTAACACCTGCAATACAACAACAAATTATTGCTTGGTTCGAACAAGTTAATCACTGTGAGATTGTTGATAATAATTGGCATTTCTTCCCTCTTACCGTCCAATTTGTGATTAAAGCACTCACAGGAAAAGACACGATTGCCCATTGGCGTTATGAACGATTAAAAGAGTTTTATGTTGGTGATGGATGGTTTCGTGATGGCGCAAAAGGTAATTATGATTACTACAATGCGTGGGGTTTTTACTATTCACTGTATTGGTTAGCGCAAATCGACCCTCAATTTGATTCGACATTTATTACTCAATCACTTAACACCTTTAATCAGCACTACCTTTATTTTATGACTCCCAAAGGTATTCCTTTCTTTGGTCGAAGTGCCTGCTATCGCCTTGCGGTTTCTGCGCCATTATTAGCAGGCGTCGATTTGCATTGCCCTTCAGTCAAAGTAGGTGAGGCAAAACGCGCCTTTGAAAGTAGCTTACGTTATTTTATTTCTCAAGGTGCATTAAAAAATGGCGCACCAACTCAAGGCTTATTTACTCACGATCCTCGTTTGGTCGATAACTACAGTGGGCCAGCCAGTAGTTTTTGGTCATTACGTGCTGTGATTATCGCGCTCTATTGTGCTGATCGTATCAATTTATGGCAAACGCCTTCACTTCCTTTACCTATCGAAAAAGATAACTTTCGTTTCGAAATTCCATCTATCCAAGCTTTAGTAACTGGAGTGAAAGCAACACAAGAGGTAACTGTCATTTTTTGTGAAGATTATACAACTCAGCAAACCCCACTAACTCGCCGTTTAGAAAAACAGACCTTAGCACAAAAAGTCACTGAAACCGTAATAGGACAGTCAAGACGACCTAAAAATAACTTATTACGCAAAGGGATCACCAGTTATAGTTCAAAAATGGCACATTTTTTCTAACTACCTTTCATTTGCTTTCAGTGCGAAGGGAATAAAAATGTGATTTAGATCTTTTACCTTTCTATTTCTTTCGTTTATTATAATTCGTAATTAAACGAAAGATGAGAGGCAAACATGTATCTGGTTTCTACTCGTAATATGCTCAATAAAGCACAGCGTGAAAATTATGCTGTGCCTGCTTTTAATATTCACAACTTGGAAACTATCCAAGTTGTGATGGAGACGGCTGCTGAAATGGCATCTCCCGTCATTCTAGCTGGTACACCAAGTACGTTTGCTTATGCAGGTAGTGATTATTTGATCTCTATTTGTCAACAAGCCGCAGAGCAATACCGAATTCCTGTTGCACTACATTTAGATCACCATGAAGATATTCCTGATATTTGCCATAAAGTCACTTCAGGTGTGCGATCAGCCATGATCGATGCCTCTCATTTTCAGTTTGAAGAAAACATTCGTATCGTCAAAGAAGTTGTTAATTTCTGCCATCATTGGGATTGCACTGTAGAGGCTGAATTAGGTCGTCTTGGTGGACAGGAAGATGATCTTATCGTTGATGCTAAAGATGCCCTATTCACCGATCCTGATTCAGCAGTACAATTTATTAAAGCAACTGGCATTGATTCATTAGCCGTTGCAATCGGTACAGCACATGGCATGTATAAACATGAGCCTCATCTTGATTTTGAACGTTTAGACATTATTCGCCAAAAAACTGATATTCCGTTAGTTCTTCATGGTGCATCGGGTATTCCTGATGCGGATGTGCGCCATTGTATTGATTTAGGTATTTGCAAGGTCAATGTTGCAACCGAACTAAAAATTGCTTTCTCCAACGCGATTAAGCAGTACTTTTTAGATAATCCTGATGCAAGTGATCCTCGCCATTACCTTGTACCGGGCAAAGCCGCAATGAAAGCGGTGGTTGCGGATAAAATTCGTGTCTGTAAAAGTGATGGGAAACTGTGAAAACAAATAGAACTGTCGCCATTATTGGCGAATGTATGATAGAGCTTAGTGGTCAACCGTTTTTACCACAACAACAGCGCTTTGGCGGTGATACGCTAAATACAGCGCTGTACTTAGCGCGACTTATCCCTACATTACATCCGTACTATATGACAGGTTTAGGCACTGATACTTACAGTGCCTTAATGCAAAAAGCATGGGAAGAAGAAGGAATTAACTGCCAATCTGTTATTACTATTCCCGAAAAACTTCCCGGCCTATATGCCATTGAAATTGATCCCTGCGGTGAGCGTAGTTTTCATTATTGGCGTAATGATGCGGCCGCACGTTATATTGCAACAGATAGCCGTTTTACGGCATATCTCAATGCACTACCTGATAATAGTGTAATTTATCTCAGCGGAATTTCTCTTGCTATTTTAACGCCGGAAGGAAAAGAGTCTCTACTCACGCAATTAATCCACCTTAAACAGCGTGGGATCACTTTAATTGTGGATTCAAATTATCGACCTCGCTTATGGGATTCAATATCTCATGCACAAGAATGGTTTGAAAAACTGTACAGGCTTAGCGATATCGCTTTAGTTACGGGTGATGATGAGCAAATGCTTTGGCAACACCCCATTTTGACAGAACAAGATATTGCACAACGCCTTCATCAATGGGGCAATCAAAACGTGATTGTCAAACTCGGTGCTCATGGCGCTTTCTGGTCTGATGGCATAGATACGGGCTATATCTCTCCCAAACCGATTGATTTAGTTGTTGATACTACCGCAGCGGGCGACTCGTTTAATGCTGGTTTTATTGCTGCTTGGCTACAAAATAATCGCTTACCAACTTGCTGTTTATGGGGAAATACATTAGCCGGGCTCGTTATTCAACACCATGGCGCCATCATCCCTCATAAAGTCACCGATTCATTCTATACATTAATCAAGGATAACCATGACACAGTCAATTGTTGATACACTTTCCTCACTGAAAGTGATCCCCGTGATCCAAATTAATCGCGCAGAAGATGCAATCTGGCTGGGTGAAATTCTAACCCAAAATCAATTACCTGTTGCTGAAATCACCTTTCGTACACCTGCGGCAGCTAAAGCTATTAAGTTAATGCATGAGCATTTTCCTGAGCTTATTTTATGCGCAGGAACAGTATTAACGGCACAACAAGCAGACATGGCAAAAGAAGCTGGAGCAAGCTTTGTCATTTCTCCAGGTTATAACCCAAGTACAGTTGATTATTGTCTGAATAATGGCATCAACATTGTGCCGGGAATTAATAATCCAAGCCAAATAGAAGTAGCCCTTGAAAGAGGCCTAACCTTAGTTAAATTCTTCCCAGCAGAAGCCTCTGGCGGTATAAAAATGCTAAAAGCACTTGCGGCACCTTACGCACAAATGCAATTTATGCCAACGGGTGGCATTAGTTTAAATAATGTCAGTGATTATCTCGCTATTCCACAAGTGGTGGCATGTGGCGGTAGCTGGATTGCAACTACTGAAGCTATTGATAAACAAGATAAGCAAACCATTGTTAATCATATTCAAAGTATCCATTCATTACTAAAAATCAATAAAGGATAAATACAATGAAACAGGTTGCCGTTTTATTAGCAGACGGATTCGAAGAAGGCGAAGCCGTTGTTTTTATTGATATCATGCGCCGTCTTGATATTCATGTTGATGTACTTTCTTGCATGGATACATTGGTATTAAATACTTATTTTGAAACTAAAATCAGTGCTGATTTTCTATTAACTGAAAAACTGACACACAGCTATGACGCAATAATGATGCCAGGTGGTCCTAAAGGTACTGATCGTTTATGTGCGAATGAACAAGTTATTCAATTTATTAAACGCCATATTGCTGAAGATAAATATATTTGTGCGCTATGCTCTTCTGGAGCAAAAGTATTAGCGGCACACCATCTTCTTGACGGTCGTAATTACAGCACAGGCGATAAATTGGCAGATAAATATGATGATGGCAATTATCTTGATCAAGATGTTGTTGTCGATGGAAAATTTATCAGTGCAAAAGGATTAGGTGTAAGTTTTGAATTTGCCTTTACCGTAGCTCGCCATTTATTAAGCGATAATACAGAAAAAGTAGACTGGCAAGCTAACCATATTTATTTCAAACACTGGCCACTAGATTATCTTAACTAACTAATTTTATTCTTTATGATTCACGATATAAAGGGGATTAACTCCCCTTTTTATACCTATCAAATCCATTATCTATCACACTAAAAACACTAATCTAGCCATTAATTATTCTCTGTTTCTTTCTCTCTATGTATACATAAAATATACATAAAAAAAACTGTACATTAATTCATCAAAAAAAGATTATTAACACTTATTTTGTTTCACTTAACGGTAGAAAATACGGTCATAAGAAGATTGATAAATTATTTTAAATTTTATAAATCAGAAATAAAAAATTAAATGAATAATTTTAATTTATATTTATATAACTAGTTATTTATTATAAAAAAACAGATAAAACAGTAACAATTCGAGATCAATATATTTTAATAATAGTACAAGTATAAACTTTTTATTCTAGTTATTAATAATTAATAAAATAAGTATTAATAACTATAAAATAATAAATATAAAATATTACGCTTATTTTAATTCACTCTCTTCATTTCTATTTCTTTATTCCCTTTTTTATTATACGCACACAAATAAAGTAACTTTACTTTATTATACTCAATGTTATTAATAAGCATGATTGCTATGTATATATACTAACCAAACCAAATAAAATGACTCAATATAGAAATAAACCATCAATAATTAAAATAAAATATAAAACAAATATCATGTTATGATACTTATATGGAATATATCTCTAGTAATTCTTAATATCTTTTCTTTCTATTTCATTTTAATTTTAGAGACATCTCTTAAAAACGTTAAGATAAATTGATTTATTTAAAATTATTTAATATAAGTAATCATGCCTTAAATTAAATTTCTTGGTAGTGAATTTATTTATTATTACCACTCTCAAGAGATCCTTTATTCGTTTTAATACAAGGATTTTATTATGTCAGATAGCTTTCAAAATGAAGTTCCTAAAGCGCGGGTAAATATAAAACTCGACTTACACACAGGTGGTGCACAGAAAAAAGTTGAGTTGCCTTTAAAACTATTAGCCATTGGTGACTACAGTAACGGAAAAGATAAACGTGTTCTTTCAGAAAGAGAGAAGGTCAATATTAATAAAAATAATTTCAATAGTGTTCTTACTGAATTTTCTCCATCGATCAGTCTTACCGTAAAAAACACATTAGCGAATGATGGTAGCGAAGAAAATATTAATCTGTCATTTAAAGAAATGGCTGATTTTGAGCCAGAACAAGTTGCTCGCCAAATACCACAACTGCGCGCCATGCTGGCAATGCGTAATCTCTTACGTGATTTGAAATCTAACCTTCTTGATAACATCACTTTTCGCCGTGAACTCGAAAATATCCTTAAAGATCCTGCGTTAAGTGATGAATTACGCGAAGAACTCTCTCAACTCGCTCCGAAAAAAGATTAATTGGGTTTTATCATTACAGGATCATGCTTATGTCAGTGAATAGCGAAAGTATTTCAAAGAGTACAACAACTGTGCTTGATGAGCCCGCTAATAGCGGTGTTTACGCCTCTCTCTTTGAGAAAATCAATCTCACTCCTGTTTCTCAGGTGAGCGATATTAATATCTTCCAAGACAATAGTGCTCTGGCTGATACAACTGCAAATGAACGCGTTACTGTTGCAGTTCAAGTTTTTCTCGATCGTTTGAAATCTTCAGGCCAAAAGGTTGAACGTTTAGATAGAACTCTACTCGATCACCATATTGCAGATTTAGATAGACAAATTAGTGAGCAACTTGATGAAGTCATGCATCATGCCGATTTCCAAAAAATAGAATCAGCATGGCGTGGACTAAAATTCTTAGTGGATCGTACTGATTTTCGCCAAAATGTGAAAATCGAATTACTCGATGTAGCCAAAGACGATTTACGCCAAGATTTTGAAGATTGCCCTGAAACTATTCAAAGTGGCCTTTATCACCATACTTATATCGAAGAATATGATACTCCCGGTGGTGAGCCTATTGCAGCTATTGTCTCTAATTATGAGTTTGATCGTAGCCCACAAGATATTGCACTGTTACGCAATATTGCAAAAATATCAGCATCTGCTCATATGCCATTTGTTGGCTCTGTTGGCCCTGCATTTTTTGGTAAAGACTCTATGGAAGAAGTCGCTGCCATTAAAGATATCAGCAACTATTTTGACCGTGCTGAATACATCAAATGGAAATCTTTCCGTGACTCTGACGATGCCCGCTATATTGGTTTAACAATGCCTCGTGTTTTAGGTCGCCTTCCTTATGGCCCAGAAACGGTTCCTGTGCGCAGTTTTAACTATATTGAAGAAGTAAAAGGCCCAGATCATGAGAAATATTTGTGGACAAATGCGACCTTTGCTTTTGCTGCCAATATGGTTAAAAGCTTTATTAATAATGGTTGGTGTGTACAAATCCGCGGTCCTCAGGCTGGCGGTGCGGTAAAAGATTTACCTATTCATCTTTATGATTTAGGAACAGGAAGTCAGGTCAAAATTCCATCCGAAGTCATGATCCCTGAAACACGAGAGTTCGAATTTGCCAACCTCGGTTTTATTCCTTTGTCTTACTATAAAAATCGTGATTACTCTTGTTTCTTCTCTGCAAATTCAGCACAAAAACCCGCTATTTATGATACCGCTGATGCGACAGCTAATAGCCGTATTAATGCGCGTTTACCTTATATCTTCCTGCTTTCACGAATTGCTCATTATTTAAAATTAATTCAGCGTGAAAATATCGGTACTACTAAAGATCGCCGTTTATTAGAGCTCGAATTAAATAATTGGGTTCGTGGTTTAGTTACTGAAATGACTGATCCAAGTGATGATTTACAAGCTTCTCACCCACTGCGCGATGCCAAAGTCGTTGTAGAAGATATTGAAGATAATCCAGGATTTTTCAGAGTGAAACTGTATGCCGTTCCTCACTTCCAAGTAGAAGGAATGGATGTAGATCTCTCGTTAGTATCTCAAATGCCAAAAGCGAAAGCATAAGGTGAAGCACGGATGAAAATATACCGCCCCCTCTGGAGTGATGGGGCCTTTTTGGCTCCTCAGCAATTTCAACAACAAGCAAGATGGGATAGCTATCTCATTAGCACTATCGCCAATATGACGATTGCATCAACATGGGGCGTGATTTGTGCTGAATTTGATGAAAGTGCTTTAACTATTTCACGCCTTAGCGCACAAAAATTAATTGTGCGTTTTCCTGATGGAACACTGATCGATACGACACTGGCTGACAATTTACCGCCAGTCAATGAACTCAGCCATTACTCTCAACATCAAACACTTGATATCGTTCTTGCCTTACCTTTATTGCAAGCCAATGGTGGCAATCTTATGCAAGAGGGTCGCTCTGATAGACCACAGCAGTTCTATCAAGAGTGGATGAAAGTCCAAGATTTAGTTGGTCAAGAACAAACGGATATTGCCGTATTACGCCACAGTATTACTTTGCGCTATGCCCATGAAGAAAACAGTGCTTATATGACTTGCCCTGTTGCTCGGTTAATTCGTAACACCCAAGGCGCATGGGAAATAGATAAGCATTTTATTCCCCCATTATTAAGTTGTAGTGCAAGCGCTGAATTAACCATGTTGTTTTCAGAATTCATGCATCGCTTAGTCGCAAAGCGCCGTCGCCTAATGACGATGCGCAGAGAAAATAATGAGCAAATGGCAGATTTTGCGGTTGCTGATGTCTCGCTTTTTTGGCTACTAAATGCGATTAATAGCGCTGAACCAGTATTAAGCGAATTACTATCATCAATGGGGCGCCACCCTGAACTTCTTTATCGTGAATTAGTACGTTTAGCGGGTGCGCTACTGACATTTTCACTCGATCATGAAAATGGTGATATTCCTCTTTATCAACACTCATTCCCTGAACAGGTTTTTCCACCTTTATTTAGCTTACTTAATACCCTATTAGAAGCGAGTTTACCTTCACGTGTAATTAGTATTGCCCTTGATAAAGAAGGACCTTTCTGGCGTGGTGAATTGCATGATCCTCGTCTACGCGAAGACGCTGACTTCTATCTTTCAGTGCGTTCTGCGTTGCCAGCTCATTTATTGATCACTCAATTTCCATTGCTTTGTAAAGCAGGCAGTAATGACGATGTTGCCAGTGTCGTTAACGTGGCGCTTAACGGTATTCCATTACAACCATTAACGCATGTTCCTGCCGCTATCCCTCTACGTTTAGAAAACCACTATTTTGCGCTTGAACTCAATAATTCAGCAGGCCAAGCCATGTTGTCTTCAGGTCATTGCGCCTTTTATGTACCGGGAACATTAGGTGAAATTCAACTCGAACTTTTTGCGGTGCTTCGATCATGATGACTAATTCAAGAACAGTTAAAAATAACCTGATTGATGTGCTTTTTGCTGATACTTGGTTAATGGTATGTCAACTACGTCAAGGAGCTGAAATTACTGATGGGAAAACCTTCTATCGACGCGTTTGCGAACATATTGACAAAACACGCCAAAATCTCACTGAAAAAGGTTACTCACAATCTGCCATTGAAAACATGCTTTATGCACAGTGTGCCTTAATTGATGAAAGCGTGATGAATCGGACTGAGCGTGATGATGGCTACTTACAGTGGATACAATCTCCATTACAAGCCAAATATTTCAATACGTTAGAAGCTGGAGATAAGCTTTGGGATAGATTACGTAATCTATTAAATGAACCAGCACCAAACCATGATGTGCTTATCTGTTTTCATCGTGTTATTACGCTTGGTTTTGTTGGCAAATATCGCCAAACCGATGCTCCAGAGCGAGAAAAAATAATTGAGTTACTTAATACCCAACTTCCCACTTATGCCCTATCAAGTGATTTACCTTTAGTAATGAAACCCAAAAACCGAATGAATCGTCGTCACCTATATTGGCTAGGGTGGTTAGGCGGATTTATCGTGATTGCAGCATTGTGGTGGGGCTTTTCTGTGTCATTAGAAAATTTACTTCAACAATGGGTAATTCAAGGAAAGTGATGCAAAAAAATAGGATAAAACAGTGTATTACATTGTTTTCAGCAAGCTTATTATTGTGGTTGCTTTGGGGATTTTGGTCTTTTGGTAAAGAGATCTCCTTTTTCCTGACGGCCTTTATTTGTATCGTCACACTGACTTTGTGTGTTTGGTTTTTCCGTCAACAAAAAAGTGCTCCTTACCTTAAAGATGCACTTACAAGCCAGCTTCCTCCTGATAACTATCAAGGTGCAGTTATTATTGTTTGTGGTCAATCACAAGCTCTTTTTCATGAAAATCAAACCTATCGAGAGACAGCTAAAGGTTGGTATATTTGTGCCTCTTCTCCTATCGATTTGATCAACATCACTCAACATATTGTTGATATTGCTCCCTTACAATTACGCCAATTGTCACTGTTATACGCCTTATTACCTGAACAACAATTACAACAAGAAGAAGTGACTCAAGAAACACTTAATTGGCGTCGCGCTATTCATGAAAGCAATAAAAAAGCAGGTAAAACATTACCTTTTTGGGTGACGCTTTATCTTAATTCCCCTGTTAATTACCTCAATTCACATTTTGATGACACTACACCGTGGATAACCTATTTAAGTGACCAACCAGAGTTACTGGTTATCTCTGACAATCTAGCAACACAACCGGTTTCAACATGGTTATCACAAAATACTGAACAAACCGAAAACCAGCTCACTATGGTACTTTGGCTTGATCAATTACTTGCTTGGTTAAAAAGTGAATTTATTCCTTTGCTTACTGTTGCTCAATCTGGTGCTCCAAGCCTTATTCCTGTTGCTTGGGCAATGCAATTTACGACCGTACCTACTATTTCAGATAACAGCTGGGCTCAATTTATTCACCACAAAACTACGTTATCTCCGACTATTGCCCAAACATCAAATAACAGCGACGAATTACCACTACCGGACATTGTGATTAATAAACTCTCTCACGATGTCAATTTACTAAAAATAGAAACTACCTTTGGTATTGTTGGCGTAATTTGCGGGTTATTTCTTATTGGTGCTCTCTCTGGTAGCTACCATCATAACAAGCAATTAATTTACGATAACAGTCATGATATCAACCACTTTAAAAGTATTACTGATGAGAATCTAGAACCTAAAAAAGTGGCTTATCAGCAGTTGCTTTCAGATGCAACGTTTCTCTCTCATTGGCAACGAGAAGGTATTCCTGCTCGCTACTCTTTAGCGTTATATCAAGGCAATAACATCTTACCTTATTTGCACGCCTTGCTTAGTTCATGGGCTCCACCACTACCACCAGCTCCTATCATTGTGCAAGAAGTTCCTGAAATGGTGACGTTAGATAGCCTTGCCCTCTTCGCATCGGGTCAATACGAATTAAAAAAAGAGGCCACCAAAGTACTTGTTGATGCGCTTATCAATATAAAAGCCAAACCAGGTTGGTTAATTGTCATTTCAGGGTACACCGACAACACCGGTAATCCTGATTTAAACCAAAAACTTTCTCTTAAACGAGCTGAAGCCGTGCGTGATTGGATGATCAAAACAGTGATATCGCACCATCTTGCTTTGCAGTGCAAGGATATGGTCAGCATCAGCCTGTTGCAGACAACTCAACACTCGATGGTCGGGCTCGTAATCGTCGAGTTGAAATTCGCCTGATACCTCAAGCCGATGCTTGTCAGGTATTAGCTGATGACCTTACGCCACTGAAGGATGGTGGCAACTAAACCTTAGAAAGGAGATGTAATTATGGCTATTCCTGTATACCTCTGGTTAAAAGATGACGGTAATGCGGACATCAAAGGTTCTGTTAATGTTCAAGATCGTGAAGGCAGTATCGAAGTCGTCGCTCAAGATCACAACTTGTACATTCCAACAGATAACAATACTGGCAAATTGACCGGTACACGTATCCATACTCCATTTATCTTCGTAAAAGAAATTGATGCATCCAGTCCGTATTTATACAAAGCAGTTACAACTGGGCAAACCTTGAAAAAGGCAGAGTTTAAGTGGTATCGCATCGATGATGCAGGCCAAGAAGTTGAATATTTCAACACTACGCTTGAAAACGTCAAAGTCGTAAAAGTGGCTCCTAAGATGCACAACATCAAAGATCCAACTAAAGAAAAACACAATCACCTTGAAGAAGTTGAATTGCGTTACGAAAAAATCACTTGGACTTACAAAGACGGAAATATCATTCATTCAGATTCATGGAATGAACGCGCTACTGCGTAAAACTAAAATAAACAGGCGGTTAGCCGCCTGTTTTAACAGCAAATTATTGTAATAACACTATTTGAAGCACAACGAGCAAATACTCTAAATAGTTCAAGGTGTAGCTAGGCGACAAAGGAATGAGTTGCTAGGAGCATACAAAAGTATGTGACTAGTACGAGTGAGTGCAGTCAACAACGCTACAACTTGAAATATGACGAGTATCAGGAGTATGTGGCTAGTGCGAGTGAGCATAGTCAACAACGCTACAACTTGAAATATGACGAGTATCAGGAGTATGTGACTAGTACGAGTGAGTGCAGTCAACAACGCTACAACTTGAAATATGACGAGTATACCTTATGAGCCTCGGTCTACGGCTAAGGGCGGTAGCGTACCTAAATTCCCTCAATAGGGACTTCATTACTGGGAGAAAATATGGAAAATCAATCTGTCATTCTATTACGTCGCTTAAATCCTTATTGCGCAAAAGCGCTGGAAGCGGCAGCCTCATTATGCCAAACCCGTGCCCACGCAGAAGTCACTATTGAACACTGGCTATTAAAAATTCTAGAACTTGGTGAAAGTGATATCACTGTATTAGCACGTCGCTACGAATGGGATTTATCTGCACTTTGGCAAAGCTTACTTGATGCAATTGATAAATTGCCCCGCTCTGTACGTAGCCGACCTCAATTATCCAAACCCTTATTAGAATTAATTAAAAATGCATGGGTCATTGCTTCTCTTGATGAAGATATCGAACAAATCCGCAGTGTGCACTTATTGCATACGATGACTAAACAACCAGCATTAGTTCCACTCGATGCACTTTGGCCTTTAATGACATTAGGTGAGACACAACTACAACGATTAAGACCTCTACTTGATGCTCAATCTGATGAAAGACCAGAAATTCAGCAGTTAGCTTCACATAATCATTTACCTGAAGCCCCTCTTACTCAACATAATGAAACCAATACTCCATCCTCAACGACAGATAACGCCATTATTGGTCACACTCTTAGTGATGCATTACAAGCAGTATTAAATAAATTCACTCTTGATGTGACAGAAAAAGCACGGCTGGGTGAAATTGATCCTGTCTTTGGTCGAGATGACGAAATTCGTCAAATGGTCGATATTCTCTCTCGTCGTCGTAAAAATAACCCTATTCTTGTTGGAGAGCCTGGTGTAGGTAAAACCGCACTTGTTGAAGGATTAGCATTACGTATTGCTGAAAAAAATGTTCCTATCAGTTTACAAACTACCTCATTACGCACTCTAGATTTAGGTCTATTACAAGCGGGGGCGGGAGTAAAAGGTGAATTTGAACAGCGGTTAAAAAACGTTATCGATGCCGTTCAACAATCACCCACACCAATTCTACTTTTTATCGATGAAGCGCATACAATTATTGGTGCAGGTAATCAAGCCGGTGGTGCTGATGCAGCTAACTTATTAAAACCCGCATTGGCTCGCGGTGAACTACGAACTATCGCCGCAACCACTTGGTCTGAATACAAACAATATTTTGAACGTGATGCCGCATTAGAACGTCGTTTTCAAATAGTTAAAGTTGACGAGCCTGATGATGAAAAAGCCTTTTTAATGTTACGAGGATTAAAATCTCGTTATGCCAAATATCATGACGTACACATCACTGATGATGCAGTAAAAGCCGCCGTCACTTTATCTCGCCGTTATTTAACAGGTCGCCAACTTCCTGATAAAGCGGTGGATTTACTTGATACAGCAAGTGCGCGTATTCGAATGAGTTTGGACACCTTACCTGAAGAACTCACTCGCATTAAAGCCAAGCGTTATGCACTTGAACTAGAACAAAAAGCAATACTTGATGACATCACTATTGGTAATTTAACCAATCAAACCAAGTTATCTGATTTATCTTCTCAAGATGCCCAATTAGCACTTCAACTTGAAGCCTTAGAACAGCGTTTTGAGCAAGAAAAAGAGATTATCTGTCAGCTAATTGAAAGCAGACAAGATCCCGAAAATACCGAAACATCGGCACAGTTACAGCAACAACTCTCACAATTACAACAAGAAGCACCACTTTTAAATCCTGATGTAGACGTTCGCACAGTGGCAACGGTTATTGCCGATTGGACAGGTGTTCCACTTTCAAGTCTTCTTAAAGATGAACAAATCGGCCTATTAGAGCTAGAAAGTAACTTATCAAAATATGTTGTTGGACAAGACAGTGCTTTACTCGCATTAGCACAACGTCTGCGTGCATCTAGAACAGGATTAGTATCTGAAAACGGACCTCAAGGCGTATTTTTATTAGTGGGTCCAAGTGGTGTAGGTAAAACAGAATCAGCCATTGCGCTGGCAGAATGTCTGTTTGGCGGTCAAAAATCCCTAATCACTATCAATATGTCTGAATATCAAGAAGCACATACAGTCAGCCAATTAAAAGGCTCACCTCCAGGTTATGTTGGATACGGTCAAGGTGGTGTATTAACCGAAGCAGTAAGAAAACGCCCTTATAGCATTGTGTTATTAGATGAAGTTGAAAAAGCACATCGCGATGTTCTCAATCTTTTCTATCAAGTATTTGATAGAGGCTTTATGCGTGATGGTGAAGGTCGTGAAATTGATTTTCGTAATACCGTTATTTTAATGACCGCAAATTTAGGCAGTGATTATTTAATGCAACAACTGGAAGAGTCACCATTAAGTACAGATAGCGATTTACAAGAGACACTGCGCCCTATTTTACGTGACCATTTTCAACCCGCACTACTGGCTCGTTTCCAAACATTAATTTACCGTCCTCTTGATGCAACGGCACTACGCATTATTGTTGAGATGAAATTAAAAAATGTGATCAAGCGACTTTACACTCACTATCGATTAACAGGTTTTGTCGAAGAAACTCTCTACGACACCATTGTAGATGCCTGTTTATTACCAGATACAGGTGCGAGAAATATCGATAGCCTGCTTAATCAACAAATTCTCCCTATTCTTAGCCAGCAACTCCTTTTACGCCAAGCCAATGCTGAAAAATCACAATATGTCATTTTAGGTTTTAATGAAGAAGAAGGTATTACATTGAGTTTTAGTGATGAGTTGCCAAACTAACAATAACTAAGATCTATCGCCAAAATGACTCGTAAAACGCTCACTATAATTATTTTCACATTCATCGTTATTGTGGTGAGCTCACTGTTTTTCCCCAAGAAAAAACCACAAGATGACTACCTTGCTGGGAATTTACACGGGTTTAATCATGTAAAAGGTACTTCTGTAAATTGGTTTATGGTCAATGGCTATTATGGCGAAGGGGGTGGCGGAACCTGTTGTATTGTCGTGCCCGCCAAATGGACGCCGAATCAATGGGTCAAAGTGGAATGGGAGGTCGATCCCAATGCTTACCCCGGTGATATTCCTGAATTTAATGATCCTTACTACAAAGAATATATGAGGTTACATAAAGCCAATTACCGTCGTTATAGCAAAATGGTAGAAATTCCCGAATATAACGACCCCTGTGATGTGAAAGTGCATTTTCTTCCCTGCCAAGAGGTTCGGATCACATTATCTTGTTATTCCCCAGGACACCCTAATTACCCTATTTCGGTTCCAACAAAGATGGAGGAGCCTGCAATATGCCCACAAAATTAACCCGCAAAAAACTCATGTTTGTTGGGATAATCATTGCTCTTCTTGCGATCTATTTTCTCTTTATCCGACAACCAAAAGTGGAATATTTAGCCGGTAGTATGAGTGGTATTAACCATGTGAAAGGCACCTCGGTGAATTGGTTTAAAGTCAATGGTTATTACGGGCAAGGTGCAGCCGGAACTTGTTGCATTATGGTACCTGCCAAGTGGACGCCTAATCAATGGGTCAAAGTGGAATGGGAAGTCGATCCTGATGCATACCCTACAGATTCACCGGGTGTGACAGATCCCAAATTTGATGCTTATATGAAAAAACACGAAGCCAATTATCGCCGCTATCAAAAAATGGTTGAAATCCCTGAATATGGCGAGCCTTGTAGTGTTGATGTCCATTTTCTCCCTTGTCAGGAAGTAAAAATCACCCTATCTTGCCATGCAACCAATCATCCTGATTATCCTATAAAAGAGCCTAGCTTTATGGAGGAGCCTGCAATATGTCCACAAAATTAACCCGTAAGAAACTCATATTTGTTGGGATAATCATTGCTCTTCTTGCGATCTATTTTTTCTTTATCCGACAACCGAAAGTGGAGTATTTAGCAGGCAATTTACACGGCTTTAACCATGTGAAAGGCACCTCGGTGAATTGGTTTAAAGTCAATGGTTATTACGGGCAAGGTGCAGCCGGAACTTGTTGCATTATGGTGCCGGCAAAATGGACACCTAATCAATGGGTCAAAGTGGAATGGGAAGTCGATCCTGATGCGTATTCAGATAAATCGCCACCTTTAGGTACTGATGAATTTCGCCAATATATGAAAAAACACAAAGCCAATTATCGCCACTATCAAAAAATGGTTGAAATCCCCGAATACGATGAGCCTTGTAGTGTCAAAGTCCATTTTCTTCCTTGCCAAGAAGTAAAAATTAGCCTGTCTTGTTATTCCCCTTGGCTTCCCGAATATCCAATAAAAGAACCATTAGAAATGGAGGAGCCTGCAATATGTCCATAAAAGTACTCACTGATAAACAACTTCATTTTGCACTTATCCATAACATCAAAGCTAATTTAAACGATCAACATGCAACCAAAGGCGATCCCTGCTGGGCTCCACCTCATTTTCCTAATCAAGGACGTTTAACACTGACTTCTCAACAAGTAAAAGAGAATATCAAGAAGATTGAAGCTGAAGAAAATAAACATAAGCACTACACAAAAAAAAGTACAATCCAATGTTGTAAAAGCTTACATGTTAGCTTCTTTTTTGATGGTACAAATAACAATAATAAAAATGATACAGACGATGCGAATCCACCACATCCTACAAATGTGGCAAAGCTTTATCATGCCTGTGCCCCTAATGATTACCAAGCCAAACAAAAAGGATTTTATGCTTACTATATGCCTGGTGTCGGCACCCCTTTTCCTGAAATTAAAACTTATGAGTATTACAGTTCAGGGTTAACCTACGCAACAGGTGGTCAAGCTCGAATTAGTTGGGCACTTATTCAAATATATAATACTTTATTTCATGCCGTAACAGGTCATGAGCTTACTTTAGCTAAAATGCGGGTATTACTTCTAAAGATGAGCATTGCGGATAGTTATAATCCAACCAGTATTTTACTAGAACAATTTAGAACGATAATAAATGAATTAATATGGAATAAACCTAAATTAGTAGTTTTAAAGTTATATATTTATGGATTCTCGCGTGGTTCAGCAGAAGCAAGAACATTTGTGTATTGGTTAGATAAATTCCTCACTTGCATACATACACAAGATCCACCATTAAGACAATTAATATTTCCCAAAGGAACCATTTATGGTATTCCTGTCTCTGTTGAGTTTTTAGGGCTTTTTGATACCGTGCCAGCCGTTGGTTTAGCCAATGTTATGCCGATGTTTACCGGCCACAATGGTTGGGCAAATGGCACCCAACAACTGCCCAAATCAGATTTAATTAAAAACTGTTATCATTTTGTAGCTGCTCATGAACAACGCCAATCCTTTGCTATCGATTCAATACGTACACCTGAAGGAAACTATCCTCCTAATACCATAGAAGTGATTTATCCCGGAATGCATTCTGATATAGGGGGTGGCTATCCGCCAGGAGATCAAGGTAAAGCAAGAGCAGGTCATGAAGAACTTATATCTCAAATTACTCTACATGATATGTACGCTGCCGCAATAAATGCAGGAGCTCCTTTAGCGTTAAGTAAAGAGTCTTTTTTATTATTAACTCCAAAGCAACAAAACTATTATTTATTTAGAAATATATCTGATACAACAAAACTAGAATTTGACTTTTCCATAGAACTTATAAACAAATTCAATACCTGGCTAGAACAGACCCTTCCAGAAATAATAATAAAAAAAGAAGATAATAATATAAAATCGTATATACCTAACCGCTTTATCACCGCTGATATTGAAAGCGTTATTGAATGCCAGCTTATTTTAATCACCGCTTGGCGTATTGGGCGTTATGCTTCATCTCAAGACTCAGAGATGAACCTGATAAAACAAGACTTCTTTAAAAATGCTCCACAACATGCAGATATAAAAGCACAACCCTATGAGCCGGAATTTAGTAAACAGGCCAGTAGTACATTAGCAAAAGAGTATTCGGATATAGAAAATAAAAGTACCGAAATTCGTAAAAATAGAGAAAAAGAGCAAAGTAAACAAACTGATGTTGATAATTGGCAACCTTCACCTGAAAACATAGGTCCTCCTTTATTTGATGCAACTAATGCAAGAGGCCAATTTTGGGAAGCTTCTTTAGAATTTAAAGCAGATTATAATGATTTACCTCGTTCTTCACCTTTAATTCAATTTACTCTTCGCACAAAAAAAGCTTGCCAAGGAATTGATTATTATCATTCTATAGATAATCCATATTATAAACCAGATACAACCTGCGACTCGTTACCTGAAAATACTTTTCCTGTGGGTGTTGTAGGTCAATCGCTCTTTTTACAAAATTTAGATGGTACAGTAGAAGAATATGCACATGTCATTACTTATCAAGATGAACGAAGTGAATATTTAAGCCTAAAAGAAAAAAGTAGATATATATATTCCATTTTAAAGCCCATTTTAATTAAAAATAATCGTGACTCTTATTTAGGAGAAATAGTTGATCTGTTAGATAACCATATACATGATTCAAGAGCTTGGTTTATGCATTCTGAAAGTGGGCTTCGTGAGCCTTTCGGCGGTTATTTTTTATCTCGCATGATCTACTTTGGTGATAAATGGAGCAAATCTATGCGAATTTTATCAGCTGATGAATTTACTTATCGAGATAAAAACAACAAAAAATATATAAAACTCGATTACTTACCTACCTATGGTTTAAATTTAATTAATAAGAAAATAGAAAGTAGAATAAAAGACGAAAAACCAATTCAGACTAATGAAGTTACAAAAGTAATAAATAAACTTAATGAAATAAAAAAAGACAAAAATATCCACAAAATATCTAGTTCATTAAACCACTATGTTAATAATTAATATTATCTAATAACTCCTTCACAAGGATAAACACCGAAAGTTTGTTAATAATAAACAAACGGGATGTGTTTATATAATTCAGCTATGAACTTAAAAAAAACAACTCAGACTCTACTTAATGGACAAAATCGCTATCATCTTAATGTACAAGGATGTGATGTTTTATTTGATGTAGAACACTTCACAGGACGTGAAGCAATAAGTGATACCTATCATTATCAAATTACCTTTACTTGCCTAGCTCAAGATTTACAGCCACAACAACTCTTGCGTCGTAGTGCAACCCTATCTTTTACACCGCCAATTAACAGTATTACCGATTTGGCAACGCAAGAGCCTATCACCAAACAAGTTCATGGTGTTATCACACAATTTCGGCGTTTATCAGGATCTGTGGATGAAGCGCGTTATCAACTCGTTATTGAGCCTGTCTTTGCATTATTACGTCATCAAATCCGCTCTCATCGATTTTTTCTCAATCAATCTGTGCCCGATGTTGTAAGCCAAATTTTACGTGAGCATAATTTTAAAGATTGGGAGTTTGAATTTACACTTAAAAATGAATATCCCAAACGCGAGCAAATTAATCAATACAATGAAAGTGATCGTCAATTTATAGAACGACTATTAAGTGAAGTCGGTATTTTTTACTCATTCTATTTGCAAGACCAAACACAAACTGAAGTTATCCATTTTGCCGATCGCCAAAGTGCTTATATCTTTGATAAAACATTACCTCTCAATAGCCCTTCCGGTATGAACGATAACCACCAAGAAAGTGTGTGGGGATTATCATTACACCATCAAGTTGTCGAGCAAAATGTATTAACAAAAGACTATAACCATCGACAAGCGCAAGACACATTATTATCTGCGGTTGCTGATATGACACGTGGTGAAGGTGATGAAATCCACTATGGTGAAGTTTATCATTACCAAGCAAGACATCTTACTCGTGGCGATAAACTCACACCTGAAGCAGAAACTGCTAACTTTTGGGCAAGACTCGATCATGAACGTTTTCTTACTCGACAAACTCGCTTAAAAGGCGAAAGTAATGCCGACTTTTTATCACCGCTCCAAGTGCTTTCTATCACTGATAACGCAATACCTTCATCATTACCGTCAGTGTTTCAATCACCGATTTTAATCACTCGTTTACGCTTTAGTGGTGGTCGAGAAAAAGCACTACAAGTACGGTTTAATGCCATTCCTTACAGTGAAACACTGTGCTGGCGTCCAGTTGTTAAACCTCGTCCAATTATTACAGGCACACTGACTGCGCGTATTACTAGTGCAAAAGATAATGATATTTACGCCCACCAAAATGAACACGGTTTTTATTGGGTAAAATTTGATGCTGACCGTGATGAAAAACCCATGGGTTATGAAAGTATGCCAGTTCGCTTGGCAAAACCTTATTCGGGTGATACCTATGGGATGCATTTTCCATTAATTCAAGGTACTGAAGTCGCTATCGCCTTTCATGAGGGCGACCCAGACCGACCTTATATCGCCCATGCATTGCATGATTCTCGCCATCCCGATCATGTAACGGATAGAAACAATACACGTAATGTTATTCGTACTCCTGCAAATAATAAGCTGCGAATGGAAGATAAACGCGGTGAAGAGCATATTAAACTCAGTACCGAATATGGGGGTAAATCTCAATTAAATTTAGGTCATATTGTCGATGCCAATCGTGATAAACGTGGTGAAGGTTTTGAGTTACGCACTGATAGTTGGGGAGCTATAAGAGCAGGCAAAGGATTATTTATTAGTGCAGATAATCAAGCCAAAGCAGGTGGTGAAGTGCTGGCAATGGACCCTGCAATATCTTTAGTCAAGGGAGCAATAAGTCAGTTAGATGATTGTAGAGAAATCACACAAGCACATCACAATCTCCAACCAGAAAAAGAAGGGTTAGATAATCTTTTAAAAAACACCGATAAACTAGCATCACCTTCTATTTTAATGCATGCACCAGAAGGAATAGGTATTGTTACCAATGAAACACTACTTATGCAAAGTGTTGAAGCACTCTATGCTCAAACAAAAGGTGAAATGCACCTATCAAGTACACAGAAAATAGCAGTAAATGCATATCAACAAATCTCGATGTTGTCTCAAAAAGAAGGAATACGCATTGTCTCTGGAAAAGGACCTTTTGAATTAGAATCACATGGCGATATCTTCGAAGCAACGGCACTTAAAGATATTACGGTACAATCAACTCAAGGTCATATTCAATTAACTGCTAAAAATGGAATTACTTTAGGCTGTGGCGGTGGATATATTAAAATAATGCCTGATGGCCAAATTGAAATTCATACACCGAGTCGTTTAAGCCTCAAAGGGCAACATATTTGGAGTGAGCCAGCGAGTGAAGATTTCCCATTACCAGACCTTCCTCAATCTGTTTGTAAAGAGTGTTTAAAGAAAGCCCAAGAAAATGCTATGGGAGTCGCTATCCGTGAATAATACATTACAATCCCCATCAAAAGAAATAACGGATCAATGGATAAAACAATTAAAATTGATCTCAGAAAAAACACATCTAGATTATCTCGATATTGTTATTGACCAAGCTGGGTTAGAAAATCCCATCGTTCCAGCTTTAATCAAGATGGATAATGATATTAGATGGTTTTCGCTTTTCACTAATATGCCGGAAGAAGGTTTTTTAGAACAAGCTCCTCTACTTATTCGTATTGAGTGGAATAAAAGTACACATTTAATCTTATTAGAAGAGCTATTTGAATTACTTTATTCAGAGCCTCGATTATTAATAACATCATCCCCTCTTCCATTTAATATGTTATCTACATTTCTACTTTCTCTTGCAGAAATTGAATGGGGCTTTAAATCTTGCTTACTTCGCTTTTATGATACACGGGTATTTCCGACACTAGTAAAAGATATTCTCACTCCTGAGCAAAAAAAAAGATTCACTGATATTACTTTTATTTGGGGCTGGCTAGATAGAGACAATGATATGAGTTGGTTATTAGGGAGTTATCATCCAGAGATTGAAGATAAGTCTTTTCCAACAATGCAATTTAACGATGAACAAATTAATAAAATTGGCTGTATAAGTGATGCAGAGGAATTAAGAGCATATTCTGAATTTAATAACACATCGATAACTCAAGAAGAAAATTTCAACCATCTATATGCTCTTGCTATTCAAGCCAATAATAGTGACCATTTGGGTACAATAGAAGAATATGTTCGCAAATACTATTCTAATAATTAACCCCTCAGATTACTATTTTTAAAATTCACGCTTAAAAAGAACATAAAATGAAAAAAATAATTAGAGTCGGAGATACTTTAAATCCTTATGGTGGAAAAGTGATTACAGGAAGCTATTTAGCATATGGAAAGTCTGTTGCTTGTGTTGGCGATAAGGTTATTTGTAATAAGCATGGTGAAAATAGAATTATTGAAGGAGCAAAAAATTCAACAATAAATAAAAGAGCAGTTGCATTAGAAGGGCACCATTGTGCTTGTGGTTGTACTTTAGTAAGTTCACTTTCTAATATAAGTATCAAATCATAAATTAATTATTTATATGTCATTCTTATTTTATAAAAATAAAGTGGATAAAATGATTAAATTAAAAATAATATTATTAGTTCTCGCCTCTTCTCTGTTACTTTCCGGTTGTGCTAATGCGGGCTCTTGGGGTGCAAAACCAGAAAACTCCCTCTTGGGAGCAGGACTTCAAGGCTATAACCACACTCAATACAGTATTACCGGTTTTTCAATTAATGGGGGTTACGGCAGTATTGGCGGAACCGTCTGTTGTGTGATGATCCCCGAAAAATGGCGTCCTAATTTAATCGCACATATCCAATGGAATAAAGTGGATAAAAATAAACTCTCTCCTGCCCCTAAATTTAGTCAAGTAGAAGCTTATCAACGTTGGAAACAAGAGTTACGCGATAATACCTCCAGTCATGAAGCTTGGGTGCCAATCCCACAATATGATGAACCTTGTAGTGTTAAAGTGCATTTCTTACCTTGTAATGAAGTGAAAATCACTACCTCTTGTAAAGGATATCGTCATCCTGAATACCCAATTAATGAACCTCATAATATGAAGGAGCCCACCGTATGTCCTCAAAAATAACCATTTGGCAAACTTACCCTAAATTTGCCACGCTCTTGATCATTTCTCTGTTACTTTCCGGTTGTGCTAATGCGGGCTCTTGGGGTGCAAAACCAGAAAACTCCATGTTGGGAGCAGGACTTCAAGGCTATAACCATACTCAATTTGAAATTTCAGGTTTTTCAATTAATGGGGGTTACGGCAGTATTGGCGGCACGGTCTGTTGTGTGATGATCCCCGAAAAATGGCGCCCTAATTTAATCGCACATATTCGATGGGAAACTGTCGATACCACAAAATTTCCACCACCACCTGACTTTGATCAAGTTGAAGCCTATAAACACTGGAAACAACAACTCCGCGATAATACCTCCAGTCACGAAGCTTGGGTGCCCATCCCACAATATGATGAAGAAGTGTGTGGTGTCGATGTTCATTTTTTACCTTGTAATGAGGTGAAAATTACCACTTCTTGCTATAGCTATGGTGATCCTGAATACCCAATTAATGAACCTCATAATATGAAGGAGCCAACCGTATGTCCTCAAAAATAACCTTTTGGCAAACTTACCCTAAACTTGCCACGCTTTTGATCATATCTCTGTTACTTTCCGGTTGTGCTAATGCGGGCTCTTGGGGTGCGAAACCGGAAAACTCCCTCTTGGGAGCAGGTCTTCAAGGCTATAACCATACTCAATACAGTATTACCGGTTTTTCGATTAATGAAGGGTATGGCAGTATTGGCGGCACGGTCTGTTGTGTGATGATCCCCGAAAAATGGCGTCCTAATTTAATCGCGCACATAAAGTGGGAGAAACTCGACAAAAGCAAAATATCTCCTGCTCCTGATTTTGACCAAGTCGAAGCCTATAATCACTGGGAGAAAGAATTAGACCGCTATACGACCTATCATGAAGCTTGGGTGCCCATCCCACAATATGATGAACCTTGTAGTGTCAAAGTGCATTTCTTACCTTGTAATGAAGTGAAAATCACTACTTCCTGTTATAGCTATCACGACCCTGAATATCCAATAACCGAACCAATGAAAATGAAGGAGCCAACCGTATGTTTGAAGAAATAAAAGCAGAACCAGTTTGGGTACCTAATCATTTCCCTGATAAAGGCCGATTAAAATTAACTCAGCAACAAATAGAAAATAATTATAAAACACGAGAAGAAGAGAAACGAAATCATAACTCTAGCCTTGCTAGTGTAAAAAATAACTGCTGTCGAAATCTGCATATTAGTTTCTTTTTTGATGGCACCAATAATAATCGAGAAAAAGATATGGCGGCTGAGCCTAAAACCGCCACCAATATTACCCGATTATTTGAAACAACGTATGAAGATGAAAATAACCCAGATAAAAAACAAAGAGAATATTTTAAATATTATATGCCCGGTGTTGGTACTGCCTTCCCTGAAATAGCAGAATATAATTTTACTAATATGGGCTTAATATTTGCAACAGGGGGAGAAAATCGTATTAATTGGGCATTATTAATGTTAGCCAATACATTAAGTGTAGCTTCTGGTAATAAGAGGTTAGAGATATCTGAATGTAGAATGTATTTGAAAGATATGGCAACCCCAACATATCTTCCTATTAGTGGTAAAGGTCGTCGCCGTGCGGTTATCCATTCTCTAATTAATAAAAAAGAAATTATTGAAGGATTGCAACTTAAACCTAAAACTTTAACGATTAAACTTTATGTTTACGGTTTCTCACGTGGCGCGGCGGAAGCAAGAACCTTTATTAATTGGGTAACACAGTTATTCGATACCCCTGAAGGTGCTGATAAACCCGCTCAGCAATTATGTGGTATTAATGTAAAAGTTGAATTTATTGGCATTTTGGATACGGTGCCCTCTGTGGGTATAGTGCATTTAGCACCTTTCTTTTCAGGTCATATGGATTGGGCAAATGGCACTCAACAACTCCCCAGTGAAAAAATCTTTCCTAACTTTATTAAGTGCTGTCGCCATTTTGTTTCTGCTCATGAGCAACGTTTCTGTTTTCCTCTAGATACAGTAAGACGGCCTTCAGATTGGGAGAATGAAAAAAATAAAGCAGATACATCTGTGAATAATAAAAATATTAATGGTAATAATTATGGCCGTTATCCCAAAATATCCGATATTGAAGAAGTGGTTTATCCCGGTGTTCACTCCGATATTGGAGGGGGATATTTGGTAGGAGATCAAGGAAAAGCCTTTAATGATCCTTCAATGTTAGCTTCACAAATTGTCTTACATGATCTTTATCTTTCAGCATTTCTAATAGGAGCCCCATTAAATATTACTGGTATCTCACCTAAAAATAGTAATGGGAAAATAATGTGTAATAGTATTACAAGAAAGATCTATGAACTTTTTGAAATCAACCCAATTCTAATTCAACGCTTTAACGCATGGCGAAAAATTACTTTAGAATTACCTCAAGTGACTACTACTCATTTTTCGGAAACTTTCAATGCTTGCCGTGCAAATACAACATTAGAAAAAGTCGTCGAAAAACAAATGGCATGGATGACAGCTTGGCGTATCGATAGATATGCCGATATGAATCTTTTTAATCAAGATTTTTATAAAAATGCATTACAGCATGGCACTGAAAAGATCAAAGAAGATAAAGAAAAATGGGAGAAAACTAAAGAGAAGATAGAAGAACAACAGAAAGAAAAAATAAAACAAGGTACAGATACCATTTCACCAGGAGATCTTATGGGGCCTCGTATTTATGAGCCCATGCTAGGTAAAACACAATTAAGAGAAGGTGCTGAAGAATTTAAAGCGGACTATTACGATGAACGAAGAGAAGTCAGAAATTGGAAACAGTTTTCTGTCGATAATTTATTAACTAATATAATGTGCTTAGTAAATACTGACGATGAGAAAGCTGAATATTTTCATATGAAACAAAGTGGTGATGATATTTATAAAAAAGGTTATGGATTTCCTTTATTTAAAGAAAATAACACTCCTGATCCTGATGCATTATTAACAAGAGATTTATTTGATAACCAATTTCATGATTCTCGTGCTTGGTTTATGCATGATGCATTACAATCTAGAGAACCTTGGGCAAGCTATTTTAGTTATAGAATGATCTATGCTGATAGTGAAACAAATAAATTTTTATCACCTGTCGCAATAGCGGGAAAATTAATTGGTATAGCCACATTTATTGGTGGTATGGCGTATGTAGTGAGGCAAAAAAACATTAAAAATGCACTAGGTGCTTTTGCAGGTACATTAGGCGTTATGTCAATGGAATATGAAGTAGTAAATGCAATAACAGGATTAGCACTTCCCCTTAATCCTGAAGATGTTAAACCTACTAAAAATGCGGGCCCTGTACAATCAATTGCCATAGCTCAATCTATTGTTGAAAAAACAGGAGGTGTTATAAATAGTTTAACTCAAGTTATTGATACTAAAAAAATCTTATCAATTGCTTAAATTAGCATTAATCCCATTTATTTTAACTTTATCTCTAAAAGATCAGGAGATATATCGTGAGATATCCTCCGCGTTACCCTGAGTTTACCCAAGACAAACCGATAAATTGGAAAAAACTATTAAAGTGGTTATTGATATTTATTGGTTTCTCTCTTTTTTCCACTAATATTATTTTATCAAATAGTAAAGTAGAGAATAAATATTCTATTTTAATTTCTAGTGTTATCATTCCTATCTTTATTTCATCATTTTTATTTTTAATTTATTTATTTTTAAAAGTATTAAACAATCATAATAATGAGTTATTTAAAAAACAATTTGATGAAGACAGTAAAAAATGGTGGTTATACCATAGTGCTTCAATACCAATAAAAAATTCAGTTGTTATTGGCTCTTTGGGTGAAAACCAATATAAATGGCATCAGGCTTTAAAAGATAAACCGATACCTCCATCTTCTATAATAGAGGAGGAGCAAGAGTGTATTCCCTGTTCAGCACTCATCGGAGATAAAAAAAACAGAGAAGAAATGATTGCTAAATTACTAGCTAATCACTTTATAAATACTGAAGAAAACAATATTGATAATATCAAAATAGATAATTTTTACTGGAAAGGTAGTCAAGGTAGTCTAAATAAATTTATTGAGCATCTAAAAGGTCATCATATATTACCACCATTAAAAACCATATTTATCGATTCAATAGATTCTTTAGATATCATTATTGATAACTACTATCTTCATTATAAGTCAGAACATTACAACCTTGTTGGCGGTTCTAATATTTTTGATGATATCAATGCAGGTAAATTAAGTGAAACTGGTTTTTTATGGACAATACTTCCTGATAAAGAAGCCTATCATTTACATCGTTGTGAAATATCAAATAATGAAAATGTTAATGAATTAGCGTCTCAAATTATTAAATATTCAGGGATGGAGAAATTACCAGAAATAAATATATCGATTAATACTCAAGCATCTTATGCTTTTTTATCAACATCACTCTATTCAGCCGACAATATTGTACAGGATTACTTCGGTGATAGTACTTGCTCATCACCATTTATCGCTATTTCGTTTGCTGCTCTACACTGCATGCATAACGATGTTAATAGTTGTGGATGGATTTCTGGATATTGTAACGATCAATATATAGCAGGGGTTATTCTCAAAGATGAAAATCAATGATAAGCTTTCTTCAACTCGGGATTTATTTATTATTTATGCTGTTGTTCTTACAATATCCCTTTTTACGTTAAGCATACTTTATTATCTTTTTGGTAATGAAATATTAGAAACAGACTACTCACCTAAAGAAATTGTATTTTTTACTTTTTCCAGTTGGGCTGCTTTATTATTAGCTTTTCCTTTTTTTATTTATGGTTGGAAAAAAGTCATTCCATTACTCAGTAAACCTTTCTTATATAATACAAAAACATTACCAGAAATAAACAAACAAAATAATTCATTTATTGATGATATATTTAAACAATATGGTCAACGTAATTCAAAAAATTTAATACGCATACTCCTCATCGGCACCTCGACTTCTATCGAAAAACTGACTCCCAATCTAACAACGGACATCTGGCAAGAAAACAATGGAACGTTACTTATCTATGGTGGCGATATCCATCAAAGTATTGATGAAAATTTAATCCAAGATTTAAAACAACTGCGCCGACGTCGTCCGCTCGATGCGGTTATTTGGGTGTCAGAAAATAACTTATCTCAACAACCGCTTGGTCATTCCTTATTTAATCACTTAAATCCGACCAATACAGACACAGCTAGCCGTTATTTCCACCAGCTATTTCGTCAATTACGCTGGCAAGCCCCCATTTGGCTTTGGAATATCAGTAATCACGGTGAAATAACAACAAATGAAGCCCCCACAGTCCTTTATTCAGCACCTTTAAAAGCGACATCTGAAATACTTTCTAATGATTTAAAAACGCTTTTACCGGCACTAGTGGAACAAGGCACACACGCTGTCTTGCATAACCCAACACACACTTACCTACTAGCATTAGCGCGTTTTCTTCAACATGAAGGATGTGAAAAACTCGCCAATACTTTGGCACCGCTTTTATCGGGTTATCGCTCGTTGCCGTTCGCTGGTGTGCTCTTTAGTACGGCTGTTAACAATAATGTGTCTGCAACTTCATCACAAAATAATCAATGGGTATCCAATTCCCATTGGAAAGCACTAATGGCAGCAAATTCACAATTACCCTATCAGTTAAAAGCATCACCTATAGGTCTAAACTCCAAACGTATTTTGCAATATACCGTTGCCACTGCCATGACACTGTGGGGGATTGGTATGGTGGTTTCTTATTTTATGAATCGCCAATTAATTACCCTAAGCCAACAACAAGCGCAGTTAGCAACAGACAATCATCAATCTGAATTTGCCCGCTTACAGGCACAATATGGCTTACAACAAACCTTAGGTTTATTAAGCCATCGAGAAAAAACTTCTGTTCCATTTTGGCTACGCTTTGGCTTAAGCAGTAATAACGCATTACTTAGCCATCTATGGCCGGTTTATAGCCAATCTATGTTGCCGCTATTGCGCGATTCAACACAACAACATCTTGAAAATTATCTTCACGCGTTTATGCAGTTCCCGCCTGAAAGTGCAGAACGAATTGAAGGTGCTCAATCCGCTTATCAAGCCTTAAAAGCCTATTTAATGATGAGCGATCCATCCCGTATTGATCCGGCATTCTTCACTGAAAGTGTATTACGCATTTGGCCTGAATATAACGGATTAAAAGAAGGGGAATGGCAAACATTAGGCACTGAATTATTAACCTTCTATGCCTCTCAATTGCCTTATCACCATGAATGGACAATCAAGCCTAATCGAACTTTAGTTGCCGGAAGCCGAACTATTCTTATTCGCCAAATTGGTCAACGTAATGGCGAATCTGCGCTTTACCAAAAAATCTTACAACAAGCGCAGCATAACTTTGCGGATATGACGTTAGATGATATGACCGGTGATACCGATGTCAGTTTCTTATTAAGTTCAGCAGATACAGTACCTGGTATTTTTACGCGTAAAGCATGGGAAGAATCGATTGAACCCGCGATTAAAAAAGCCGTTCATGAGAGACGAGAAGAAATAGATTGGGTATTAAGTGACACACAAAAAGAGACCGATATTGATATCTCACCTGAAAAACTCCAGCAAAACCTGACAGAACGCTATTTTAATGATTTTTCAGGCAGTTGGTTAAGCTTTCTCAATGGTTTGCAGTGGCGAGAAACACAAAGTCTCTCCGATACCATTGATCAACTCACCTTAATGAGCGATGTCAGACAATCTCCCATTATTGCCTTAATGAATACGCTTTCTTATCAAGGTAAAACAGGTCGCCAACAAGAAAAACTAGCAGACTCTTTTGTTAACTCAGCCAAAGATTTATTAAACAAAGAACAACAGCCGGTTATTAGTCAAAAAGCTGAATTTACAGGCCCTCTAGAGCCTGTTTTTGCGCCAATACTGGCCTTTACCGATCCTCAATCTTCAGCGCAAAACAGTGATGCGTTAAGCCTACAAGCCTACCTCACACGCGTGACTAGAGTTCGCTTAAAACTTCAACAAGTTGTTAATGCCCCCGATCCACAAGCCATGTCTCAAGCATTGGCTCGAAGTGTTTTTGAAGGAAAAACGGTCGACTTATCAGAAACGCAAGATTACGGTAGCTTAATCGCGGCAAGCTTTGGGCAAGAGTGGCGCGGCTTTGGACAAACACTTCTTGTACAGCCCATGTCTCAAGCATGGCAACAGTTATTAGCGCCCACTTCGCAAGGTATCAACACTCAATGGCGAAATGCGATTGTGAATGATTGGAATAGGGCATTTGGTGGTCGCTATCCACTCAAAAATACGCAAAGTGAAATCTCATTACCGTTAATGGCGCAATA